>JBFFGE010000028.1:0-32517 GCA_041557595.1 Alphaproteobacteria bacterium
CCGGACATCCTGATCAACAATGCGGGCGGTCCGCCGGCGGGCGATTTTCGCGATTGGGACCGCGCGGATTGGATCAAGGCGGTCGACGGCAACATGCTGACGCCGATCTTCCTGATCAAGGCGACCGTGGATGGAATGATCGCGCGTGGCTTCGGCCGGATCGTCAACATTACATCGGCGGCCGTCAAATCGCCGATTGAAGTGCTCGGTCTCTCGAACGGCGCCCGCGCCGGCTTGACCGGATTTGTCGCCGGCCTGTCGCGCAAGACCGTGGCGCATAACGTGACGATCAACAACCTGCTGCCGGGACCGTTCGAAACCGACAGGCTGTTCGACAATATGCGATTTCAGGCCGAAAAATTCGGAAAGCCCTATGAAGAACTGGTGGCGCAGCGCAGGGCGGAAAACCCGTCCGGCCGGTTCGGGACGCCGGCCGAATTCGGCGATGCCTGCGCGTTTCTGTGCGGCGCGAATGCCGGGTTTATCACGGGCCAGAACCTGTTGATGGACGGCGGCAGTTTCTCGGGCACGCTTTAAGGCGCACCATGCGTCATCCTCAGTTTTCGCGGGCAAGGGCGCGGGGCGTGACGAAACGGCGAAGGTTTCCCTGCTGCGGTTTCAATTCGGACCAGCGGCGGGCGCGAAATTCGAGTTCCGCCAGTGCGGCGGTCGGGAAGCCCGCCGAGAGATCGCGGAACGCTTCCGAATTCGCCGGCGCCGCCAATGTCACCGCGAGCTCCTGCAGGCCGGGGTTGTGGCCGATCACGGCAACATCCGAATCGGCGCTCTCGATTGCCCGCAGGCGATCCAACACCGCCGCCGCGCTGGCGAGATAGAGCCCATGTTCGATTTCTATTCGACAGTCACCGCGCAGGATGGGAATAGCGCCGGCAAGCGTCTCCCGGGCGCGCCGGGCGGCCGAACACAAGATGAGCGAGGGCGAACTCCCCTCGGCGATCATCGCGTGGGCCATTGTCGCGGCGGCGGAGCGCCCTCGCCCGGTCAAGGCGCGATTGAAATCGTCCAAACCGGTATCGGGCCGTTCGGTCTTGGCGTGACGATAGAGGGTGAGCCGCAACACGGGATCCTTTCGTTCGATCGGGTCCATATCGTAAACATTCCGTTATTATTTTCGTGTACCGTTGTACTGTAAACGCAAAGAAATGCGCCCATATCAGGTATTGCGCGATTGAGGAGACGACAGGTGTCGACCGTCGAAGTGATTGCCGAGCGAGCGCCGGAACCAAATAGCGGCTCCCGATATCTGAACCGGGAGCTTTCCTGGCTGAGTTTTAACACGCGGGTGCTCGAAGAAGCCTATAACTCGGCGCATCCGGTGCTGGAACGGCTTCGCTTCCTGGCGATTTCGAGCAGCAATCTCGATGAATTCTACATGGTCCGCGTCGCCGGGCTGATGGGGCAGGTCGCGGCAGGCGTATCGACGCCGAGCGATGACGGGCTGACGCCGGCGCAACAGCTCATCGCGATTTCCAATGAAGCGGGGATGCTGCTCGTCGAACAACAGCGCTGCTGGCGAAAGTTGCGCAAGGAAACCGCCGCCGCCGGCATCACCGTGGTCGAACCCGACGCCTTGCGGAAAGCGGAGGAATCCTGGCTCGAAGATTGGTTTGCGGAGCAGATTTTTCCGGTCTTGACCCCGTTCGCGATCGATCCGACGCATCCGTTTCCTTTCATCCCCAACAAGGGTCTCGTGATGGTGCTGCAACTTCGCAGGCCGTCGGACGAGCGCCATCTGACCGGATTGATGTCGATCGGCCATATCGATCGGTTCATCCGGCTGCCGGGTCCGGATTTGCGCTCCATCGCGTTGGAGCACGTGATAGGCCGGTACCTGCATCGTCTGTTTCCGGGATTCGAGGTGACGGGTCAGGGCGTGTTTCGTGTCATTCGCGACAGCGAAGTCGAAATCGACGAGGAAGCGGAAGATCTGGTTCTGACCTTCGAATCCGCGCTGAAACAACGCCGGCGCGGCAATGTCATTCGCCTGACGGTCAATGCCGGCATGCCGGCGCAGCTGCGGAATTTCGTGACCGAACAACTCGGCGTGAAGGCTGAAGATTGCTTCGAACTGGAGGAATTCCTGGGGCTGAGCGATATCGCGATGCTGATCGCCGAGGAGCGCAAGGATCTTCAATTCGCGTCCTACAGCGCGCGTTTCCCGGAACGTATCCGGGATTTCGGCGGCGATTGTTTTGCCGCCATTCGCACCAAGGACATTATCGTCCATCATCCGTACGAAAGTTTCGATGTGGTGGTGCAATTCCTGCGGCAGGCCGCGCGCGATCCCGCGGTCGTCGCCATCAAGCAGACCTTGTACCGAACGTCCGACGATTCGCCGGTCGTCAAGGCATTGGTCGAGGCGGCGGATGCCGGCAAGGCGGTGACCGCCATGGTCGAATTGAAGGCGCGATTCGACGAGGCCGCGAATATCCGCTGGGCCCGCGATCTGGAACGGGCCGGCGTGCAGGTGGTTTACGGCTTCGTCGACATCAAGACCCATGCCAAGGTATCGCTGGTGGTGCGGCGCGAAGGCGGCGGATTACGCACCTATTCCCATTTCGGCACAGGCAATTACCATCCTGTGACGGCGCGCATTTATACCGATTTGAGTTATTTTACCTGCGATCCGGCGCTTGGACGCGACGCTGCGAAACTGTTCAACTATATGACCGGCTACGCGACACCGGACGCCATGGAAAAGCTTGCGATTTCTCCGTTGACGCTGCGGTCCTCGCTGGAGCGGCTGATCGACGAAGAGATCGAAAATGCGCGTGCCGGCAAGCCGGCGCAGATTTGGGCGAAGCTGAATTCCCTGGTTGACCCGGGCATCATCGATGCGCTGTATAAGGCCAGTCAGGCAGGAGTCGAAATCGACCTTGTCGTGCGCGGCATTTGTTGCCTCCGGCCCGGCGTCGAGGGGATGTCCGAAACGATAAGAGTTAAGAGTATCGTTGGTCGTTTTCTTGAACACAGCAGGATTGTCTGCTTTGCCGCTGGTCGGAAATTACCGTCCGCCCAGGCCAAGGTGTTTATATCTTCCGCGGATTGGATGCCGCGCAACCTCGACCGCCGCGTGGAGACGCTGGTACCGATCGGCAATTCCACGGTCAAGAAGCAGGTCATCGAACAAATCATGATCGCCAATTTCAACGATGTGGCGCAAAGTTGGCAAATGCAGCCGGATGGCAGCTTCCATCGGATGGCGTCGGACGCCGGTTCCTTCAGCGCTCATACGTTCTTCATGACGAATCCAAGCCTGTCCGGCCGGGGCAGCGCGCTGGAGCAATCGAACCCGGTCCGCGCCTTGCAACTGAAACGGATGTGATCGCGTGCCGGGTGTATTGACGCGCGGGGGCCGAGACGGCCGGCGGCGAGGCCCGACGCCTGTCGCGGTGGTCGATATCGGGTCGAATTCGATCCGTCTGGTGGTGTATGAGGGCGCTCAGCGTGCGCCGACGCCGGTGTTCAATGAAAAGGTACTCTGTGGCCTCGCCCGAGGGATGGCGAAGAGCGGTCGCATGCTGGAATCCGGCATGGAATTGGCGTTGTCGAGCCTGGCCCGGTTTCGCGGCTTGTTGAACGCCATGGGTGTCGAGCGGATCGACGTCGTCGCGACGGCGGCGGTGCGGGATGCGGAGAACGGTCCGGAATTCGTGGCGGCCGTGCGCGAGCGGTGCGGCTTCGAGGTGCGCATTCTGGCCGGCGAGGACGAGGCGCGATTGTCCGCAATGGGTGTTTTGTCCGGGATCCCCGACGCGGACGGCCTGATGGGCGATCTCGGCGGCGGCAGCGTGGAACTGGTCAAGCTGAAGGACTGCACGTCCCTCGATTACACCACATTACCGCTTGGGCCCTTGCGGCTCCTGGACCTTGGCGATGGGCGTACGGCAAAGTGGCGGCGCCGCATCGATGAGCATTTGGCCTCGGTCGATTGGGTTCCCGGGGCGAAGGGCGCGCATTTTTATCCGGTTGGCGGCGCTTGGCGAATGCTGGCGCGCGCGCATATGGCGCAGTGCGACTATCCGTTACACGTGATCCACCACTACACGATCGATGCACGGGAAATCGTCGAATTTACCAAGCTCCTGGGCAAACTGGGCACCAGTTCGCTGCGCAAGATTCCCGGGATATCGCGCCAGCGCATCGATACCGTTTCCTACGCGGCTTATTTGCTGCAGCGCATTGTCCAGGTGTCCGGCGTCAAGGACGTCGTGTTTTCCGCGTACGGTCTGCGCGAGGGTTGCCTGTACGATCGTCTACCGGCGACGACCCGGCGACGCGATCCGCTCCTGTCGATCTGTCAGCGCGAAGCGGAGCGGATGGGCCGGGTGACTGCCGACGGCGAAGCATTGTTTCATTGGATGACGCCGATCTTTCCGGACGAGACGAAGCAGCAGATGCGGCATCGGCTGGCGGCCTGCTATCTCGCCGATATCGGCTGGTCCGAACATCCCGATTACCGCGCCGAGATGGTATTTTCGCGGATCCTGCGGCACCCGGCCGTCGGGACCGATCATGCCGGGCGGGCGTTCATCGCAATGGCCGTTGCCGCGCGCCATTCCGCATTGCCGAAAGAGCTGATCCGGCGCGAGGCGGGGTTGCTCCTGTCGGAATCCGAGGCCGAGCACGCGCGGTCCATCGGATTGGCCATGCGGCTCGCCTATACCTATTCCGGCGGCGTGATTTCCTTGCTCAAGCAGTCGGCGTTGAGCCGGAAGGAACGCCGGCTGACGCTGTCGTTGCCGGATCATGCGGATATTCTTGTCGGCGATGTCGTCGAGCGGCGTTTTCTCTCGCTTGCCAAGGCAATAGCCTGCGAAGCGGAGATCGAATATTACCTTCCGAACGGCAATATGAAGATGAGCAGCGCCGGCGATTGAACCGGCTGCTCAATCATTGTTGAATCGATCAACTTTTCTGCCTTTGATTGAATCCAATTAATGGCGGGTTGATCTAGGATTTTTTGCTCGGCGTCTTGATGACGGCGATGCCGTTGCCGTCCACGGCGAGCGCGAGCTTGCCATGCTTGAGCGCGAGCGCCTGCTTGCCGAACAGTTCACGGCGCCAGCCCCGCAATGCCGCCACGTCCGCCTTGTCGTCGCCGGCGATCATCGCCAGGTCGTCGGCGCTGGCGATCAGGCGGGATGCGACCGCATGTCTTTCGCACTCATGCTTCAGCAGGACTTTCAGCAGATCGGTCAGGGGGCCGATGCCGGGGGTCGGCCGATCGCGACGCGGCCGCGACGGAATTTCGTTATCCGGCAGCTTCAGACCCGACTGGATCGCGGCCAATAGCGGGCGTCCCAACTTGCCCTCCGCAAAGCCTTTCGGCAGGCCCCGCGTCCGGTTGAGCGCGTCCACGGTTGTGGGCGCATGTGCGGCGATGTCGAGCAGCGAATCGTCGCGAATGATGCGATTGCGCGGCATGTCGCGTGTCTGGGCCTCTTCCTCGCGCCAGGCGGCCGTCATCTTGAGGACGGCGAAGAATTTCTTGTTGCCGCCCCGTGTTTTCAGGCGTTTCCACGCGTCTTCCGGCGCCATTTGATAGGTTTGCGGCGCGGTCAGGGTGGCCATCTCCTCTTCGAGCCAGGCCGCGCGCTTCGACTTCGCCAACTCCGTGGCCAGAAATTCATAGACGCCGCGCAGATGCAGGACGTCGTCGAGCGCATATTGCAGCTGTTTCTGGGTCAATGGCCGGCGCGACCAATCCGCGAAACGCGAACCCTTGTCGACGCTTTGCCCGAGAATCCGGTTTACGATGGTCTCGTAGCCGACCTGATCGCCAAAGCCGCAGACCATGGCGGCCACCTGGGTATCGAAGATCGGTGCGGGCACCTTGCCCATCTTGTTGTAGAAAATCTCGAGATCTTGCCGTGCGGCGTGAAAAACCTTGAGAATCTTGGTGTTGGCGAGAAGTGTGTAGAGCGGCTCGGGATCGAGCCCCGGCGCTTTCATGTCGATGACCGCGGAATCCTCGGGCCCGGCGACCTGCACAAGGCAGAGAATCGGCCAATAGGTCTTTTCGCGAATGAATTCCGTGTCCACCGTAACGAACTCGGTATTCGCCATCCGCCGGCAAAACGCCTTGAGTTCCGCGCTATCGGTAATTGGGGTGACTGTCATGGGCGAAAAGCCATACACGGAAAAACGCGGTGTGGAAAGAAACGGCGCACCGGGGCGGCTATTGCAAGCCTATCGGGCCGAGCGGCGTATCGCCCGCCATCTGGACGCGGTGCATGATCCGCGGTCCGGTATGGACGTCGTTGACGGCGATGTGCAACGCGCAGCGGTTATCCCACACCACGACGGAGCCTTTTTCCCAGCGGAACCGGCAGGTGAATTCCGGGCGGTGGCCGTGCTGCAGCAAATAATTCAGCAACGGCGCGCTTTCCTCTTCCGTCATGCCCGCGAGTCGCAAGGTGTAGGACGCATTGACGAACAGGCTCTTGCGCCCGGTCTCCGGATGGGTGCGGACGACCGGATGCTCGCTGACGGTTTCGCGCCAGTCGGCGTCTTCCCGCACCTTCGACGAACGGTCCTTGTTGCGGTCCGCCTGCGGCCCGGCGGCCTTGATATCGCTGTGGACCGCGCGCAAGGAGGACACCTGTTCCTTCATGCCATCTGACAGGCTTTCATAGGCAAGATATTGATTGGCGAACATTGTGTCTCCGCCATACTCCGGAACATCGACCGCGAACAGCACGGCGCCCGACGGCGGTTCCGGCATGCAGGTCGTATCCGCGTGCCAATCCTCGCCGACGATCCTGCGATCGCCGGGTCGGCGGTGGATCCGCACGATTTCCGGATGGATCGGATCGGGCACGAAATTCGGATGACAAAACAACGGGGCGAAACGCCGCCCGAACGCCATCAGTGTATCGTCGTTCAGCGTTTGGCCGCGAAAGAAGATGATGAGATTTTCGAGCCAGGCGCGGCGTATCTCCGCGAAAGTCGCATCGTCGATCGGGCCGCTCAGGTCGACACCGTCGATCATCGCGCCCAGCGCGCCGGCGATCCGTTCAACCTGAATACGCTCATAAGACATCGGTTCGCGCTCCCTCTGATACCCGGTTGCGGGACTCCGTATGTTCCCATTGTTGGTTTATCGAGGGCAAGGGCCGCCCCCTGTCTAAATTGGCGATGCCATCTCGAATTTGCGGAATGCGCCGCCCGGCGGGTTGTCCTGATCGAAAGGGCGGGTCACAGTATCGATTTGGCGACGCCGGAATCGGCCCATCGTGCCGGGTTCACGGAAGATACTTCTCAGGGAGAAAAGCGACATGGCGGATAAAATTCGGCTGGGCTTCATCGGCGCCAGCGTCAAAGGGACATGGTCGGCCCGATCGCACCTGCCGGCGGTCCAGGCGAGCGCGGAGGTCGAATTGACCGCCGTCTGTACCACCAAAGCCGACAGCGCCGAGGCCGCGCGCCTGGCCTACGGCGCCCGGCTGGCATTCGACGACTATCGCAAGATGGTCGCCTCGCCGGAGATCGACGCCGTCGCCGTCGTCGTTCGGGTCCCGTCGCATTACGGGCCGACCAAGGCGGCGCTGGAAGCAGGCAAGCACGTCTATTGCGAATGGCCGCTCGGGCGGACGACCGGGGAAGCCGAGGAATTGTCCGCGCTGGCCGAGGCCAACGGGCTCGCGACCGCGATCGGCCTGCAGGCCCGCGTCAATCCGGCGCTGATGTATATGAAGGAGCAGGTCGATGCGGGATATGTCGGGGAGATCATGGCGGTCCATGTCTGCCTGATGCGCGACGGCGTGCTGTCCCGTCCGTCGCACCGCACCTGGCAGCGGGACGCCTTGCTCGGCGCCAATACCCTGACCATCGCCAATGGGCACACCGTGGACGCCATGCGCTTCGTGGCCGGCGATCTCAACCGTCTGTCGACCGTGGTGGCCACCCGGGCAAAGCAATGGCTCGACACCGGCACCAATACGCTGGTGGACGTCACCTCGCCCGACAATGTGCTGCTGAGCGGCCGGCTGGCGAATGGGGCGGTGGCGTCGAGCCATATTGCGGCCATTCCGTTCGCCGGCAGCGGCTACCGCATGGAGATTTACGGCCGCGAGGGCACCTTGGTCGCGACGGGCGAGGACTCGCCCCAATTGGGCGAGGTCTTCGTGCACGGGGCCAAGGGCAATAACGCGCTCGAGCCGATGCCGGTGCCGGACCGCTTCACCTTGGCCACGCCGGGCACGCCGACGGGGGAGGCGGTCAATGTCGGTCAAATGTACGCGCTGTTCGCGCGCGCGATCCGCGGCGAAGACAGTCCTCTGCCGACATTCGAGACCGCGGTGGGGCTGCATCGCTTGGTCGACAAGATTACGGAGGCCGCGGAAAGCGGCCGGGCGGCAACCCATCCGTAGCGGCGTGCGGCATGGTTCAGGAATAAGGAGAGAAGCAATATGAAGGTGCAATTCGGCGTCATGGTTTCGAGCGGCCCGGCATTTCCGCATCGGGCGCAACTGGAGCAATTCCGGGAACTGATCCGGGTGATCGACGGGGCGGGCGTCGACATGATCGGGACCTACGACACCAGCTTCATCGGTGGCGACGCCTATGTGCGAGCGACCTTGATTGCGGAAAACGCCCGAAATGCGCAAGTCGGCATCCATCCGACGAACCCGCTGACCCGCGAACCCCAGATCATGGCGGCGTTCCTGGCGTCGATCGACGCTATGACGGAGGGGCGCGCGTTCATGGATATGGCGAGCGGCGACAGCGCGATCTACAACATCGGCCTGAAGCCGGCGACCCGGGCGCGGATCGAGGATTACATCACCTGCGTCCGCGACCTGGTCGCCAAGGGCCAGGGCAGCTATGACGGCCGGCCGCAGCGGGTGCGCTGGCAGGAGGAGACCGTGCGCGACCGCATCCCGATTACCTTGTGCGCCGAGGGCCCCCGGACGCTGCATCTGGGCGGTCGCATTTGCGACGGGGTGATCGCGGGAACCGGCGTGCTGCCGGAAGTGATCGCGGACACGCTCGCGCGCGTTGCCGAGGGCGCCAAGGCCGAAGGCCGGGATCCGTCCGAGGTCGATGTCTGGTTCACCACGCGGTCGTCGCTCGACGAGGACCGCGACAAGGCGGTGGAGGCGATCCACGCTTCGGTCTCGTCGATCCTCAACCATTCCATGCGCTTCGGCCTCGACAACAAGAACGTGCCGAGCCAGTTCCGCGCCAAGATCCAGGAATATGTAGACGGATACGAACTCTACGATCATGTGCTGGATACGGGATTGAACCCGAAACGGATGTCGGAGCTGGGGCTGACCGAATATGCGCTCGAACGCTATGCGCTGGCCGGCGATGTCGGGGACTGGATCGAGCGCATCGGGTCGCTGGCCGAAGCGGGCGCCACGAAAATCTGGTTCAGCACCGAACGCGGCGATTATGAGCGCCAGATCAAGTATATGAAACTGTTCGCCGACGAGATCATGCCGAAGTTTCAGTGATATTCCTGGGCGAACCGCCCCTGCGGCCGTCGATCCCGTCGATCCCCTGGCAAAGTCTCCGAGGTTCGATGCCGGTATCGTATTTACCCGGCGATAAGGTTACGGAATTGTAATCTTGCGGCGATCCGCCGCCAATTCGCGATGTTCCACTATACCCGGCATCGGGACCGAATTCATGCGGTCCGTTCTCGGAAAGGACATCGCTGCCATGACTTGTACCGCATCTAACGCCGACACCGCGGGACACCGCGGCCGGACGCTTCGATTTCGCCGCGTGCGAAACACGACCATTGTAGAAAAACACATATTTCGCGGTGCAATAGCGGCCGCCGCTTGCGCCGCAATGTTCACCGCGACGCCGGCGGCCGCGCAGCAGGCACTCTGCGCCAAACGAAATGTCATGAAAGGCCATCTTGCGCGCACATACACGAAATTACCCGTTACGATCGGCGTCGCCGGCTCCGACAACGTGGTCGAAGTGCTCGTTTCCCGAAAAGACGGCAGCCGAAAGTTGCTGGTTACCGCACCGAACGGCACAAGTTGCATTGTCGACGGCGGCAAGAAAATTCAGCGGACTGCGCCGCGACCGACGAATCGAATTTCGAAACGGATCCCGGGGAGGGTCTGGTAGAGATGACCAAGGCTCAACTCATCGTCACCGCGGCGGCGCTCGTTGCGGCGTGGAGCACCAGCGCGACAGTTGGACAGAGCGTCGATCGAACGGCCGCCGGGAGTCCCGCCATTGCGGATTCCGGAGTACCCTTGGCACAGGCGGCTCCGCCCGCGGCATCCGGGACGTCTGACACATCCGGCGGCGGTCCGGTTTCCCTGGTGGAGGCGCTGCGGATTGTCGAACGGCGTACCGGGGGGCGTGCCCGCAAGATCGAACGCGAACGGGACGACGATATCGAGGTGTACGAGGTCAAGACGATTTCGAAGGACGGGCCGGTCGAGGTGATCGTCGACGCTGTATCGGGTCGCATCGAAGACGTGGAAGGCCCGGGTCTTTGGGACAGGATCGAGAACTTTTTCGACGATGAGGACCGCCGCGAGGACGCGGCTATGCTCAGCGCCCTGGAAACTGCAAAAGTCACCCTGGTCGGGGCGATCGAGCTTGCACAGGCAAAGTCCGGTGGACAGGCGGTGAAGGGCCGGTTGAAGGAACGAAACGGCAAGATGCTGTTCGAAATACGGGTGGTCGTCGACGGCGAGAAACATAAGGTGACAGTCGATCCTGTCACCGCGAAACTCGTCGTGAAACGGTTGCGAAAGGACGGTGACGACGACGATGATGACAAGGACAAGGACAAGGACAAGGACAAGGAGAAATGACGAAAGGGCCGGCAGGCGCATCGCTGGTAGGACGATTGTGGTCCAATGAAAATTCTCCTGATCGAGGACGACGCGGGCACCGCCGCCTATATCACCAACGGCCTGACCGAGGATGGGCATGTGCTGGACCACGCGGCGGACGGGCGCGACGGATTGCTTCTCGCCGCCGGCGAGGTCTATGACGTGATCATTGTCGATCGGCGGCTGCCGGGGATCGATGGACTCGCGATCGTCAAGACGATTCGGCAAGCGGGCGTTGGCACGCCGGTTCTGTTTCTGACGACGATGTCGGGCGTGGACGATCGGGTCGAGGGGCTGGAAGCGGGCGGCGACGATTACCTCGTCAAACCGTTTGCATTCTCCGAGTTGCTGGCGCGCGTTCATGCTCTGGGGCGGCGCCCGGCGCTGCAGAAGGAGTCCACCGTCCTGACGGTGGGCGACCTTGAGATGGACCTGGTGCGTCGCACCGTGACGCGGGCCGGCCGGTCCATCGACCTCCAACCGCGCGAATTTCGCCTGCTGGAATTCCTGTTGCGCAATGTCGGCCGCGTGGTGACCCGGACGATGCTGCTCGAGCAGGTCTGGAATTTCCACTTCGATCCCAAAACCAACGTCGTCGAGACGCATATCAGCCGGCTTCGCGCCAAGGTGGATAAGCCGTTCGCGGATGCGCTGATTCACACCGTTCGGGGCTCTGGATACCGGGTCGATGAAGATCGGTGATTATTTCCGGAGCGCGCCGGTTCGGATCGTCACAGCCTATACGCTGTTGTTCGCGGCGTCGGTCGTTATCCTATTCGCCGTGGTCTTTTGGTTGACGACCAAAGAGCTCGACGAACAACTGCGCGATTTCGTCAAGGCGGAGTCGGTCAACCTTGTGATGTTGTATCGCCGCGGCGGGCGCGATGCGCTCATCGGAGCCGTCGACGATCGTGCGGCCGATGCCCATAAGCGCGGAACCGCCTATTTCTATCTGGACGCCACGGGCGGCAAACTGGCCGGGGTCGGCGCGCCGCCGCCGTCGTTCACGGGCTGGCGCGAGATTTCTCTCGCCGAAATCTGTCGCAAATGCGACGACAACGATCGTGAGCCATATCTCGGCCGCGGCGTGGATCTCGACGGAACCACCCTGATCGTCGCCAAGGAGCTCGACGGCAAGTTCGAAGTACAGGAGGTACTGCTCCGTTCCTTTGCATGGACCCTGGGACTCATCTTCGCGCTGGCGGTGCTCGGCGGGCTCATTCTCGGCCGGAGCGCGCTCCGCCGTGTCGATGCGATCAGCCGGGCGACGCATGAAATCGTCGCGGGAAACATGTCGCAGCGCTTACCCGTGACAGGCGCGCGCGACGAACTCGACACCCTTGCCGCGAATATCAATCACATGCTGGACCGGATCGGTCAGCTGATGACGAACCTGCAGCAGGTGACCAGCGATATCGCACACGATCTTCGCACGCCGCTCGGGCGTATGCGGCAACGCCTGGAGGTTGCGCGCGACAAGGAGTTGACCCTGGAGGAGCATCGCGCGGCGCTCGACGCCGCGATCGGCGAGACGGACGAGATCCTCGAAACCTTTGCCGCGCTCTTGCGGATCGCGCAGATCGAATCGCGGGCGCGGCGCGGCCGTTTTTCGGATGTTGACCTCTCCGAGATCGTGTCGACGATCGTCGATGCCTATGAAGACGTCGCGAAAGACCATGGCCAGCATCTCACCGGGTCAACCGAGCCGGATGTCCGGGTGCGGGGCGACCATGAATTGCTTACCCAATTGCTTGCCAATCTCGTCGAGAACGCCATCCGGCATTGCCCGGCGGACACCCGCGTGTCCGTGTCGCTGGCGCGCGAGGCAGGGCGGCCGGTCCTCACCGTGGCGGACACCGGCCCCGGCATTCCGGCCGGGGATAGGGAAAAGGTGCTGCGGCGGTTCTACCGGGTCGAGCAGAGCAGGACGACGCCTGGAAACGGCCTTGGTCTGGCGCTGGTCAAGGCCGTGGCCGATTTGCACGACGCCGCTCTCGAACTCGCCGATAACGAATCGGGCCTGCGCGTCACGTTGCGGTTCGCCTGAAGAACGGCGGGACGAAACCACGTTTGGGCGGCATTGCGCCGAATCGCGCCGCCGACCTTGGCCGGCGGAAATCCTATTCCGCCGCCGCACTGAGCGGTTCTTCGATCCGAGGCACCCAATCGGGCGGGTTCCAGAATATTTGCGGGCCGATTTCCGCCACGGAATTGAGCCCCAATTGCGCCATGATGCGGTCGGTTTCCGCGTGGAAGATTTCGAGGGCGCGATAGGCGCCCGCTTCGCCCGCTGTGGCCGCCCCCCAGAGCGTCGGCCGGCCGGACATCACCATGTCCGCACCGAGCGCCATCGCCTTGACGATATCGGAGCCGCGCCGCGCCCCGCTGTCGATGATCACGCGAATTCGGTCGCCGACCGCGGCCCGAACTTCGGGCAGCACTTGCAAGGGCGCGGGCGCACTGTCGACATAGCGTCCGCCATGGTTCGACAGAACGACGCCTTCGAGGCCTTCGTTCATCGCGATCACCGCGTCTTCCTTGCTCTGAAGTCCCTTGATCAGCAAATTGCCCGGCCACATGTCGCGGATGCGCCGGATATCGTCCCAGGACTGCTTGTCCGACTTGACGTGGTTGTAGGTGAGGTCGGCGCCGGTAATCTTTCGCGACAATTCCGCCGGGTAGTTTTCCTTTTTGAACGCGCCGCGCCGCAAATATTGCTGCGCCAGCACCCGCGCGCACCAGCCGGGCTTGGCCAGCAATTGCGCGAACAGGCGCGGCGTATAATGGATCGGCATCGAAAACCCGTTCCGATGATTGTATTCCCGATTGGGCCCGACGGGACCGTCCACCGTCACCATGAGCGTTTCGAACCCGGCCGCCTTGACCCGGTTCATGAAGGTCATGCTCATCTCCCGGTCGGCCCACATGTAGAGCTGGAACCAGAGATTGCCGCCGGCCTTTTCGCAGATTTCCTCCATCGGCGTCAGCGCATTGGTTGCCACGGTGCAAGGAACGCCCATTTTGGCCGCCGCCTTGGCGATTTCGACTTCGCCGCCATAACTGACGATCCCGGCCGACCCGGTCGGTGAGATGCCGAAGGGCATGGCGATCTTCTTGCCAAAGATTTCCGTTTCGGTCGTGCGCTCGGAGACGTCCACCAGGACGCGGTTCTTGATCTTGAGCGTCCGGTAGGCGTCGCGATTGTTCTGCACCGCGATGCCGTCTTCCGCGCCGCCATCGACGAATTCGAAAATGCCGCGCGGCAACTTCCTCTTCGCCCTTTGGCGGAAATCTTCGATGTTGTAGGCGCCCAGAGTATTGCGTGACATGCGTATCTCCTCCCAAGAAAGACTGATCGACCCACACGGCCCGTAGGATGCGTTTGATGCAACCATGATCGGCATTTGGCGCGCGGCGGTCTACCCTTTGGGCGATAGGGAGGGAGGTCGCGGCACCGACCCTGCTGAACCGTTAGGGGACGGATTGCTGTCGGACCGGGCTGCGGTGTCGCGGATCGGTACTCTATTTGCGCGATAGCGCCTGTTGCAGCTTTCCCAACGCATCGATCAGTGTCTTGCGGTGATCCTTGTCCTCGAACGATTCGTCCGCGATCGACTCCGCCCATTCGGAAAGGATATCCGCGAGGAGGTAATGGTGGAGATGGATCTCGACGACACGCTTTTCGCCGTGCGGCTTGACGATCTTGATCAGGAGCCCGTCATTTTCGGAACGGGCCTCGAATTTCGAGTCCCGCGCGAACGAGCCCATATAGAATTTTTCCGGGAAGTCGATGGAGACTTCTGCTTTGTCCTGGATCGGTTTCATCTTGATTAAATTCCGGTTCGCCTAATCGGGCTGTTCGATCAAATGCTGCGATATCTGCAAATGGTTCTGGATCGCCGCGACTTCGGGAATAGCCTCGATCGCGACACGCAACGCCGCTTTTTGTTCCGATGACGTCGCCAGATCCCAGAGGTGCACGACGCCATCCTTAACCAGGACGTTTACGTATGAACCGGTTGCGTTCTCCGATTTGCCGATGATATCCAGCACAGTCTGGCGTAAGGCATGATCATCGTCCGAGCGCGAGGCGATTGGAATGTGCTGTACCGCAAGCGCACGAATGATATCCGCGCGGCTGACGATCCCGACGAGCTGCTCCCCCCGCACCACGGGAACGCCCTTGATGCGATTTTCTTCGAGGATGCCGGCGATGTCCGACGTCGGTGTTTCTTCATCCACGGTAATGACTTTCCGGGTCATGACATCGCGTACGTGAACCGCATGGCTTTTGAGAAAATCGCGCGATCTCTCCTCGCTCGACACCAGCATATCGAGCCACCAGGAGCGTTGCCGCTCCGTGCCGGTTTCTACGCGGTGCAAGAGGTCGCCTTCGCTGATAATGCCGACGAGGCGACCGCACCCATCGACGACCGGCAATGCGCTCACCGACCGTTTCAGCAGTTTGTGAACGACGTCATGGATCGACTCATCCGGCGCCGTCGTTACAATTTTGGTCGTCATGATTTCCTTTGCGCGCATGGCCTTATCTTTTTGATTTAATCTTATGTTTCAGATCTCGACAATGGACGCTATGGGTCATTGACCTGCGTCAAAGCGCACCGGAATTTCCGAGTTGCGGCGGCAGTTTTGCACTTGCGCCGCGCGCCATTATTGGATTTGCTCATTATAGGTACCTCGTGCTCCTCGCCGTACTACTTCGTTCCATTGGCGGTGAGGGCGCGGGCGCCGCTAGTTTCTGCAATTGAGTCTGTCGGCGGTTGCCGGAAATATTTGTGGACTATCGGAGACTTTAGAATGAAGCAGGTTTTAGCGGTGGTGGGAGTCGCGGTGCTTTTCTAGGCTCCAAGCCATGCTGTGATTTCCAGCACCTTCGATTCCGATGCCGATGGATGGACGCCTGTCGGAACCTCTAGCTCAATCGTCCATCAGGCCACCGGCGGCAATCCGGACGGTTTCATTCGCGTGTGGGACGAGAACGCTGCCAGTGGCCCTGCGAGAATATCCGCGCCAAGTGAATTTCTCGGCGATATTTCGGTATTCAATGGCGAATTTTTTTCGTTCGATGCAAGGCGCGTCAGCGGCGCGAATGGCGGTCCACCGAATGGACTCGACATTTTTGGGACAGTGCTAATCAAAGGTGGCGGCGCCGAGGCGTCGGCGGACCTGGCTCCTACTGCGCCGCCGTCGGTCGCCTGGGTTACGTATACCGGTCAGCTGAACGCCGCCAACTGGGGCGTCGATGCGGGCACCTGGGCGCTTATTTTGTCCAATGTTACCGAGATCGTGATCTTCACCGAAGCGTTCGGCGGGCGTGACAGCGTCGGGATCGATAATGTTGTTGTTCACACGCCGCTCCCGGCGGCGATCTGGCTGTTGCTGACGGCGCTTGGCGGATTGGGGCTGATCGGCCGTCGACGCTCCGCGTCGCTGCGCCGGTCGAGCGTCTGAACTCCGGCGGTTTCCCGGGCGAGGCGGACGGATTTGTCCGTTTAGTGTCCGTCGCGGCCGGTGGACAGGCGTTATCGACTATCGCTAATTTCTATCCGTAAACCCGCGGGGTATTGGCGCGGCCGCGCTTCGATCCGGCGCAGCCCAGGACGCCCCACGGCCGGTCCGATGCGAAGGGACCGCATCGCTTTTGGTACCGAAACCTTGACAATTCCCGCCTTTCCATGCCCTTTGCGCGGCGTCTCCCACTCTTAAAACTCCGGGCAAGCCATGCACCTGTATCGTACCCATACCTGCGGTGAATTGCGCATCGAACATGCCGGCGAAACCGCGCGGTTGTCGGGCTGGATACATCGGACCCGCGACCACGGGAACCTGTTGTTCATCGATCTGCGCGACCACTATGGCGTGACCCAATGCGTGATCGACACCTCGAGTGCGCTTTTTCCGGCGGTCGAAGGCTTGAGCAATGAATCGGTCATCACGGTTACCGGACCGATCACCAAGCGTACCGACGATACGATCAACGCAAGTATCCCGACCGGCGAGATCGAGCTGCGCATCGAAGAAGTCAACGTCCAGGCGGCGGCCGAGCCCTTGCCGATGCCGGTGAACCAGGATGCGGGTTATCCGGAAGACATCCGGCTGCGCTACCGGTTCCTGGATCTGAGGCGCGAAAGCCTGCATCGCAATATCGTGCTGCGGTCGGAAGTGATTTCGTCGATCCGCCGGCGCATGATCGAGCAGGGTTTCACGGAATTTCAGACGCCGATCCTGACGTCGTCCTCGCCGGAAGGCGCGCGGGACTACCTGGTGCCGAGCCGGCTGCATCCCGGCCAATTCTACGCCTTGCCCCAGGCGCCGCAGCAATTCAAGCAATTGCTCATGGTGGCGGGTTTCGACCGGTATTTTCAGATCGCGCCGTGTTTCCGGGACGAAGACGCGCGTGCCGACCGCTCGCCGGGCGAATTCTACCAACTCGATCTCGAGATGTCCTTCGTCACGCAGGAAGACGTGTTCGCCGCGCTCGAGCCGGTGCTGGGCGGCGTGTTCGAGGAATTCAGCGGCGGCAAATCGGTAACCGCGGCGCCGTTCCCGCGCATTCCGTTCGACGAGGCGATGCTGAAATACGGGTCGGACAAGCCCGACCTGCGAATCCCGCTGGAAATTTGCGACGTGACCGAGTGTTTTCGCGATTCCGGCTTCGGCATTTTCGCCAAAGCGGTGGCGGGCGGCGCGGTCGTGCGCGCGATCCCGGCGCCGGGCGCGGGCGGACAGCCGCGCAGCTATTTCGACAAGCTGAACGATTGGGCGCGCGAGCAGGGCGCCGCCGGGCTCGGCTATATCGTGTTCGAGGATGGCGGCGGCAAGGGGCCGATCGCCCGCAATCTCGAAGACGACCGCACCGCGGCCATTCGTGCGGCTACCGGATTGGCCGACGGCGACGCGGTGTTCTTTGCCTGCGACAAGCCGGGCGCGGCGGCGACGTTTGCCGGTACCGTGCGCAACCGGGTCGGTGCGGATCTCGATCTGATCGAGAAGGATTGCTTCAAGTTCTGCTGGATCGTCGATTTCCCGATGTTCGAGCGGGATGAAGAGACCGGCCGAATCGAATTCAGCCACAACCCCTTTTCCATGCCGCAGGGCGGTTTGGAAGCCCTCGAGACGATGGATCCCTTGGAAATCCTGGCCTATCAATACGATATCGTCTGCAATGGGGTGGAACTTTCTTCCGGTGCGATCCGAAATCACCTGCCCGAGATCATGTACAAGGCCTTTGCCATCGCCGGTTACGGCGAGGATGTGGTCGAAAGCCGGTTCGGCGGCATGCTCAACGCGTTGAAATTCGGCGCGCCGCCGCATGGCGGTTCGGCGCCGGGCATCGACCGGATCGTCATGCTGCTGGCGGACGAACCGAACCTTCGCGAAGTGGTGGCCTTCCCGATGAATCAACAGGCGCAAGACCTTATGATGGGCGCGCCGGGCGAGGTCGAGCCGGAGCGGCTGCGCGACCTGCATATCCGGCTGAGCCTGCCGCCCGAAAAGAAGGACTGACGCGCGCCCGGACGGATGGCGTCTGCATCCCGGCTTATGCGCAAGATTACGTTCCGTGTCGGCGGCACGCATGCCATACTCGTTGGCCTGAAACAGTAGTCAGGGAACGCCGGCGACAATGGCCAGATTGCTCCAGATCGTCTCCACCGCTGTCTCCATCGCTTTCGTCTCGGGCATGGCGTCGGCCGGATCCATTTTGCCGCACCGCGCGGGGTATGAGCTGTCGTTGGTCTCGGCCGAGCCGGGCAGCGGTGTTCTCGATGTCACCGGCGTGCTGAGTTACGACTGGTCCGATCAATGCGATGGCTGGGCGGTCGAGCAAAAATACGCCTTGCAGATTCTGCGCGGCGACGGCGCCCCGGTGCATATCACGGCGAGTTATGTGAATTGGGAATCGAAGGACGGCCGGCGTTACCGGTTCAACGTCAAGCGAATGCGCAAATCGGACAAGACCGAAGAGGAATCCGAGGTCAAGGGCGATGCGGAACTCGGTGCGGACGGCAAGCCCGGCAAGGTGCGCTTCGAAAAGCCGCAGCGGCAGATCGTGATCCTGCCGAAGGACACGATGTTCCCGACCATGCATACGGTAAGCCTGATCGCCAAGGCGGAAGCGGGCGCGAAATTCTACCGCCGTCAGGTTTTCGACGGCGCGGAAGTGCAGGGACCCTCGACAATGACGGCCGTCCTACTGCCGCGCAAACCGGCGCCACCGGGCGGGCATTCCAAATTGATCTCGAACCCGCTGCCGGTTTGGCCGATCAATATCGCCGTATTTTCGAACGAGCCGACCGCGGAAGTGCCGGAGTTCGAGATGACGATCTATATGCAGCCGAATGGCGTGGTTCCTGCAATGCGCATGAACTACGGAGATTTCACTGTAAAAGGCACGCTCAAGCTTTTCCAAAAGCGCGATAAACCGAAATGTTAGGGCGCCCGGCTTTTTCGCGCCTATAGCCCGCGCCCGGTCTTGATGGCATCCGCGCCGAGTTTTGCGCGTACGGCGCTCAAGGCTTCCTCCGCGCGCTGCATGCTTTCCGATTTTAGGGCGAAGAGTTCCGGCGGGTCCGCTTCGGACGGGTCGGTCAGGTCCGCCGCGCCGATGCCGATCAACCGGAAGTGCCGGCCGTTCGCCTCACGCTCGATCATCGGATAGGCGGTCTCGAAAAGCGTCTCGGCGCGTTGGGTCGGCGATTCGATGCGCCGGCTGCGGGTGATCTGATTGAAATTCGCGTCTTTCATTTTCAGGACGACCGTGCGGCCGGCGAGGTCTTTTTGCTGCAGCCGTTGGGCGACTTTTTCGCAGAGCGGCCACAGCCGGTCGCGCAATTGATCGGGCGCGGAAATGTCCGATTGAAAGGTGGTCTCCGCGGATATGCTCTTGGTGGGCGCGTTCGGATTGATGGCCCGGTCGTCTTGGCCGCGCGCGAATTTGAAAAGGCGCGATCCGATCGAGCCATAGCGCGCGACCAGTTCGATTTCGGAAATTGACTGGAGTTGGCCGATGGTCGTGATGCCGTGGCGGCGCATTTTCGATTGCAGCGCCCGGCCGACGCCCCACAACAGCCCCACGGGCTTGGGCGCGAGGAACGACAGCGCCTCGTCGCGTCCGAGTATCGCAAACCCTTTGGGTTTGTCCAGGTCGGAGGCGATTTTCGCCAGGAACTTGTTGTAGCTGAGCCCGATGCTCGCGGTGACGCCCACTTCCTTCTCGATGCGAAGGACCAGCCGCGCCAGCGAGGTCGCGGCGCTGGCGTGGTACACCGGTTCGGTCCCGGTCAGGTCGAGGAACGCCTCGTCGATCGACAGGGGCTGAACCAGCGGGGTCAACTTCCGCATCATGTCGCGGATCTGCATGCCCGCATCCCGGTATTTCGCCATATCCGGCCGGATCACCACCGCGTCCGGGCAGGCCTCGAGCGCCTTGAACATAGGCATTGCCGAGCGTACGCCATAGAGGCGCGCCACATAGCAGGCGGCGGCGACGACGCCGCGGCGTCCGCCGCCGACGATGACCGGCCGGTCGACCAGCGCCGGATTGTCGCGCTTCTCGACCGCCGCATAAAAGGCGTCGCAGTCGACATGGGCGATCGTCAGCTGATGCAATTCGGGATGGCGAAGGATGCGCGGCGAGCCGCACTCGCGGCAGCGCCGTGGCGCGTCGGCATCGTCCGGCGGCCCGTCATAGGTGGCGAGGCATTCGCGGCAGAGGTGCTGTTCGGCGCTCATCCTGCGGCCTTGGCGTCTTCGGGCCATAGCCAGGCGGCCCCGCGCACGCCGCTGGAATCGCCGTATCGCGGCGGCAGCAATCGGGTTTCCACCTGGTCGGAAAAGACCCAACGCCCCCACAATTCGGGGATGGCCGTATACAGTCCGCTTACATTCGACATGCCGCCGCCGAGGACGATCACCTCCGGATCGACCACGTTGATAACGCTGGCCAAGGCGCGCGCCAGACGGGTCTCGTAGAGCCGCAGGCTCGCCGTCGCGGCAGGATCGCCGGCATCGGCGCGCACGGCGATTTCCGCCGCGGTGAGGGTCTCGCCGGTCGCCGCGTTGTGATGGGCGGCGAAGCCGGGCCCGGACAGGAAAGTCTCGATGCAGCCCCGCTTGCCGCAATTGCAGCGATTGCCGGGCAGTTCGCCGGCTTCCGGCCAGGGCAGGGGATTGTGGCCCCACTCGCCGGCAATCGCATTGCGGCCGCGCACTGGTTTGCCGCCGAAGACCAGCCCGCCGCCGCATCCCGTGCCCAGGATCACGCCGAAGACGCTCGCCGCGCCCGCGGCGCTGCCGTCGACGGCTTCGGACAGGGCAAAGCAATTGGCATCGTTCATCAGGCGCAGCGGCCGGGCGAGTCGGCGTTCCAGATCCTTGTCCATCGGATAGCCGTTGAAGGGCGAATTCGGGGCGTTCTTGATCAATCCGGTGGCGGGTGAAATCGTTCCGGGAATCCCGAGGCCGACGGGGCACCGCCGGCCAATTTCGGCCTCGACCGATTCAACGATACCCGCAATTGCCTCGACCGCCGCGGCGTAGTCGTCAGGCGGTGTCGAAACCCTTTGGCGTATAACGATTTTTCCCGCGCGATCGATCGCCGCCGCTTCGATTTTCGTGCCGCCGATATCCACGCCGATTCGCATCGCTGCCTCTATGTGGCCGCCGATCGCCAAGAACGCCGCCGCCGCCGATTACGTCCGCAGTATACCGCAGGTAGGCGGTAACCGTGAGGGATTGCAACAACCCGAACCGCCTTGTATTAAGGCATGGGACGGGCGTTTAAGATTGCGTGGGGGAGTTTACCTGGATGACGAAGTCTGTCCTTGTTGTCGAGGATAACGACCTGAATATGAAACTCTTCCACGATTTGCTGGAAGCGCAGGGCTACACCGTTCTGCAAACCCGCGACGGCATGGAAGCGCTCAAGATCGCCCGCGAACATGTGCCGGACCTCATTCTGATGGATATCCAGCTACCCGAGGTTTCGGGGCTGGAGGTGACCAAATGGCTCAAGGAAGACGAGAGCCTGCGGACGATCCCGGTGATCGCGGTGACCGCCTTCGCGATGAAGGGGGATGAGGAAAAGATCCGCGAAGGCGGCTGCGAGGCCTATATCGCCAAGCCCATTTCCGTCACCAATTTTCTCGAGACGGTCGCCAAATACCTCAATTAGCTGCGATTCATTGGTGAAAGGCGGCCCAAAACGAAAAAGGGCCGCACACCGCGGCCCTGACAATCCCCTGAATCGGGTAGATAGCGCTATTTGATGCGGCCTTCCTTGAACAGGACATGCTTGCGCGCGACCGGATCGTATTTGCGGAATTCCATCTTTTCCGTCTGATTCCGCGGGTTTTTCTTGGTCACATAGTAGAAGCCGGTGTCGGCCGTGCTGACCAGTTTGACCAGGATCGTGCTTGGTTTCGCCATGTTCGCGTCCGTCCAAATATTTCGCGCGGAAATCAGCGTGCTAAATCGCAGTTTTGGCCGATATTGTCAAGTCTGGAGAGCGTTCTGCAAGGGCGCGGCGGGCATTCGGGTGTACGGTGCTTGACCTGCCCTTCGGGACGCGGCCACCATGTCCGGCAGCGCTTTATTCATTAAATTAGGGGCTTCGGGCGGAATGAAAATCCGGCTTCTCGGTACCGGAACGCCGACACCGTCGATCGTTCGGGCGAGTTCCAGTTATATGGTCGAAATCGGCGACGATCTGATTCTGTTCGATCACGGTCCGGGCGCGCATTGGCGCCTGCTCGAAGCCGGCAAGCGGGCGGTCGACGTAACCCATGCCTTCTTCAGCCATCTGCATTACGACCATTGCCTGGATTACATTCGGTTGGTGCTGAACCGCTGGGACCAGGGCGGCGGCCTGATCCCGGAACTCAAGGTCTATGGGCCGGCGCCGATCGAACGGATGACCCAATTGCTGTTCGAAAAGGATGGCGTCTTCGGGCCGGACCTGACGGCGCGCACCAGCCATGAGGGGAGTCTGGGATATTATCAGCGGCGCGGCGGCAAACTACCGCGACCCTGGCCGAACCCGCTGATCATCGAACTGGAAAATGGCGACGTGGTGACGGAGAACGGCTGGACGGTGACGACCGCCAGCGTCATCCACCATCAACCCTATTTGACCTGCTACGGCTTCCGGCTCGATGCGCCGGACGGGTCCCTGGCCTATTCCGGCGATACCGGCCCCTGTCAGGCGGTGGTGAAGCTCGCCAAGGATTGCGATGTGCTGATCCATATGTGCCAGCACATTTCCGGCACCGAGATTCACCCAATTTCGGCCAAGACGTCGACGGGCCACCGGGATCTCGCCCATATTGCCGCCGAGGCGAATGTGAAGAATTTGGTGATCTCGCACGTGACCGAGCAGATGGACACGCCGGGCGTTCGCGAACGTGTGATCCGCGAGATGGGCGAGATCTATACCGGCAACATCTTCTGGGGCGACGATCTGATGGAGATTCCACTCGGCGACCCGATGCCGCGGCGCCTGGAGTAGCCGGCCCCTATTCGTCCCGCGTGGGACCGGCGCCGGAAACCCGCGTCTGGCGCATATACCGCCGGTACTTGTCGGCGTCGTAACCGCTGCCGCGGTGCAGCAGGCACCGGTTGTCCCAAATCACCAGATCGCCCGGCCGCCAGGCATGCGAATACACATGCTCTTCGCCGACCGCGCGCTCCAGCAGGTCGTCCAGCAATTCCCGGCTCTCGGCGTCGCTCCAGCCGTCGATCGCCTTGGCGTGGGAGCCGACAAAGTAGTTCCTGGCGCCGTTCCGCGGGTTCGTCCGCACGAGCTTTTGTTTGACCGGGGGCAGGGAGGCGGAATGCGACGGCGTCACCGCGTCGGGGCTGACCTTGCTCCGCGAAAATGTGTAGTCGTGGATCGCGATCAGCGGATCGATCCGGGATTTCATATCCTCCGGCAACCGCGAATAGGCGGCGCGCGTGCTGATATATTCGGTCCGGCCGCCTTCTTCCGGCACCTCATAGGCGCACATGATCGAGACATAGGTGGGCACCTCGCGGAACGAGGAATCCGAGTGCCACATGTTGTTGCCGGTCTGGAAGACGACCTTCTTGTCGGCGTTGCCGAGCGTACTGCCGTCCGGCTGCACATTGCCGATCGTGCCGAAATACTCGATCACGCCTTCCTGGCCGAGCTTCACGTGATTGGGCTCGGGCTCGCCCAGGCACCGGGTGAAGGCGAGTTGCAGGTCGTCGTTCAAGGCTTGGTCCGGGAAGCACAGGAAGGAATAGTCGTCGATCGCGGCGCGGATTTCCTCAACGGCGGCCGCCGGCAGGGGCTCCCGAAGGTCGATCCCGGCAATCCGGGCGCCGAATTCCGAATGCAGCGGCTCGATCGTCAACATGGCCATGGGCGTCTCTCCGGATAGGGGTGATGGCGTGATTCAAGCACCAAAGCGATTCGGAGCCAAGGGGCGTGGTTGCCAAGAAATTCTTTCTAAAATCTTATGTTTTTGGCTCCCAGTCGCAGATATTGATCACGGATGTTGGCAATGTCGGGTCAATTTTGCGTGCTAATTCACACAAACAAGGACCGATTAGTTTCATGACTGACAATATGAAAACCACCGTCCTCGCGTTAACCTGCGCGGCGGCCATGTTGACAGCATTACTGACAACGGCGTGGATCCATTCACAGTACGCCTTTTTGAATTTTAGCTTGAAACTAGGAATTGCTGGTCCACTCGGCATTACGGTTATTGGATTTTACATATTCATTTTTCTATCGGCCAACACGGTCATTTCGACCAAGCCAAGTCTCAGATATGTCGCACTTGTCGTGCTTGCTGCGCTTCTAGCCGGCTATGTGATCGTTGTCCTCCCGTCCTTGCATGTAATTGCGGGTGGCGGAATCTTTCTGCTCTCCATGAGCTGGGCCCTCGATACATTTGTTTTGCCTGGATTTATGGTCTTTGTTTCGTTTATCGCGTTAATGCTTTTGCCCACGAATATTGGCCTGTCCGCTGGAACAATGGTCTTTCTCGCGGCTCGATTTCTCGCAGGGCGCGCACCTTGGAACTGCCGAGCTCATTGCGATTCCTTTAGTCACTGCCTGGGCTTCGTAGGTGTCGCTAATTGTGTGTTCTTAAGTGGAAATTCTTTCAGGAGAGACCTGCAGTCGTTGCCAAAAGAAGCTCCCGCCTTATTGGATTTCGTCGATTTGTTGTGGCCAATTTTTCTCGGTGTCCCCGCGGTTCACCTGATTTGCGTATGTGTAGCGCGCTATTTTTGTGGCTGGTCAGCCGGGGAAGTCCATGCGAAGCGTCTAATGTATTTTTCCTTTGCGATATTCCTACTTGTCGGAATTGTATTTGGCATATTTGTGCGAAATTGGACCATGGTGGTTATGTGGCCCGTCTATGAGTTGCATTGGCTTAAATTCTGGGACAAATAGCTGATATTCACATACGGGTTAGATGTCCAATTTGCCCATGCCTCGTACCGCAAGCCAAATGAACCGATTGTTTCTTTCGGATTGAGCCGGCGAGGAATTTAGAGGTTCCCGGCTTTGACCCACTATGAATCCAGCAACGGATTTGGATATGTTTGACAAGGCTCCGCCGGGCTTGGCACAGTCATTGTCCATGGCGCGTTGCTGCGGTCTGGTCGCGCACCGAAGGCTTGAAACCGCGCCCGAGCTGAACCGAATGCCCGCGGCCCTGCTGGCCGCGACGCCGCATTCCTGACCCCGAAAGGATCCGACGATGTCCGCCAATCCGATCCCCGAAAATCCCCTGTTCGACAAGGCGCGGGACGTCCTGCCGGGCGGAACGTTCGGCAATACGTCGGGCGATATCATCATCCGCGAGGGACGCGGCAGCCGCGTCTGGGACGAGGACGGCAACGAATATGTCGACTATCTGATCGGCTCGGGACCGATGCTCGTCGGGCATGCCCATCCCGAGGTCAATGCCGCCGCGCAGGCGCAGCTTGCGCACGGCACCACGTTCTTCGCCAACAACCGGCAGGGCATCGAGCTGGCCGACGCCATCATCGAGGCCGTGCCCTGCGCCGAGAAGGTGCGCTTTGCCTGCACCGGATCGGAAGCCGACGCCTTCGCTATGCGGCTCGCGCGCGCCTATACGGGGCGCGACAAGATCCTCAAATTCGAAGGCGGCTATCACGGCTACAGCGATTACGGGTTGATGAGCATGACGCCGCAAAAACCCGTGAACTACGATCATCCGATTCCGGATTCGGCGGGCATTCCCGAAAATGTCGGCGAGAATATGGTCGTCGCGCCGTTTAACGACGCCGATGCGGTCGAAAGCCTGATCCGCGAACACAAGGGCACGATCGCCGCGGTGATGATGGAGCCGCTGCAGCGGTTGGTGCCGCCGCAGCCGGGCTTTCTGGAGGCGATGCGCGAGCTGACGCAAGCCAACGACATGCTGCTGGTATTCGACGAGGTGGTGACCGGCTTCCGCCTCGCCTATGGCGGCGCGCAGGAATTCTACGGCGTGACGCCGGATATCTGCACGCTCGGCAAGGCGTGCGGCGGCGGCTTCCCGCTTTCCGCCATCGCGGGCAGCAACGAGGTCATGGCGTGTTTCGACAAGGGCCGCGCCGAGCAGGAAAAATACGTGCCGATGACGGGCACGCTGTCGGGCAATCCGATTGCGGCCGCCGCCGGGCTGGCGACCCTGGAAATCCTCAAACGGCCCGGCACCTACGAAAAGCTGTTCGAGAACGGCCGCCGGCTGATGGCCGGCTTGCGGGCCAGCCTGGATCGGGCCGGCGTCGAGGCGGAAATCGTCGGCGTGCCGTCGCTGTTCGATCTGGTCTTCACCAAGGGCGAGGTTCGCAACTACCGCGACACGCTGCGCGGCGATGCCGAAAAAATGCGTCGTCTCAACGGTTTGCTGCGGGAGCGCGGCATCCTCAAGGGCGAGAGCAAATACTACCTGTCGACCTCGCTCGAGGAGCGGGATATCCAGCAGACGCTCGACGCCTGGGACGACGCGTTGCCGATCCTCGCGGCGGGTTAACGGAGCAAACGACCCTCATATTACCTGGTTATGCAGCGGCTCGTCGCCGCGTGCGAGGCGGTTCAGGTTTTCCAGCAGGATGTCGATGACGTTGTCCTCGTACTTCGTCGTCTCGCCGCCGGTGTGCGGCGTCAGCACCACGTTGTCGAATCCCCAGAGCGGCGATCCGGCGGCGAGCGGTTCTTCGACCGTCACGTCGATGCCGGCGCCGGCGATGACTTTGCGCTGCAGCGCGTCGATCAACGCCGGTTCGTCGACGCAGCCGCCGCGGGCGACATTGATCAGATAGCTCGACGGCTTCATCGCGGCGAGCGCGGGTCCGTCGATCACGTTGCGCGTCTCCAGCGTCAGCGGACAGGTGAGCACGGCCACGTCGCAGCGCGGCAACAGGCCGGGCAGGGCGTCCGATGAATGCAGTTCGTCCACATGCTCGACCGGCGTCGAGGTATCCCGCTTGATGCCGATCACGGTCATGCCGAATGCCTTCGCCAGTTTGGCAAGCCGGCCGCCGATCTTGCCGAGCCCGAAGATCAGCATCGTCTTGCCGGGCAGTTCATCCTCGCGCTGCGACAGGTCGGCAATCATGCCGCGCCATACCCCGGCGCGCTGATTGTCGCGTCCGGTGTGGATCTGACGCGTCAAGGCCAGAAGCATGGCCATGGCGTGGTCGCTGACCGCATTCACGTTGACGCCGCTGGCGTTGGCCAGGCGCACGCCCTTGGCGCGCAACGCATCCTGATCGAACTAGTCGTAGCCCGCGCCGCAAACCTGGATGAATTTCAGCTTGTCGGCGCGCTCCAGCATGTCGTTCTTCCAGACGCCGGATACCACGAGCACTTCGCCGTCGCCCATCCGGGCGTAGGAATCCTCGACGGTCCAGGTCTGGTAGTGGCGGATGCCGGTGTCGCGGCGTTCGAACAAGGGGGCGAGCTGATAGGCGGAGTGGGCGAAATGGATGGTGATGTCCTGCAGGTTCATGGCTTGCCTCTTGCTGAAAATTCGCCCGAATGACGTCGCGCCCACCGGCGCCGTCCGTATGTTATTCCTCGCGCAGCACGATCTCGCCCGGAACCCGCTGCGTGAACATCGGTGTCGGCCGGTCCTGCGCGCCATCGAAATCGCCGTGCCAGTATTTCGCCGCGTGCTCCAGCACCAGTCCCGTCACATTGACGATGTTGAGCGTTTCCGCCTCGCGCACGCTGAGCCAGCGGACATCCTCCAGCTCCGTAACCTGCCGCAGTTCACCGCTGACGGCGGCGCCGTCGGCGATGAAGAACCGGGTATTGAAGCGGATCGGCACATAGGACGGGGTGACCGCGCGCATCAGATAGTCCAGCGCGCCCAGATCCGGGGCCAGACCGGCGCTGGCGTAGGCGTCGAGCGCGGGACATCCGTCGGTACCTTGCGCGGCGCCGGGGCCGCCCAGCATCAGGCCGGTTTCTTCCCAGGTTTCCCGGAGCGCGGTCCAGAGCAGGGCGCGGGCGAGGGGCGGCGGCGCCTTACGGCCGAGCCGTTCGATCACGGCGCCGGCGGCATCCCGTTCGGTCTGCAGGTCGAAATCGCCGCGATCGACCGCCCCGCCCGGAAAGACGTAGACGCCTGGCATGAAGCGTGACGCCAGCGGCCGGCGTCCCATCAGGACTTCAGGGCCATCCGCGCCGTCCCGCAGCAAAATCAGGCTGGCGGCATCGCGCGGTTTGACGGGCTCTTCACGGTTTTCGGCGTTATCGGGCGGCATACACCTTGGGCGCTGGTTTCAAAGTCTGCACATAGCGTTTCTGCACGGTAAGCAGAAGCTTGGCAACCTCTGAATCCAACTGGTTTCGTCCATCCCCGCCGCGCGGGCAGTAGTTCCTGAGCGCATCGCGCTCGACCTTGCTGGCGCTGTCGAGATTGCGGCGGATCGACAGCATCCGGCGGGAATATTCGCCGTTGTTCTTCAGCGCGTTCCGGACGAGGAGTTGCGCATCCGTGCTGTTCGCGGTGCACACGTTCGGAATCACCCCGGCCTTGCTGAGGTTGTAGCCGGACGGGGCATAGAGGCGCGCCCAGGTCAGTATCAGCTCGCCTTCGTTGGGCATCCGCAAGACCGTTTGGACCGTGCCCTTTCCGTAGCTGGTGCTGCCGATGACGATGGCGCGTCCCCGGTCCTGCAGCGCGGCCGCAAGGATCTCCGCAGCCGACGCCGAAGACCCGTTCAACAACACGGCGATCGGCAGGCCGTGTGCGATATCGCCTGGCGTGGCGTCGAATAATTGCAGGCTGTCCCGATGCCGGCCGCGGGTCGAGATAAGACGTCCGTTCTCGACGAACAGATCTGCCACGCGCACCGCCTGATGCAACAATCCGCCCGGATTGTCGCGCAGGTCGATCACGATACCCCGCAGGGCGGCGCCGATTTCACGCTGCGCCCGCAGCGTCATCCGTTCGACCGACAGGGTGGTATCGGAATTGAAACTGGTGATCTCGATCCGGGCAAGATTGCCGTCGCGGCGATAAAAAACCGTTTGCGGCGTGATATGGGATCGTTGAATTTTCACACTCCGCGCCGGCGCCTTGAGGTCGCGGCGCACCGCGAGCGACACCCCGCGGCCGACCGGCCCTTGCAACAACCGGACGACTCTGTGCAGGCTCATGCCGGCGATTTTGGCGCCGTCGATGCGGGTAATCCACTCGCCGCGGCGAAGGCCGACGCGCTGGGCCGGCGTCCCGTCCATGACATCGGTGATTTCAGCGCCTTCCGAATGCGGCGCTACCACGACGCCAATGCCGCCAAAGCCGTCGCGCGAGGCGCGATTTTCGAAGGCTTTTTCCGCACTGGCATACCGTGAATAGGGATCGAGCTTGCGGGCGACGCCTTCGAAGACCGCCTTGTAAATCCTTTCCGGGTTTGCCTGGCTCAGTTTTGCGGATTCCCGGCGACCGTCATGGAGCAGTTTCGAGACCGCGATGGCCCAGGCGAGGGCGTCATTCCCTTTCGGCGCGCGCGTGCTGCCGGCGATGCCGCGGCCAAGCCGGATTTCGAGCAGATCGGCATGGCGCTCGATCCGCATTTCCGGGTCTATTTTCGAGAGTCCGCGCAGCCCCGCCACCGCGAGGTCGGCCACCACCGGCTCATCGATATAAATCTGCTGAATATCGGACAGGCCGATTTGCAGCATGCGTTCCGAGCTGATCTGTTCCAGGGGCGGAAGGTCGCGTTCGCCGCCGCTGCACGCGGCAATGAACAACGCGATAACGCCAATTCCGTAGGCGACGGCATGGCGAATGGAGAAGGCGCGCGCGCCCGAAAATTTGCGCACGCGACCCCGTGCGTTGGACCTGTTTGTGTCCATCCCTTTTCGCTACCCCTGTCATTCTTCTGTTTTGCTGCCAGCTTATTCGCCGGCTTGATGACAGGTTAGCGGGAACATGTTCGGAAGGTAAGCTTGCCCGTTCTACCTAGTCCGTTTACGCCGAGATGGGGGGCGTTTCAGCTTGCTCCGGCGGGCCGGGGTGCGCCCTTTCCGCGTCTTGCCCTGGGTGCCGCCTTCGACGATGTCGAAATTCAGGCGGCCGGTCGCCTGGTCCGCCTCGGTCAACCGGACGATAACCGGATCGCTCATCGAGAAGGTCAGGCCGGTCCGCTCTCCCACCAATTGATGGCGGACCTGGTCGTGGTTGTACCAATCGTCGGGCAGCGCCTGCATGGGCACCAGCCCGTCCGCCCCGGTTTCGTCGAGCTGGACGAAAAGTCCCGCGCGGGTGACGCCGCTGACACGCCCGGGAAAAGTCGCACCGATGCGATCGGCGAGATAGCGCGTCGTGTACCGGTCGAGCGCATCGCGCTCGGCCGAGGCGGCCCGGCGTTCCGTATTCGAAATATGTTCGCCCACATCGCGCAGGCCTTCGATGCTGTCATTGACGTCGCCGCCTTCGCCAAGATCGAAGGTGGCGATCAGCCGGCGATGGACGATCAAATCCGCATAGCGCCGGATCGGCGAGGTGAAATGGCAGTATCGCCGGAGCGCCAGGCCAAAATGCCCCAGATCGGCCGGCGCGTAGTAGGCTTGGGTCTGGCTGCGCAGGACGAGATTGTGGATGAGCGGCGCATGCTGGCTTTCCTGCGCCTGCGCCAAGATGCCCGCGAACATCGACGGTCGGATGACGCCGCCCTTCGCCAGGCGAATGCCGAAGGCGGCAAGCGATTCGCGCAAACTCTCCAACGCCTCGGCATCCGGCGCATCGTGCAGACGGCGAACGGTCGGCTGGCTCGCGTTCTGCAAGGCCTCGGCCGCCGCGCAATTGGCGGCGATCATCAGCTCTTCGATGAGCCGGTGGCTATCGAACCGTTGGCGCGGGACGATTTCTGCGACTTCGCCGTCCTCGTCGAAGAGGATGTTCCGCTCGGGAAGGTCGAGGTCGAGCGTGCCGCGGCGTTCGCGCGCCTTTTTCAACGCCTTGAAGGCACCGTATAGAGGCGCAATCACACTCCTATAAAGCGGGGCAATGGCGTCGTCGGGGGCGCCGTCGCGGGCCTTCTGGACTTGCTCGTAGGTAAGCCGCGCGGCGGATCGCATGATCGCCCGACGAAACTCGTAGCGTTTTATCTTGCCGTTGCGGTCGATCCACAGATCCGCAGCGAGGCAGGCCCGGTCCTCGTTCGGCCGCAGCGAGCACAAATCGTTGCTCAGCCGTTCCGGCAGCATCGGGATAACCCAGTTCGGGAAATAGACCGAATTACCGCGTTCGCGCGCCGATCGGTCCAGCGGACTGCCGGGACGGACATACCAGGCGACATCGGCAATCGCCACAATGGCATGCCAACCGTCGGGATTCTTGGGATCGGTATCCGCTTCCGCCCAGACGGCATCGTCGAAGTCACGGGCATCCGCGCCGTCGATCGTCACCAGCGGAACTTGCCGGAGATCGGTTCGGTTGCCGAGCGCCGGCGGGGTCAGTTTGTCGGTTTCGCGCAGCACGTCGGCGGCGAATTCGATGGGGATTTCACGACTGCGGGCGGCGATTTGCGGAATGACGCGCGGATCGTCGAGCCGCCCCAGCCGTTCGACGATCTTGGCCTGTTTACCGCCCGGCCGTCCGCTTGCGGCGACCGGCACGGCGGCGACATAGTCGCCGACGCGGATATCCTTCAGCAGGGGAGAGACGGCCTCGTAGTCGGAGCGCATCTTGCGGTCGATCGGGCGCAGGACATCCTTGCCGCCCTCCTTCACATACAACGCGAGGATCTGACGCGGCGCGGCGGCCAGGAGCCGGATCACCCGCGCTTCGTATTCATTCGATTCCGTGCGGCGCAGCCGGGCCAGAATTCGGTCGCCGACGCCGGGCGCCGGGCCGGCGCCGCGGCCGTGAACAAGTCGAATGGTCGCCGGTGCGTCGGCGTCGTGCTCCGCGACCGGGCGGCAATACGCTTCGCCGTCCTCGTTGAGAAAGGCCACTTCGATCACCGTGACCGACGGCAGCCGTCCTGGAGCGGCAACCCTGCGACCCCGCTGCCGGTTGATCAATCCGTCGTCGGTGAGCGCGCGGAGCGTCTCCCGCAGCCAGGTGCGGTCGGCGCCCTTGATCTTGAAGGCCTGTGCGATCTCCCGTCGGCTGACCGCTCCTTCGCGATCATTGATGAATTCGACGAGTTGCCG
>JBFFGE010000029.1:0-31632 GCA_041557595.1 Alphaproteobacteria bacterium
GCTGCCCTATCTTTATAGAATCGATCAACTTTTCTGCCTTTAATTGATTCCAATTTAAAGGCGGGTTGATCTAGCTGTCGGTTTTCGGGAGGTCCGGGATACTGCAAAATTCCACGCCCTCTTCGACCAACTCGCGGGCTTCGACGGCGGTCGTTTCGCCGTAGATATTGCGCGGATCGGTTTCCTTGTAGTGGATCTTGCGCGCCTCGTCGGCGAAGCGGTCGCCGACGTAGTCGCAGTTCTTTTCGACTTCTTTTCGGATCGCGATGATCGCTTCCCGAACCGCCGCCGGATCCGGCGCGGACCGCGATGTTCCCTTGGCGATATTCGGCGCCATCGGCGCCTTTGCAATTTTCACGTCGCCGCACTCCGGACAGGCCACCCTGCCCTGCCGCGATTGGCGATCGTAGGTCTTGCTGTCCTTGAACCATGCCTCGAATACATGATCCTTGGCGCATCGAAGGTTGAATGAAATCATAGAGCCTTATATCCACATTCGATCGGGGTGTTCAATTCCCCTCATACTCAAATGGGGCGGATGGGTGTCTTCCGCAAGGACATCCAAATCGCGGCAAAATTCGGTTTCAATGTCTGAAGATCAGCACCATAGCGCCAATTCCGAAGCCGCCGCCTGGGTTCGCCGTTTCGCGTCAGGGGTGCCGAAAGATGGGCCGGTCCTCGATCTCGCCTGCGGCAACGGCCGAAACGGGCGATATTTTCTGCTTCGCGGCCATCCTGTTACCTTCCTCGATATCGAAACCGCGGCAATCCAGGATTTGTCGGCGCACGGCCCGGCGGAAATCGTTGCCGCGGATCTGGAAGGGCCCGGCGGATGGCCCTTGGCCGGCCGCCGCTTTGCCGCCGTCTTGGTCGTCAACTATCTGTGGCGGCCGCTTCTCGGCGACATTGTGGCCGCGGTCGAACCCGGCGGCGTGCTGCTGTACGAGACCTTTGCGGACGGCAATCAAGCCTATGGCCGGCCCCGCAATCCGGATTTCCTGTTGCGCCCGGGAGAACTGCTGGAGGCGGCGCGCGGCCGCTTCGATGTCATCGCCTATGAGCAACGGCTGACCGAACGGCCTGCCGTGAAACAGCGCCTCGCCGCAATTCGGCGTTAGGCGTTCGCCGGCGTCATTCGCCGGTGGCCCGCAGGGCTTCGGCCATCGGCGGCCGGACCGGTCGATCATGGGTCAGCGCCGGGATCATCTGCCGCGCCTTGTCGACCAGCGACAGGTCGAGGTCGGCCACCGTCACGCCCGGGGATTCACCGCCATCGGCAAGCACTTCCCCCCAGGGCGACACGATCAGCGAATGGCCGTATGTCTTGCGTCCGTCCTCATGGTCGCCGCATTGCGCCGGCGCGATCACGAAGCAGCCGGTTTCAATCGCGCGGGATTGTAACAGCACGTGCCAATGCGCCGTCCCGGTCCGGCGCGTAAAGGCGGACGGAATACTGATCAGGCGCGCACCAGCCTGCGCCAAGCTTCTGTAGAGATACGGAAACCGGACATCGTAACAAACGGTCATGCCGAGCGTGCCCCACGGCGTCTCGGCCAGGACCGCTTCGTCGCCCGGCCGGTAACTGGCGGATTCCCGAAAGGTTTCGCCGTTCGCCAGGTTCACGTCGAACATGTGGATCTTGTCGTAGCGCGCCACGATCGCACCATCCGCGCCAATCAGGTAAGAGCGATTGGCCAGACGTTCTTCTCCCGGCAGCTTGACCGCCAGCGATCCCGCCAAGATCCAAACATTCAATTCCTCGGCCAGACTCCGAAACGCGGCAAGCGCCGCTTCCTGCTCTTCGGGCTGCGCATCCCGCTTCGCAAGATCGCTCTTCATCTGGCACAGATTGACCACTTCCGGCAGGGCGACGAACGCCGCGCCCGCGCCATGCGCCTCGCGGATCAGGCCTTCCGCAATTCGGGTGTTTTCGTCGATCCGGGTGGTCGAAGTGAGCTGGACACACGCAACGCGAAGCGAATCGGTCATTTCAGCCTTCCAACATTGGGTCGAGTTTGCCGGCGTGATCGAGGGCGTGGAGTTCGTCGCATCCGCCGATATGCCGGTCATCGATAAAAATCTGCGGTACCGTCTGTCTTCCGTTGGCACGCTCAACCATTCGCGCCTTTTCACCGCGGTTCATCATCACGTCGTACTCGGTAAACTCCGCCCCTTTGGAATTCAAAAGCTGCTTTGCGCGATGGCAAAAGCCGCAAAAGGGGCTGGTATAGATCTCGATCTTCGCCATGGTCTGCCTTTAGCTCATCGGTTCCGGCCCTTTTAGATATGGCGTGACGGCCGAAATACAAAGACATTTCGTGCCCGCCGCCTATTGCGGGCGGACGACGCGGGCCAGGGTCAGCACGTCGACCGCCGCCGCGCCGGAGGCCACCAAAACCCGGGCGCATTCCTCGACCGTCGCCCCGGTCGTCAACACATCGTCGACCAGCAGGACCCGGACGCCCCGCACGACACTTGCCGCGCCCCGGCGCAGGATGAAGGCGCCGCGGACATTGCGCCGACGCGCGGATCTGGAAAGGCGCCCCTGCGATGGCGTAGGCCGCCGGCGCTTCAGCAGATCGACCGCCAGAGGTTTACCCGAGACCCGCGACAGGCTTTGCGCCAACAGCGCCGACTGATTGTAGCGCCGGGCCAGCAACCGCCAGCGATGCAGCGGCACCGGCGCGATCAGATCCGCATCGCCGCACAACTCCGCGCCGGCGCGCGCCAACCATCGTCCAAAGGCCGGGGCGCCCTGCAACTCGTCCGCGTGCTTGAAGCGCAGAATCAGCGACCGGCTGGCTTCGTCATAACGGAATACCGCGCGCGCCCGCATGAAACTCGGCGGCCGGCTGTTGCAAGCGCCGCAGACCGTGCCCGCCGGCATGTCATGCTCGAACGGAAAGCCGCATCGGGCGCAGCATGGCGGGCCCAGCATGGTCAGGGACGTCCAGCACGCCGCACACAAATGACCCTGCCGGTCGATCGTGATGCCACAGCATAGGCAGCGCGGCGGCAGGATACCGTCGAGCGCCACCGTCAAAATGCGGCGTCCCGCTGCCAGCCCTGTCGCCATTCTTCCCGTCATCTTTAAGCCTCGCCACGCGATGGAACCGCAGCGCCATTTGCCTCCCGCCTGCGACGTGCCCATATTCCCCGCCATGGAGAGCGTCATGCAAGTGTTTGATCGCCGGACGGTGCGGCGACACCGCGATCGGGCGGCGGAAGCGTTGGCGGAGCACGATTTTTTGCTGCGCGAGGTGGCCGATCGACTGACCGACCGGCTACTCGACATCAAGCGGCGCTTTCCGGTTGCACTCGATCTCGGGTGTCACACCGGCCAGACCGGCACAGCCATCGACCCGCGATGCGGGGTCGATACGCTGGTGCAATGCGACCTGTCGCCGGGGATGGCGCGTCGCGCGGGCGGGCTGAGCCTCGCCGCGGACGAGGAGGCGTTGCCTTTCGCCAAGGGCGCATTCGACCTGATTGTCAGTAACCTCAGCCTCCATTGGGTGAACGATTTGCCCGGCGCCCTCGTGCAGGCCGAAGCAGCGCTCAAACCCGACGGGCTGTTTCTGGCGGCGATGCTCGGCGGCGCGACGCTGCAGGAATTGCGCGGGTGCCTGATCGATGCGGAACTGGCCGCGACCGGCGGCATCAGCCCGCGCGTCTCTCCTTTTGCCGATCTTCGCGATGCCGGCGCCTTGTTGCAACGCGCAGGTTTCGCCCTTCCGGTCGTCGACAGCGACCGCATCACCGTGACCTATTCGGACCCGTTCCGGCTCCTCGCGGACCTGCGCGGCATGGGGGAAACCAATGCGACGCTGGAACGTCATCGGCAATTTACCCGCCGCGGCGTGCTGTTGGAGGCGATGAAACTCTATCTCGATCGGCACGCCGACGGTGAGAATCGTATTTCCGCCAGCTTCGATATCGTTTACATGCATGGTTGGGCGAAGCACGCATCGCAACAAACGCCCCTGAAACCGGGCAGCGGGCGAACGAGCCTCGCCGGCGCGCTCGGCGCCAAGGAACGTTCCGCCGGCGAAAAAGCCCTTCCCGGCCGGCCAATTAAGGAGAGTCGATGAACGGACAGATACCCCTGGCGGTCAGCGATACCGCAATGCGCGTCTACCAATTCCTCTGGGAAGCCCGGACCGATCTGTTGCGGATCGCTGCCGTTCCCGTACTGCTCTTATCGATCCTGGTGGTCGTGGTGCGGACCCTGCTCGCCGGCCAGCCGGAACCGGCCGAACCGCAGATCCAGATCGGTCTGCCGCATGTTGTCCTTTGGCTCGCCTCGATCATTTTCTACATCATGTTCGCCGTCGCCTGTCACCGGCGCTGCCTGAGGTCCGATGAAGCGTCCACGATCTGGACAGCGATCCGATGGGACCGCCGTAAATCGCGTTATCTGCTCCGGTGGCTGCTGGCGGGCATTTTCGCCGCCATTTCGGCCGCGCCCGTGCTGGTCATCGTTTTGATCGTCGCACCGACGGCGGCCGGGTTCTCCAGCCTCGGCGGCGGCGGCGGGGGCGCATCGGGCGGCGTCGTGCTCCTCGGCATCCTCGGCGTGGCAATCATTATTTCGCTGGTCAATGGACGCCTCGCCCTGTGGCTGCCGGCGGCCGCCCTCGACGAGGAGTTCAATCTGGCGGCGGCGTGGATCCTCGGAACCGGCAACACCTGGCGTCTGTTCGGTGTCTTCGTGCTCTCGATGGCGCCGGGCATGGTCGTGTTCACACTGGTGAACAGCGCGATGGAATTCCTCGGACGAACCTTCGGACTCGGCGAGAGCCTGAGCTATTTGTTTGTCATGACGCTGCTCACCAACGCCGCCCATTACATCGTTATCGCCGCGACCGTAGTCGCGCTATCGCTATGCTATCGTGAACTGCGCCGGCCGGCCGGCCCCGGCATGCCGTTCAATATGAATTAGAGCAGGTCGCGCAGCGCCGCGACGAGCGGGGCGTCGGCCGGCGGCATCGGATAGTCGGTCATGCGCATGGGGCGCACCCAGGTTAATTCCTGCCCCTCGCGGGGCGACGGCGCACCATTCCAGACCCGGCAGACATAGAGCGGCATCAGCAGATGGAATTCCGCGTACCGGTGGCTGGCGAAGGCGACCGGCGCGAGGCAGCTTTCCCGCGTATCGATACCGAGTTCCTCAGTGAGTTCCCGAACCAGCGCCTGCTCCGGCGTTTCACCTTCATGCACCTTTCCGCCGGGAAACTCCCACAGTCCGGCCATCGGTTTGCCCTCCGGCCGGCGGGCCAACAGCACACGCCCATCCGGGTCGACCAGGGCCGCCGCCGCGACGAACACGCTGGGCAATGCCGGCGGCGTCTCCCGGTCCTGCCAACAGCCATCGCTTGAACCGGTCATCGTATTGTCAGGTCCGGTAGTCCGCATTGATTTCGATATAGCCGTGGGTAAGGTCGCACGTCCAAACCCGCGCGGCGCCCCGTCCGATACCCACATCCACCGTCATCGATACGTCGCGGCCCCGCAGGTGCCGTTCGACCACCGCCTCGTCATAGTCGGCGACCCGTTTGCCGAGCCGCGTGATCGGCACGCCGCCGAAGGCAATCGACAGCCGGTCACGGTCGGCTTTTTCACCCGCCTTGCCAACCGCCATGACGACTCGCCCCCAATTGGCATCGGAGCCGGCAATCGCCGTCTTGACGAGCGGCGAGTTGGCAATCGCCAATCCGATCCGGCGCGCCGAGGGCGCGCTGGCGGCGCCTGTCACGTCGATGGTCACGAGTTTTTGCGCGCCCTCGCCGTCGCGGACCACCTGAACCGCCAGATCGACCATCAATTCCTCCAGCGCCCGGGCGAAATCAGCCAGAAGCCGGCCGCTGCCCCGCGGCGCGACCACGGGATGGGACGCCCGACCGGTGGCGAACAGCAGCGCCGTGTCGCTGGTCGAGGTATCGCTGTCCACGGTGATGCAATTGAACGACCGGCTATTTGCGCGGCTGAGCAGCTTCTGCAACACCTCCGCCGGGATTTTCGCATCGGTAAACAGAAAACTCAGCATCGTCGCCATGTCGGGGGCGATCATGCCGGAGCCTTTCGCCATGCCCGTCAGCGTGATCCGGGTATCGCCGATCCGCGCCGTTCGAACGGCCACTTTTTGGAAGGTGTCGGTCGTCATGATCGCGGCGCTGGCGTCGTCCCAGGCGCCCGGCGACAACCGCTTGTGCAATTTCGCCAGCTTCCGCGCCACGTAATCCTCGGGCACCGGCACGCCGATCACACCGGTGGAGGCTACGAAGACTTCTTTTTGCCGGCAGCCCAGGAGTTTCGCCACCTGGCGCACCGTATGCGCCACGGTCTTGTCGCCCGCCTTGCCCGTAAACGCATTGGCGTTGCCCGAATTGACCACGATCCCGCGCGCCCGGCCGCCCGGCATGATCTTGCGGCACCATTCGACCGGCGCGGATGCACAGGCAGACCGGGTGAAAACACCGGCGACCGTGGTGCCCGGCGCGAGTTCGGCCATGAAGAGATCGGGCCTGCCGCTTTCCTTGAGGCCCGCGGCCATACCGGCAATACGGACACCGGTGACCGGCGGCAGCTCGGCGATTTTGGCCGGTGCCAGCGGTGACTTCTTGAACATGACGCTCCTATTGTTTCCCGGCTTTCGGCGGCGTAACGGCCGTGCTCACCGGCATCTTCGGCAATTTCTTCTTTCCGTCGAAGGTGAACCGCTCGACCTTCGCCTGCTCACGATACTGCTGCAGAAAATTTTCGCCTAGCTTGGCCCAGACTTCCTGGCGCATACGCGGCTTGATTTTCTTGTAGGGCGGGACTTCTCGTTTTTTCCGGTCTTCCGCCTTGATGATGTGCCAGCCGAATTTGGTCTTTACCGGCTGCTTGGTGACTTCACCCTTTTTCAGATCGAAGGCGGCATCCGCGAAGGGCTTCACCATTTCGCCCTTGGCGAAATAGCCGAGGTCGCCGCCACGGGACGCCGACGGGCCTTCGGAATTGGACTTCGCCAGCTCGGCAAAATCCTTGCCGCCCAATGCCTGTTTGGTGAGGCTCTTGGCTTTTTCTTCCGAGCTCACCAGGATGTGGCGCGCCCGCACCACATCGGTCGGCGGATTGCGGCGGACAAATTCATCGTAATGCGCGCGGACCCTGTCCTCGGTCAGATATTTTCGGATCAATTTGTCGAGGTAGACTTCGCGAATAATCTGATCCTGGGCGATTTTCATCCGGCGCCGCACTTCGGCATTCTTGTGATAGTTCTCCCGCCGCCCGTAGATCGTCATCATCTTGCGCTTGATCAGCGTCTCCAGCACCTCTTCGTACACCGCGTCCAATCCGCGTTTGCGAAAATTCGGCGGCAGGCCCTGAAACGCCTGGACGACCTCATAACGGTAGATCGGCTTACCCTCGACGCGCGCGACGACGATTTTCTTGGATTTCTTGGCCGCCGGCTTGGCGGCCTTCGGCGTTGGCGCCGGGGCGGGATTCTGCGCCGCCGCCGGCGCTGCGGCAATGCCGCCGAGCACGATCAAACATACCGCCGCTATCGAGGGCTTCATGAATAGGTCCTTTCGAAACAGGGGCCGGTCCAGCCGCAAAAGTCGGGCGCAATCCGAGCGCATAAAGCATAAGTGGCTATTCAGTACAAGGTTGCCAAGGTCCCGGATTGCGGCCTCCGCGGAGCGCCGCTCCGCGTGGCCGGCGGCCGCCCTGACGCCAATTCGGAAGACCTTGGCATACGGCGCCCCCACCCTTGCGCGCCATTCCCGATTTCCAACGGCCGCGACGCCGCCGCCACGCCGCCCCATCGTTGACAGATTGCGGCCGGACGCTTATGTCACCATCGACCATATCGCTTAAATTCTTGGCGTATTTCTGCCGCGCCGCCATATTGGATTTTCCATGTTCGACGGAATTACGGATCGGTTTAGCGAAATTCTGAAGTCGGTCTTCGGGACGGCCAATACCCGCACGGTGAAGCACTTGCAGGCCACGGTCGATGAGATCAATGCGCTTGAACCGTCGGTCGAAAAGCTATCGGACGAGGAACTGCGCGGCCGCACCGATTGGCTGCGCGGCCGGCTGAAGGAAGGCGAGTCCCTGGACGATATCCTGGTGGACGCCTTCGCGACCGTGCGCGAGGCCGCGAAACGCACGCTCGGGCAGCGTCATTTCGACGTCCAGCTTATCGGCGGCGCCATTCAGCATAGCGGCAAGATTTCCGAGATGAAGACCGGCGAAGGCAAGACCCTGGTGGCGACGCTGCCGGTCTACCTCAACGCGATCGAAGGCAAGGGCGTCCACGTGGTTACCGTCAACGATTACCTGGCCCAGCGCGACGCCCGCTGGATGGGGCAGGTGTATGAGTTCCTGGGTTTGACGGTCGGCGTCATCGTTCACGGACAAGAAGATCCGGAACGGCAACAGCAATATGCCTGCGACATCACCTATGCGACCAACAACGAGCTGGGCTTCGATTATCTGCGCGACAACATGAAATTCAGCCTGGAGGAAATGGTCCAGCGGGAATTCAATTTTGCGATCGTCGACGAAGTCGATTCGATCCTCATCGACGAAGCCCGGACGCCCTTGATCATTTCCGGCCCGACGGATGATTCCGCCGAGGACTACCGCAATGTGGACAAGCTGATCCCCCACCTGGTCGAAGCGGATTACGAGAAAGACGAAAAGCAGCGCACCGTCACGCTGACCGAAGACGGCACCCAGCATATCGAAGACCTGATGAAGGAAGCGGGCCTGCTGTCGGAAGGCGGGCTCTACGACATTCAAAACGTTTCGCTCGTCCATCATGCGAACCAGGCGCTGCGCGCGCATGTCCTGTTCCACAAGGACACGGATTACATCGTCACCGACGACAAGGTCGTCATCATCGACGAGTTTACCGGCCGCATGATGGAAGGCCGGCGCTACTCCGACGGTCTGCACCAGGCGCTTGAGGCCAAGGAAAACGTCTCGGTGCAGAACGAGAACCAGACGCTCGCCTCGATCACCTTCCAGAACTATTTCCGCATGTACCCGAAGCTTGCCGGCATGACCGGCACGGCGATGACCGAAGCGGCCGAATTCGGCGAGATTTACGGACTGGAGGTCGTCGAAGTCCCGACCAACAAGGATATGGTGCGGGATGATATGCACGACGAGGTCTATCGGACACGGCGCGAAAAGGATGCCGCCATCGTGGCGCAAATCCAGGATTGTCAAACGCGCGGACAGCCGGTCCTTGTCGGCACGATCAGCATCGAAAAGTCGGAAGAGCTCGCGGAACAGCTCAAAAAGGCCAAGATCAAGCACCGGGTCCTGAACGCCCGCCAGCACGAGCAGGAAGCGTTTATCATCGCGGAGGCGGGCACCAGCGGCGCCGTCACCATCGCCACCAACATGGCCGGCCGCGGCACGGATATCCAGCTCGGCGGCAATTTCGAAATGCGGGTGGAGCGCGAATTGGCGGATGTCGACGACGAACAGGCCCGGGCGCAAAAGATCGAATCCATTAAGCAAGACATCGCTGCCAAGCGGGAAGATGTCCTGAAGGCCGGCGGGCTGTTCGTACTAGGCACCGAGCGGCACGAATCGCGGCGCATCGACAATCAGCTCCGCGGCCGCGCCGGCCGGCAGGGCGACCCGGGCGCGTCCAAATTCTTCGTCAGCCTCGAAGACGATCTGATGCGGATTTTCGGTTCCGAGCGAATGGACGGAATGCTGCGCAAGCTCGGCCTCGAAGAAGGCGAAGCGATCATCCATCCCTGGATCAACAAAGCGCTTGAAAAGGCGCAGGAGAAAGTCGAACAGCGCAACTTCGACATTCGCAAGCATCTGCTGCAATACGACAACGTGATGAACGACCAGCGCAAGGTCATCTATGAGCAGCGCAAGGACCTGATGCGCACCGACAACGTCAGCGACGATATCGTCTCCATGCGCCACGAAGTCATCGACGGCATGATCGCCCAGGCGATTCCCGAATCCGCCATGCCGGAGCAATGGTCGGTCGATCTGTTGCACGAGGAATGCCTGCGCCTGCTTGGGCTCGACCTGCCGGTGGCGGAATGGGCCGCCGAGGAAGGCATCGCCGAGCAGGAAATCAGGGAAAGGATTGCCAACGCCATCGACCACAAGATGGCCGAAAAAGCCGCGACCTATGGTCCGGAAGCGATGCGTTTCGCGGAAAAGAGCGTCCTGCTGCAAATTCTCGACCAGTCCTGGAAAGACCACCTGTTGCAGCTCGACCATTTGCGCCAGGGCATCGGATTGCGCGCCTACGGTCAGCGCGACCCGCTCAACGAATACAAACGCGAGGCCTTCGACCTGTTCGGCGACATGCTGGGCCGGGTGCGGGAAACCGTGACCGGGTTCCTCTCGCATGTGGAATTGCAGTTCGACGAGTTGCCGGACGAACTGGTGCAAAGCGATGGCCAAGAGATGATCGAATCGCGCGCCGAACCGGGCCTGTTCGGCGAACTCGACGACGAGACGGATGTTTCGCTTCTGTCGCAGTCGCCGGTCCGCTCACGCGCCGCCGCGGCGCAGACCAATCCCGACGATCCGTCGACCTGGGGAAAAGTGCCGCGCAACGCAGCTTGCCCCTGTGGCTCCGGGCGCAAATTCAAGCACTGCCACGGACGCATCTGAGCGACGCCGCGACTGAAGCGCGGCGCCTTCAGCGAATGTCGCCGCAGGTGTCGGAAATTTCCCGGATAATGAATGTCGTGCCCTGACGGCAAAACGGCTGCGGCGAATTGAAGCCGCAGACACACACCCGGTCGCCCGGGCCGAAGCCGCGCAGCGGGCCGCCGAGCGTGAGGAGCGACCCGCTTTCCGTCCGCATCGCCTGACAGGTATCTCCCTCGTCGGTAAGCCGTCCCCGGAAACACCCATTCGATACCGGCCCGCGCACCGCCGAGCTTTCGGCCGACGGTCCGCCGCGATCTGAACCGTCGCCGCAACCCGCGTTCATCATGATTGCGGCGCAGACGACCAGCCACCGCATCAGGCCAGCCCTTCCTTCCCCATATTGAGGAATTTTTCGCGCCTATTGCGGCGCAGCGTGCCACCGTCATGACGACTCAATTCGATCAGGCGTTTTTCGATTGCATCCCCGAGCGATTGGATTGCCGCGCCCTTGTCCCGATGCGCACCGCCGAGCGGCTCGGCGACGATGTCATCGATCAATCCGAAACCGAGGAGGTCTTGCGCCGTGAGCCGCAACGCCTCGGCCGCGACCTGCGAGTGTTCGGCGCTGCGCCACAGGATCGATGCGCAGCCCTCCGGCGAAATCACCGAATAGATGCTGTGCTCGAGCATGATGATGTGATTGCCCGTGGCGATTGCGATGGCGCCGCCAGAACCGCCTTCGCCGATCACCGCGCCGATGATCGGCACGCGCAGCGCCAGGCACTTTTCGATACAGGAAGCGATTGCCTCGGCCTGCCCCCGTTCTTCCGCACCGACGCCCGGGTAGGCGCCGGGCGTATCGACCAGGGCGATCACCGGCAAATGGAAACGGTCCGCCAGATCCATCAGGCGCCGCGCCTTGCGATAGCCTTCCGGCCGCGCCATGCCGAAATTATGGGCGACCCGTTCGGTGGTGTCCGCGCCTTTTTCTTGCCCGATCACCACACAGCAATGACCGCGAAACCGGCCGATGCCGCCCAAGATCGCCTTGTCGTCCGCAAAACAGCGATCGCCCGCAATCGGCGTGTAATCGTCGATAAGGCCGGCGACGTAATCGCCGAAATGCGGCCGTTCCGGATGGCGCGCGACGAGCACCTTTTGCCAGGGCGTGAGCTTGACATAGGTCTGCGTCAACAGCCGGTCGGCCTTGCCCTGCAGCTTCGACACCTCGTCGGCAATGTTCAGGTCGCCCTGACCCGCGAGATGCCGTAGCTCTTCGATCTTGCCTTCCAATTCGGCGATCGGTTTTTCGAAATCGAGATATGTTTTCATGATGGCGCGCCGTGTTCCCCCGCACAAAGGCGCGCGTTCGTAACACAACGAACGGAAAAATGGAATTAACGATGTGTCGTCGAACGACCCGGCGCAATGGATGAGGCCGATAGCGGATGCTTGTCCGCCACCAGCGATTTCAGCCGCTCGTCCAACACATGGGTGTAGATTTGCGTCGTCGAGATGTCCGCATGGCCCAGCATTTGCTGGACCGATCGGAGATCCGCTCCATGGGCAAGCAAATGGCTGGCAAAGGCATGGCGCAGCACATGGGGGCTGACGTGCCGCGGCTCGATACCGACCGTGACGGCCAAATCCTTGAGGATTTGCCCAAACCTTTGCCGCGTGAGATAGCCGTCCTTGGCGCGCGAAGGGAACAGCCAGGGCGAGGGCTGATCTTTTTTTAGAAACCGAGGCCGGATCTCGAGATACCGGCGAAGCGCGTCCCGCGATGCCTTGGTGACCGGCACCATTCGCTCCCGGCCGCCCTTGCCGCGAACAATGATGACGTCGCGCTCGCGCTGCGCCGCGGCAAGCGGCAATGTGACCAACTCCGAAACGCGCAGCCCGGTCGCGTACAACAACTCCAGCATCGCCGCGAGCCGCCGGCCTTCCGGACCCTTCATCGCGTAGGCGCCGCCAAGCAGCCGCTCCACCTGTTCTTCCGAGAGAACTTTCGGCAGCGAGCGGCCTCGTCGGGGTCCGTCCAACCCCGCCGCGGGATCATCCGCCCGAATGCCCTCCGAAAAGAGAAATCGAAAATACTGGCGCACCGCCGAAAGCCGGCGCGCCGCGGTCGCCGCGGCCGCCCCGTTGTCGGAGAGCTCGCCGAGATAGGCCCGGATATCCTCCGGCGCAACATCCGCATCCCGCCGGCCCCGGCGCCCCATCGAGCGCAGGAAATCTTCCAGATCCCGCCGGTAGGCCAGCAGCGTGTTCGGGGCGGCGCCGCGTTCCGCCGCCAGCATTTCAAGGAAAGTTTCAAGTCTGTGGGGAGGCGCCGCCCGCGGTGCTATAGCCCTGCCTCCAGCGCCGCCTCAAGGCCGAGCGCCGCGGCATCCTGCGGCATGCCGATCGCCCGCAAGGCCAGAATGGCATCGCGCAAGGTTCCCGTATCCAATGCCTGTAGCGGGTCGCTGCCGATCATCATCAACAACAGGAGCACCGTTTCGCCGCGCCTGCCATCGCCCGCCGCGTGTCGCAGGGCAAAGCGGTAGGCCACCGGCGGCAATTCAACTTGCCGACCCTCCGCCGCGCCCAGAATATGTTGCCAATACTCGGGCGGCGGCACCGCCCCGAATGCTTCCAACAACGCCAAGGCAAGACCGGCGCGTCGTTCGGCGTTTTCCGGATCGGCCTCTTTCAAGACTGCGAGCCATGCAATCATCTCCTCCCGCCGGTCGATCCGCGATCGGTCTTCGGCGCCGGAGAGCAGAGACAAGGCCCAGAGACCGTCGCGCTGCTTGCGCGCCTCCTCGTCGCGATGCGCCCGCTGACGCAACTGCACCAGCCAGGGCTGCGCCGCTTCCGCGTCGCCGATCGCCAGCAGCGCGCGCGACGCCGTCCCGGCAAACCAGGCGAGTTCCCCGGTGACCTTCATTTCCTTGATGACCGGATGATAGAGGCGGACCGACAAGGCATACAGGCCGTCGGCCTGTGCCAGTTCGAGCGCTTTCTGGATCACCGCGGCCTTTGCCGCAGGGACCGACTGTTTTTGTTCGGCGCGGAACAGCAGCGCCCGTCCGCGCGGCGTACGCTGTTCGGCGGCTACCGACAGCGCCTTTTCCAATTCCTTTTCGCTGAACTCGACGCCGCCATAGACTTCGGCCAGCCGGGTCGGCGACATCGCACCGAACCGCGCGGCCCGCTCGGCCGCTTCGAGCTGCACCTCGAGCGACGCATTCGGGCTCACGCCGATGGCGCGCAATATCGCCGGCGATGACGTCGACAGGACATCCTTGGGCAATTTCAACTTGGTCGTCCGTACCATCGCGAGATGCAGCGCCGACGGATTTTTCAAGCTGGCGAGTTTCCCGCTCTTGTTCGCACTCACGCGATTGGCCAAGACGAAGAACGCCGGGTCGTTCGCTTCGTTGCTTTCCGCCAGTAGATTGGTTCCGAGCGCCGCGGCCTCCGAATTGCCATCCATCAACTGACAAAATATGACGACGCGCTGCCAATAGGCGTCGACCAGGCGGCTGCTATCCCGCTTCGCTTCGCCGCACGCGCCGCCGACATCGTTCGAAAGCAGCATATTCTCGACGCGCAGGCGATGCAGGTTGATATCGTTGAGGCGCGCCGGCGCGACCTTGATCAAATTCGCCGCCGGTCCGACAAATCCCATTTCGTGCAACCGCTCCACGCGACGGACGAGCAGGCTGGTCTTCGGGACCTTGGCGTCTTCCGGCGGCAACGCAGCCGCGGAGAGCAGCATTCTGCGGGCAAGCGACCGCAATGTCGGAGACCGCATCGCGGAAGGGAGCCGCGGCAGCAGGCGTTCGATCATTGCCCGCGGGGTACCGCGCCACATGTCGGGACCAAATCCGCCTTTGCTCTCATCGAGAATACCGATTGAATCGGCATCCACCCGCCCAAGATTTTCAATTTGTATGGCCGGCAGGGAGGGCGAGATCGATGGACGCTCCTCTTCCGCCGCCTTGGAGACGATGGGCGTCGACAAATCGCGGCGCGGCGTCAGTTGCACCGGTCCGGACTGGGCCAACAGAACGCCCGCGGGGCCAACGGCATCGGCCGCGAACGCCGTCGCGCCCGAAACCAAGGCTCCGAGCGCTAATGCACCTGCCACGAGGGATTTATCGGGGAAAACGCCCGTCATCTATAACCCGCTCCACGGATTTCGACGGCGGCGGGATTTCCCACGTCGCGAGAAACACTGCCCCCGATCCAATGAGCGCAATAAATACTACCAAGATCGCTATTGTGAAACGATTCATTAGGCCATCGGTTATAGCTACGGTCACACCGGCCGCGAAATTCGAGTTTGCATACGGGCCGTGCGTTCTTGCTTTACGCTATCTTTCGACTATGGCAATTGTGCGGCAGTGTATAGGCCCATCCTGTGCGATTCAACGATGGGAATTCACCACTGCGCCGCCAAGGATAATGACAGATACCGAAAGACCGGACTTGCCAATGACCCTCGTGCTGGTAGGCATGATGGGCGCAGGCAAGACCGCCGTCGGCCGGAAGCTCGCCGCGCGGCTGGAGTTGCCGTTCCTGGATGCGGACGAGGAGATCGAAGAAGCCGCCGGCTGCACGATCGATGAAATCTTCGCGGAACATGGCGAAAAGGCCTTCCGGGAGGGGGAGAAACGTGTCATCCAGCGACTGTTGTCGCAGCCGACCTGTATTCTGGCGACCGGCGGCGGCGCCTTCATGGATGACGGGACGCGGTCCATAATTCTTGAAAATGCCATTTCCGTTTGGCTCCGGGCGGATCTCAACACCCTGTGGCAGCGCGTCCGCCGGCGCAGCCACCGGCCCTTGCTGAAAACAAAACATCCGAAGCAAACGCTTGAGGATCTGATCGACAAGCGATACCCGGTCTACGCAATGGCCGACATTACGGTCGAAAGCGATCAAGGACCGCTCGATACCACCGTGGACAGGGTGATCGAATCGCTCAGCCGATACCTAGCAGCGAGAAACCAAACATGAGCAAGACCGAAACCGTCGTCGTCGAGTTGGACGCCCGCCGCTACGATATCGTCGTCGGCGACGGCATTCTGAAGCAGGCGGGCGGATTGATCGCGCCGGTGCTGCACCGAAAGCGGGTGCTTGTGGTGACCGACGCGAATGTCGGCGCGCTGCACCTCGCCGCCTTGCAGGGCGCGCTCGACGATGCGGCGATCGAGCATCGATCGGTGACCCTGCCGGCCGGCGAAGGAACCAAGGATTTCGCGCATTTCGAGGGCTTGCTCGACGACCTGCTCGATCACGGCATCGAACGCCGCACCACATTGATCGCGTTGGGCGGCGGGGTGGTCGGAGATTTGACCGGATTCGCCGCGGCCGTGGCCTTGCGCGGGATCGACTTCGTACAAATTCCGACGACGCTGCTGGCCCAGGTCGACAGCTCGGTCGGTGGCAAGACCGGCATCAATACCCGGCACGGCAAGAACCTGGTCGGCGCCTTTCATCAACCGCGCCTGGTGATCGCGGATACTGCGATTTTGGATTCATTGCCGCGCCGCGAACTGCTCGCGGGTTATGCCGAAGTGGCGAAATACGGGTTGATCAACGACCCGGATTTCTTCGCCTGGCTCGAGGAAAACGGCGCGGCGCTCATCGCCGGCGACGCGACGGCGCGTCGTCATGCGATCGTCACGAGCTGCCGGGCCAAGGCCGCCATCGTCGCCGGCGACGAGCGCGAAACTGCCGACCGGGCATTGCTCAACCTGGGACACACGTTCGGGCATGCGCTCGAAGCGGAAACCGGATTCGGCGACGCGCTGCTGCATGGCGAGGCGGTTGCCATCGGAATGGTCCTCGCGTTCGAACTGTCCGAACGGCTCGGGCTATGCCCCGCCGAAGACACCAAGCGCGTGCGCCGGCACCTGGCGGCCGTGGGCCTGCCGACCACGGTCGGCGAAGCGCTTGGAAATCATTGGGACGCCGACCTGCTGATCCGGCACATGGGCAAGGACAAGAAAGTCGTCGATGGACGCATGACCTTCGTGCTCGCGCGCGGCATCGGCAAGGCCTACCTGACCCAGGACGTCGCGACGGGAGACCTGGAAAGTCTGTTCGAAGGAGCGCAAACGACATGACGGTGGAAGATCTGATAGTCGGCAGCATAATCGTCGTGCTTCTGGTGATTTCGGCGTTTTTTTCCGGATCGGAAACCGCGCTGACTGCGTCGTCCGATCCGCGCATGCACGAACTTGCGCGGCAAGGCAGCCGGCGGGCGCAAATCGTTATCGCCCTGCACGACCGGAAGGATCGTTTGATCGGTGCGATTCTATTGGGAAACAATCTCGTCAATATCTTTGCATCGGCGCTCGCGACCACCGTTATGCTGGATATCTTCGGCGAAGCGGGCGTCGTTTACGCGACGCTGGGGATGACGCTGCTGATCTTGATCTTCGCGGAGGTGATGCCGAAAACCTACGCGCTCGGCCATTCCGACAACACCGCCTTGATGGTCGCCCCGGTAATCAAGCCGATTGTGTCGGTGCTGGCGCCGGTGACCGCGACCATCAATAAGATCGTGGAGCTCACGCTGATGGTGTTCGGCAAGCGCACGACGACCGAATTGCTGCAAGCCCACCGCGAAGAGGAATTGCGCGGGGCGATCAATTTGCACAAGGGGACCGATCCGGAAATTCGCCAAGAGCGCGAAATGCTGCGCAGCATTCTCGATCTCGACGACGTTGAGGTCTATGAGGTCATGACACATCGCCGCAATGTCGAAATGATCGACCTGGCGGACTCCAACGCGACGATCCTGGAGCGGGTCGTGAACAGCGCGTATACCCGTCTCCCCCTTTTCCAGGACGAGCCGGACAATATTGTCGGCGTGCTGCACGCCAAGGCGCTGTTGCGGGAAACGCATGGCGATGCGAGCAAAATCGAGGCCGCGAAAATCTCCGAGATCGCGGCGGATCCCTGGTTCATTCCCGAAACCACGAGCCTTCTCGATCAGCTCCAGGCGTTTCGCGAACGGCGGGAACATTTCGCGATCGTCGTCGACGAATACGGCGCCTTCATGGGCGTCGTCACCCTGGAGGACATCCTCGAGGAAATCGTCGGGAACATCGATGACGAACACGATATCGCCATGCCGGGCGTTCGCCCCCAGGCCAGCGGCAGCTTCATCGTCAACGGGTCGGTCAGCATTCGCGATCTCAACCGGGAATTCGAGTGGTCATTGCCCGACGACGAAGCCACCACGATCGCGGGCTTGGTGCTGCACGAAGCGCGAATGATTCCGGAACCGGGACAGGTCTTCGTGTTTTTCGACTTCCGGTTTGAAATTCTCAGACGGCAACGAAATCAAATCACCCTGTTGCGCCTGACGCCCCAACCGAACGACGAGACCTAGATCAACCCGCCTTTCATTGGACTCAATTCAAGATAGAAAAGTGGATCGATTCTACAATGTAGAGCCGCTCTTGACCGGTTGCGCTGACGCGCTATTTATCGCACCGCAAAATATATCTCCCATCGGGATTCTCTTCCCCCTCACCCTCCAATGAACGAGGCCGAAATGCCGCTATCGCCGGCGCGTCCGCGCGACCATTGTCACACCCGGGAAATTACCTGCCGCGGCTACCGCCGGGAAGACGGCTTCTGGGATATCGAAGGTCATCTGGTCGATACCAAACCGTATGAATTCGCCAGCGAACACCAGGGCGCCACGCCCAGCGGCAGCGCGGTTCACGATATGTGGATCCGCCTGACCATCGACGACGATATGGTGATTCAGGCATGCGAAGCGAGCATGGACTCCCAGCCCTACGATGTCTGCTCCGCGATTACGCCGAATTTCGCGAAGCTCGCCGGGATCAAGCTCGCAAAAGGCTGGATGCGGGAAGCCAACCGGGCGATCGGCGGCATCCACGGTTGCACCCATTTGCGGGAACTCCTGCCGCCGATCGCCACCACGGCGTTTCAAACCATCTACGGCATGCAGATCAAGGCGGCGCGCGACGCGGGCCTTTCCCGGCCACGGCCGAACAACGGCAAACCGAGGCATATCAACGCATGCCATGCCTATCGCGAAGATGGTGAGATCGTGCGGGAAACCTTCCCGGAATACTACACCGGCCGGCACGCCGCCGATTGAAGCGCGCTAATCCTCGGCCGGGGTCAGTGTCCGCAAGGCGAGCGCGTGGACCGGACCCTCGAGTTCTTCCTTCAGGATGTCGTACACGATGCGCTGCCGCGCCACCCGGTTCTGACCCTCGAAGGCGTTCGAGACGATCTCGACCGAAAAGTGCGATTCGCCGCCCGGCCGCGCGCCGGCATGGCCCGCATGTTTGTGGGAATCATCGGTAATTTCGAGCCGCGCCGGCGCCAATGCCGCGGTCAGTTTTTGGTGAATCTTGTCGGCAACGCGCATCGTCGGTCCACCCCGTCAAAGTCGATGCGGGACCATGAATCCAAGGCGTTTCAGTGTCAACCGGCCACCTTGCCTCGAACCGGCGGAGCCGCCATAGTTGGCGAATGCGTCGATTGGATAAATTTTCAATTGAAACGGACCAGCGGGCGCCCGATCGGGCGTGCGACGCCCCCGGATGCACCGCCGAAGGGCTCCACCGCGCGCCCCGGTCCCGCGAAACACTCAACCACTTCTTCTGGTTTTGCCTCGACCACGTCCGGGAATATAACCGCACGTGGAACTACTGCGCGGGCATGAACGAGCGCGATATCGAGCGCGCGGTTCGGGAGGACACGGTCTGGCGGCGACCGACATGGCCGCTCGGGAATGGGCGGAAACCGTACGAACGCCAGTTCGGGAATGGAGAATTTCGCGATCCTTTCGATCTTGGCGATGAATTCGGGACCAAGGATCGCCGGGCGCGGGAGTTGACCCCGGAGCAGCATGCCGATTTCATGGCGTTCCGGACGATGGACCTTGTACCCCCGGTGACCTTGACCCAGCTTAAGACGCGTTATAAGGAACTCGTCAAGCGCCACCATCCGGATGTCAACGGCGGCGACAATTCTGCAGAAGAACGGTTGAAGGATATTAACGAGGCTTACACGACGCTGAAAAAGAGCCTCGCTGAATAGCCCACCGCACAACAAGCGAAATTTATCCCGGTGCGACACCGCGCGCCGGCAAAACGATCGGATTTTATCATGGCGAACGAACAAGGTCAGGAGCACAGCAAATCCCACGAGCTTGATGCTCCGGACGTTGAGGTTTCGGTCAGACAGACATTCGGGCTGGATGTGGACATGAAAGTGCCCGGATTTTCGTCCGGTTCGGAATATGTCCCCGATATCGACGAAGCTTATGTCTTCGATCATGACACCACCTTGGCCATTCTTGCGGGCTTTGCCCACAACCGGCGCGTCATGATCCAGGGCTATCACGGCACGGGCAAATCGACCCATGTGGAACAGGTCGCGGCGCGCCTCAACTGGCCCTGCATCCGGGTCAATCTGGATAGTCATATCAGCCGCATCGATCTGATCGGCAAGGATGCGATCGTCATTCGCGACGGCAAGCAGATTACCGAATTCCGCGAAGGCATCCTGCCGTGGGCGCTGCAGAATCCGTGCGCGCTGTGTTTCGACGAATATGACGCGGGACGTCCGGACGTCATGTTCGTGATCCAGCGCGTGCTCGAAGTCGACGGCAAGCTGACCCTGCTGGATCAGAGCCGGGTCATTCGGCCGCACCAGTATTTCCGCATGTTTTCGACCTCGAATACGGTCGGATTGGGCGACACGACCGGCCTCTATCACGGCACCCAGCAAATCAATCAGGGGCAAATGGACCGGTGGAGCATCGTCACCACCCTGAACTACCTACCCCATGACGAGGAAGTGAAGATCGTCCTGTCGAAGGCCAAATCCTATGACACCGATGAAGGACGGGAAGTCATCAGCGCCATGGTTGCATGCGCCGACCTGACCCGCGCCGGCTTCGTGAATGGCGACATTTCAACGGTCATGTCGCCCCGGACGGTCATCACTTGGGCGGAGAATGCCGAAATTTTCAATGACGTCGGCCTCGCCTTCCGTATGACGTTTCTCAACAAATGCGACGAGACCGAACGCCCAGCCGTGGCCGAGTTTTACCAGCGCTGTTTCGGAACCGAACTGCCCGAAACAGGCGTAACCGTCGCAATCTCATAGCCGGAGGCTCCGACCCGCAATGAGCGATGATTCGCCGCTGGAACAATTCAAGCAGGCCACGGCGACAACCATGCGCGCGATCGCCGAACGGGACGAACTCGAGGTCAGCTTCTCGAACGAGCCGCCGGGGCTGAACGGCGAGCGGGCGCGCGTGCCTTTTCCGAGCCGGGATTTGCCGGTCGAGGAAGTCGCGCAGGTTCGCGGCGAAGCCGACGCCCTGGCATTACGCTTACGGCATCACGACAGCGCCGTTCATGCGCAAAACATGCCGGGTGGCGACGTCGCCCCCGTGCTGTACGAAGCGCTGGAAGAGGCGCGATGCGAAGCCCTCGGCAGCCGCCGGATGGTCGGTCTCGGCGAGAATCTCGCCGCGGCGATGGAGCAGCGATACCGCCGGCAAGGCCTCCACCGCGTCGCCGACCGTACCGAAGCGACGATGCCCGAAGCGGTGCGCTTGTTGGCCCGGGAAAAGCTCACAGGAGCGCCGCCGCCGCGGGCGGCGCAACATATCTGCGACCTGTGGCGGCCCTGGCTCGAGGAACGCATCGGTCAGGATCTCGCCGAACTCGAAAAACATCTCGAAGACCAGGCCACCTATAGCCAAGTGGTGCGGCAACTCATTTCCGATCTCAACATCGAACTCGGTGCGGAGACGCCGGCGGACGCCGGCGATGGCGAAGAGGACGCCGACGACGACGCGCAGGCCGAGGGCGAGCAGGATGGCGAGGGCGGCTCGGACGCCAATGCCGAGGCGATGGCCGAAGCCATGGAATCGGTCCCGGGCGAGGACGAGATGGGCGAAATGATGCCGGACGATCAGGACGGCGATATGATGCCCAGTTCGGGCAGCGAGGAGCCCGGCGATCCGGGGACGCCGTGGCGACCGGAAAACGACCTGTCGAATGTCCCGCGGGAAGCGTTCTATCACGCCTATGCGGAGAGTTTCGACGAAGTCGTGCCGGCGGAGATGCTATGCGATCCCGAAGAACTCGCCCGGCTGCGCCAATTGCTCGACCAGCAACTGCTCCACCTGCAAGGGATGATCGGCAAGCTCGCCAACCGGCTGCAGCGTCGCCTGATGGCGAAGCAGATGCGGTCCTGGGAGTTCGACCTCGAGGAAGGCCTGCTCGACACCGCGCGGCTCGACCGCGTGGTGACCAACCCGATGCACCCGCTATCCTTCAAGATCGAACACGACATGGAGTTCCGCGACACGGTCGTGACGCTGCTGATCGACAATTCCGGCTCCATGCGCGGCCGGCCCATCACGATCGCGGCGATGAGCGCCGATATCCTGGCCCGCACGCTGGAACGCTGCGGCGTGAAGGTGGAAATCCTGGGCTTCACGACCCGCGCCTGGAAAGGCGGCCAGGCGCGCGAGAAGTGGATCGCCGACGGCAAGCCGTCCAATCCGGGCCGGCTCAACGATTTGCGCCACATCGTCTACAAGGCGGCGGAAGCGCCATGGCGCCGCGCCCGCAAGAATCTGGGGCTGATGCTGCGCGAGGGGCTCCTGAAGGAAAACATCGACGGCGAGGCCCTGTTGTGGGCGCATGACCGGTTGCAGGCACGTCCGGAGCAACGTCGTGTTCTGATGGTGATTTCCGACGGTGCGCCGGTCGACGATTCCACGTTATCGGTCAATCCGGGCAATTACCTTGAGCGCCACCTGCGCGACGTAATCGAGTACATCGAAATCAGGTCCGACGTCCAATTGGTCGCGATCGGTATCGGCCATGACGTGACCCGCTATTACCGCCGCGCGGTGACGATTGTCGATGTCGACCAGTTGGGCGGCACGATGATGGAGCAACTCGCCGATCTGTTCGACGAAGAAAGCGCCCGCGACCGTCCGAAAGCCGCCGGCCGCCGTTCCTCGCCCCGACCGGTACACTAGATCAACCTGCCAAACGCCGGCGGGATCGCTAGCCGCCGCCCTTGATCACGCCTCCTGCACCCGACGGCGGCGGAACAGCAATCCGTATATCATTATCCCCAACAGGAACCCCGTGGCGGAATACAGCGCCGATTCGGCTGTTATCGGCATCGCCATCCGATACGCCTCCAATGTCGCATCGGCGATCGACCCGTCGATATGCTGCAGGAATCGGGGGGCGCGCCACCAGGGATCCGCCGTCGCCAACGCCTCGTATGCTTTGATCAGCCGGCCGCGCCGCTCCACGAGGTCGGCAAGGTGCTGCCCTTCACGCCGTACGGCGGCGTCCTTGCTGGCTTTGAGATGACGCAAATATGTGGCGGTATCCTTGCCGTCGGCGGTCGCCCGGTTGTCGAGCTGCGCCACCTGATGGTTCAGTTCCGCCAGATGGCCGCCGAGACGCTGCGCATATTGTTGAAAGAATTCCGGGAATTGCGACAACAACACCGCGCCCGTAAGGCCGAATACGAAAAAAAATCGTCTTGCGTATCAACGGTGTCTCCGCGGATGTTTCCGGGCGGGCGCGCACTGCCGGGCGCGGCGCCATCGTAGCGCGAACCGGCCGGTTTGGCGAAGGTTGCATCGCCATGGTCGCGAATGACCGCCGGCGGCGGTTTGGCGCTATTTGGTGCCGAACAGGCGATCGCCGGCATCCCCCAGCCCCGGGACGATATAGGCGTTTTCATTCAAACGCTCATCCAGCGCCGCGGTAAAGATCGGCACCCCGGGTTGGGCGCGTTCGAATTCCCGCACCCCTTCCGGCGCGCATACCAGCGCCATGAAGCGGATATTCGAGGCGGCATAGCCGTGCCTCGTCAGAACCTCCACGGCGTAGCAGGCGGAATGTCCGGTGGCCAGCATCGGATCCGCGAGGATACACAGCCGGTCGGCGGCTTCCGGCAGCTTGACGTAATATTCCACCGGGCGGTGTGTTGCCGGATCGCGGAACAGGCCGATATGGCCTTCGCGCGCATTCGGCAGCAGCTCCTGCAGCCCCTCCACCATGCCCAGCCCGGCGCGCAATATGGACACGATCACCGGCTTGCGGCCGGACAGGACGGGCGCCTCCATGGCCGCCACGGGCGTCTCGATCGGCTCCGTCGTCAGCGGCAGGGATCGCGTCAATTCATAGCCCATCAGCAAGGAAATTTCCCGCAGCAGGCGACGGAACAATCCGGTCGATGTGTCCTGTCGCCGCATCAGGGTCAATTTGTGTTGAATCAGAGGATGATCGAGCACGAAAAGAGTGTCGAAGTCCGGATGTTTTTGCATCGGCCGCATTGGTCCTGCGTGCAAGGTCGGTTGATCATATCGATCGGCGTTCGCCTGTCCAACCCAAGCTTGCACGATGGGATCGTCAACCGACGACTGGCCGCTTTCGGATTCGCCGTCCACGCTCTATATTCGCAGCACGTATAGGACACTTTGGCGTAGGGTTATTGCGATGGTCGCGAAAGTGACACAACTTCCGCGCTCAGGACGCCACGCGTCCGGGCCGGACCAGACGGACAGCCGGCTTGAATTGGGCCGGGCGCGGCGGCGCGCCCATTTGGTCATGCTTGCCGGCGGCATCGTGTCGATCGCATGGATTGGCCTCTGCGCGTTTTACGCGCACAGCATGCTGGGCTGGGACTTGGCGGCGCGGATGCTGCCGCACGAAATCGGTGCCTTGCTGGCCGGAGCGGTAATGCCGCTCGCGCTGTTGTGGGTCATCATCACCTATTTCCGACGCGGATTTGAAATCCGCCATTACACGGAAGCGTTGCAGCGGCAGTACGAGCTGCTGACCTACCCGGCCGAGGATGCGGAATCCCGCATTCAGGAAATTTCCGACTCGCTCAAGCGCCAATCCGAAGCGCTCAGCCGCGCCAGCGACAAGGCCGCGGTGCAGATGCGGGAGCTGTCCGGCCTGGTCGAGAAGCAATCCGCCGCCCTCGGCGAAACGACCGAACGGACCGCAAAAGACGTCACCGAAATCCGGGAATCCCTGAACGCGCAGCTGGCCGAGCTCAATCAGCTCGCGCAAAGCCTGGCGGAACGCCGTTCCGCGCTCAAGGGAGAGGTCGGGCAGCTTTCGGAACATCTAGAGAAGGTAACCATGGTCGCTCTCGAACATAGCGATCAAATAAACGCCTCGCTGAAATTGCAGGCGGCGGACCTGACAAACGCCTCGGACCGGGCAGCCGATAAGGCCAGCGAGATGACCGATGTGTTCAAGCGATACACCGACGATTTGTCGACCGCCTCGGACCGGGCCAGCGAACAGGTGCAATCGGTGCAGCACATGCTGCAGGAAGGCGTCACCGACCTCGGCGCCACCGGAGACGCGATCACCAACAAGGCGGTCGAGATCATCGCGGCCCTGCGCGAACACACCGGCCGGGTAACCGAGCGCCTGGGGCGCGCATTCGACGATCATGCCAATACCGTCAGCAACATGGCCGAGCGGACCGGCGACCGGGTCGAACGGATCACCGAAACCCTGATCCATCGGACCAACGTGCTGGCGGAAAACCTGGATGCCGCGTTGGGCAAGCAATCGCACGAACTCGATCGTCTGCTGGACGCCGCGTCGCGTCGCGTGACCGAAATAAATTCGGCGATCGACAAACAAACGATGGAACTCGGCGACCATCTCGACTCCGCCATGGTCACCCAATCCAATACTTTGTCGTCGGCAGTCGACGAGACGATGGAGCAGATCAACAAGCTCACCTTCACCATGCGCGAGCATGCTCAGGACCTGGCCAGCACCACCGAGCGGACCGGCCTGCACGCAGACAGCATCCGCGAAGCGCTGGAAGCGCAGGCCAAGGATCTGGCCTCGATGGCGGCCCTGGTCGGCGAACAAGTGCAGGCGGTCGAGACCGCCGCGCAAGCACAGACCAGCAACCTGACCGATGCGTCGGCCAATGCGACCGAGCAATTGGAGCGCATGACGACCGCACTGCGTCAGCAAACGGAACAGCTGGGCCGGTCCACCGATCTGGTCGCCGCCCGCACCGAAGGCATCGCCGAGGCGATGCGCCAGCAGACCGAGCATTTGAACGAAGCCTCCGAACGGGCGGAAAACCAGGCGAAACAAGTCGATGCGCTGCTGGCCGCCCGCACGAGTGAAATTCGCGCCTCGCTCGATGACGGCGTGCGGGAGGTCGGCGAGGTCCTCGACCCGACGCTCGCGAAAACCCAGATGATCGCCGATACCCTACGCAGCCAGGCGAAATCCCTGCGCGAGGCCGCCGATTGGTCGGCATCCAACGCGCAATCGATCGGCGAACTGGTCCAGAAGCAGAGCGCAAATTTGCGCGACGCGTCGAATCAGGCGACGGGTCAGGTGCGCGAAATTCGCGAAATCTTCGAGGGCCAGACGGAAGTGCTCACCGGGGCCGCCGAACGCGCGGGCAAGGAAGCCGACCGCATTCGCCGGTCGCTCAGCCAGGATAGCGAGGTTCTGCGCGGCCTCGCGGAGCACCTGTCGGAACGGGCCGCCGGCGTGGAAACGCAGGTCGCGCGCCATGCGGAAGCGCTGCGGGATACCAGCGACGAATCGCGCAGGAACATCGAAGAAGTCGAATCCGCGCTGCGCAAACAGGTCGCCGCATTGTTGGCCGCCGCCGACACCGTCAGCGCCCGCATCAGCTCCGCCGGCAGCGCATTCAGCACCGAGACGACCGGAATGAACGAGTCGCTGCGCGGCGCGCTGCGCTTGATCGAGGAAGTGGGTCAGCGGTTCCAGGCGCAAACCGAAAAACTGACGACCGCCTCGGTACAGGCAGGGATGCAAATCAACGACAACCGGGACGCGCTACACACGGAATCGGAGCAGCTCGCGGCGCTGACGCGGGAATCCGCCGAGCGTATTCAGCTGATCGCGGATGCATTCTCGCGCCAGACCGCCTATTTGTCGGAATCGACCGACGGCGTCTCCGAACGGTTGACCGCCCTGTCGGAGAGCTTCCGTCAGCAGTCCCGCGATCTGGTCAGCGCCGGCGAAGAAGCGAACAGGCAGGTCCGCGACGTCAGCACCGTGCTGTCCCAGCAAACCGAAAAACTGTCGAGCGCCGCCGGCGAGGCAAAAAGCCAGATCGAGACAATCAAGCAAACGGTCGATGTCCAGGCTCGCGAACTGACGGAGACGGTCGATTCGGTAATCGGCAAGACTCAGCAAGCGGGCCGCGAATTCGACCGCCAGGCGGTGGTGCTGACGCAAGCCTCCAGCGAGGCCTCGACCCAGGCCGAAAAACTCAAGAGCCAGGTGGACGAGGCCCAGCGCGACGTCTTCCTGCGCACCGCCCGGCATATCGTCGAGGATCTGCATTCGACCTCCATCGACCTGACGCGGCTGCTCAGCAACGAAATATCGGATTCCGATTGGAAGCGGTATGTGAAGGGCGAACGCGGCATTTTCACCCGCGCGATCCTTGGCGCCCGCGGGTCGACCATCACTGCGCAGATCACCGAGAAGGTCAAAGGCAACGAGGACATGCGGCGCTACGTGCTGCGCTATATCGACAGTTTCGAGCGCATGCTCAAGGAAGCGGAACAGGTCGATCCCGAAAAGCTTCTGCATTCCACCTTCATGACCGGCGATGTGGGCAAGCTGTATTTGTTGCTGTGCCGGGGCGTCGGTCGGGAGCCCTTCGGGGACTAGATCAACCAGCCTTTAATTGGAATCAATTAAAGGCAGAAAAGTTGATCGATTCTATTAAGATTGAGCAGCGTGCGCATAAATGGGCGCACGCTGCTCCAGGCGACCGCACCGGTCACCATGGGGATCGGCCACGGATAGGGCGGCGGACATGGCTCCATTCATGACCCATTTGGCGCTGCATGTGCGCGACCTCGCCGCCTGCATCGATTTCTACCGGGATTTCTGCGGCATGGAGGTAATCCATGAACGCGGCGGCCCGGACGATGCGTCCCGTATCGTCTGGCTGGCGGAACCGGGCCGCCGGAACGAATTCATCTTCGTTATCCTGCCCGGGGGCCCCGGACGGGATCAGGCGGACGGCGACTACAGCCATTTCGGCTTCGCGCTGGAGGATCGTGCGGCGGTCGACCGGATCGCTGCGCGGGCCCGGGCCGGCGGCTGCCTCGCCTGGGAGCCGCGGGACGAGCCCTATCCGGTCGGTTACTACTGCGGCCTGCGGGATCCGGACGGCAATTTCGTCGAATTCAGTTTCGGCCAACCCTTGGGACCCGGCGCGGAAGCGGACGATTCCAGCCTGTCGTTAACGCCGCGCGGAGCGAAAAACCGGGGTTAATTTGAGGGATAGCGGCACGCAATCCCTTGACGTGCGGCTCCCGCTGCCATACAAATCCCGCCGGTCGGGCCATCGGGGTCCGTTACCGTTTCCGTCCTACAAACGAATTGGATTGGGGCCATGGCGCGCCGTTGCATGATTACGGGTATTGGGCCGATGTCTGGCAATAATGTCAGCCATGCCCACAATAAGACCCGCCGCCGTTTTCTGCCGAATTTGCAAACGACATCGTTGCTTAGCGACGCGCTGGGGGAGATGGTTCGCCTGCGCGTGACGCCGAAAGCGATCCGGACGATCGAATTCAAGGGCGGCCTGGATGCCTTTCTGCTGGGTACGGCCAACCGGAAACTGCCGATCGAGGCGCGGCGGCTCAAGCGGCGCATCGAAAAGAAACTCGCCAAGGCCGCGTAACTTCGCGGACGCAGCGACAGACAGGCCGCCCTCGACCGGCGGCCTTTTTTGTTGCGCGTATCGGGATAGCGGATGTCCTTCCGGCAGATTGGCGATCCTGCCGAATTCGGCTAACACAACGTGTCCCGGACGCAACCGACCGCCCAAACCGACCACCGGCAGCCCGCCATGACCGATTATCCCGGCTTCGGATTCGACATCACCGCCCGCGACCCATCGAGCCGCGCCCGGGCCGGCCGGCTGCGCACGCCGCATGGGGCGATTTCCACCCCCGCCTTCATCTTCTGCGCCACCAAGGGCGCCATCAAGGCCGCGGGCGTCGAGCAGCTCGCCGCCGTCGATGCGGAAATCATCCTGGCGAACACCTATCATATGATGATCCAGCCGGGCGCCGACCTGGTGGAGACGATGGGCGGGCTGCACCGTTTTACCGGCTGGGACCGGCCGATGCTGACCGACAGCGGCGGCTTTCAGATATTCAGCCTCGGCCAGGGATCGGACGCAAAAGAGATCAAGAGCAGCCGCTCCGGCGCACGTACGCCCCTGTTGACGAAGCTGCACGAAGACGGCGCGACCTTCCGGTCGCCACGGGACGGCGCCTACCACACGCTCACGCCGGAATCGTCGATCGGCATCCAGCGTCAGCTCGGCGCCGACATGATCGTCGTCCTGGACGAATGCACGCCCTTTCACGTCGATCGCGACTATACCGCGCGGTCCCTCGCGATGACCCACCGCTGGGGCGACCGCTCGCTCGCCGAATTCGAACGCGGCCATGACGGACGCCAGGCGCTCTACGGCGTCATCCAGGGCGGCATCTATTCGGACCTGCGCCGGGAAGGCGCCGCCTTCGTCGCCTCGCGGCCCTTCTTCGGCTATGCGGTCGGCGGTTGCCTGGGCGACCATGGCGATCAATTGTTCGACATCGTCGACCATGCGACCCGTGATCTGACCGACGACCGCCCGATACATCTGCTCGGGATCGGCGGCGTCCGCGACATTTGGGAAGGCGTGGCCCGCGGCATCGATACCTTCGACTGCGTCGCGCCGACCCGGATCGCCCGTCATGGATGGGCGTTGCACGGCGACGCCGACAACCACCGGATCAATCTGCGCAATGCCCAATTCCGGGACGATGCCGAGCCGCTCGAAGCCGCCTGCTCCTGCCCGGCCTGTCGTCGCCACAGCCGCGCCTACATTCATCATTTATTGAAAGCCAAGGAAATCCTGGCCATCCAGCTGCTCACCATCCACAACATGGCGTTCATGACCCGGCTGATGGCGACCGTGCGGACCGCCCTGCTCAGCGGCCGCTTCGACGAAGCGCGGAAACAGTGGCTCTCCTGACTGGTCAGCGACCGACCGTATCCGCCGCGATCTTTGCCCACAGAACGTCGAGTTCCTTCGCCAGTTCATCCAGCGGCTTGCTGCCATAGGGACCGAAAACCGCGCTCGGCTTGCGGTAGCTCAGGGTGGCCGTCCCATCGGCGTTCTCCGTGAGATAGAACCGCAGCGGCGCCTCGACACCGGCGGCCACGCTCGCCGCCAACATCCGCACCGCGAAGTCGTTGCGGTAGACGCCGACCACCATGTTGCCGGGAATTTCGATCCCCCGATGCTTGGCGCCGGCGCTGGCGCTGGCCCGGCTCACCACATAGACCTTGTTCTTTTCGATCGCCGCGTCGAGGCGGTTGCGCAAATCCTGAAAGCTGAATTTGGTCTTTCGTATTTCGGTGCCGGGCAAGACCGTATCGCCGGCCGCGGGAGCCGTCGCGGCAAGAAGCGGCAGAATAATTCCGAGAAGCAACAGGCCGACCGCGCGCATCGAGAATTCCTTTCCTGAGATCTTCACCAAAACCCAAGCCTAATCGCGCCTTGATCGCCGGCGCAAAACACAACTTCGGGAACGGCGGCAACTTCGGCCCCGACGCTTGACGTCATGGCGGGGCAAGCGGAGACTAATTAAAACAACCACTCCAAAGAGACGGGCATTGGCCGGCAAGTCCAAAATACAATTCGGCCATGGCATGCTTGACCTGTGGGAGCTCGCGCCCGGCACGATTCATTTGAATCATGGCGGTTTCGGCGCGACGCCCGCCCGGGTAGCGCGCGCCACCGAACGGTTGCGCCAGGAGATATCGGCGAACCCCACGACATTCATGGAGGACCGCCTGACCGGCGCGCTTCGCAAAGCAGCCGGCGATCTCGCGAATTTTCTCGGCGGCGAAGGCAAGGATCTGGTATTCGTCGACAATGCCACGACCGGCATCAACGCCTTGCTGCGGTCGCTCGTCTTCATGCCGGGCGACGAGGTGGTAACGACCAACCATCTGCACATCTCCGCCCGGCGGACCCTCGAATTCGTCTGCGAACGCGCGGGCGCGCGGCTGATTTTCGCGGATATTCCCTTCCCCATTCGCCATGCAGGCGAGGCGATTTCCGGCATCCTGGGGGCGCTGTCACCGCGTACCCGGCTGGTGATGATCGATCACGTGACCGCCCACACCGCGCTGTGTCTGCCGATCGAGGAAATCGGCCAGCGATGCGCGGAACGCAACATTCCGGTCATGGTGGATGGCGCACACGGACCCGGGAACGTCGCGGTCGACCTGTCCCGGCTCGCGGCCAACGGCGTCCGCTGGTATGCCGGAAACGGGCACATCTGGCTCTGCGGCGAACAGGGCTGCGGCTTTCTCTGGGTGCATCCCGACCAGCAGGGTCTCATACGGCCAACGACGATCGCCAATCATTTCGGCGAAGGTTTCACCCAATCCTTCGACTGGCCCGGCAGCAAAGGCTTCGACGCCTGGCTCGCCATATCGGAATCCATCGCCATGCAGGAGGCGTTGGGCGCGGAACGCATCCGCACCTATTGTCATGGTCTGGCGCAAGAAGCCCGTGCCCTTCTGACCACGCGATGGAATACCGTCGCCGGCGCGCCGCCGGAACTCAGCTCATCCATGTCGGTGGTGGCCCTGCCCGGAGACACGCCGCCGACCCATGACGCCGCCGCCCGTTTCCGGCGCAGCCTGCGCAACGAACACAATATCGAGGTCTTGATCTTTCCCTTTAACGGCCGGCTCTGGGTCCGTCTGTCGGCCTATCTCTACAATGAAATATCCGACTACGAACGCCTCGCCGACGCCGTACTGCAGGAAATCTCGGCGCGGCCGCGCGCCGTGCGACGCTAGAGGAGCGTATATGCGCCCATTTGGGCGCATA
>JBFFGE010000030.1:0-31627 GCA_041557595.1 Alphaproteobacteria bacterium
CGCGCGGTTTCAAGCACGAGGCGGTGTATGTGCGCACCGACAGCGGCATCGAGGCGCCGAAGGATCTGGAAGGGAGGATCGTCGGCGTCCCGGAATACCAGATGACGCTGGCGTTGTGGGTGCGCGGCATTCTGCAGGACGAGTACGGCGTCGATTTCCGGACATTCAAATACCGCACCGGCGGCACCAATCGGGCCGGCCGCAAGGAACGCTTGCCGCTCAAGCTGCCGGATTCCATGGATGTCCAGCCGATCGATCCGGAGCGGACGCTCAACGAGCTGATCCTGGCCGGCGAACTCGACGCGATCATGGCGCCGGGCCCGCCGCAGGCCTTCGTCGATGGCGACCCCCGGGTGCGACGGTTGATTCAGGACACGCCCACGGTCGAGCGCGCGTATTACAAGAAATTCGGCCTGTTTCCGATCCTCCATCTGGTGGGAATCCGCCGCGAGCTGGTCGCGCAGCATCCCTGGCTGCCGGCGCGGGTGTTCACCGCCTTCGTCGAGGCCAAGAAGATCGCGATGGCGGAACTCACGGCGATCGCCGCGGCCGGCGCCAACCCGCTGACCATGCCTTGGTTCGGCGCGGAGCTGGCGGCGACGTGGGCGCTGATGGGCGAGGATTTCTGGCGCTACGGGGTCGCGGGAAACCGGTCGGAGCTGGACGCCATGTGCCGGTATTCGACGGAGCAATACCTGGCCGAGCGGCCGATCTCGATCGAAGAGCTGTTCGCATCGGACACGCTGGAGATGCCCGGCGTGTGAGGGGATTGCCGCATGGTTCGCCGGGTGTGCCGTTGATTGAGTGGTCGGTGGCGGCGCAAAGGTGTGTTACCGAATAATATTCTCTCATTACGGGTAATTTAACTATTTACCACACGTGAGATTTCGCATAGCGTTGAAGTGCCATGCGAAATCTTATTAGCGCGATTGCATGTTTGTTGGTTTTCGCCACAGGGGTGCGGGCGGAACCCGCCCTCGACCGCGCCGAAGCCGCGTACGATCGAAGCGACTACAAGACCTCCCTTAAAATTTTCCGTCGTTTGGCGGCGCAAGGCGTCGCCGACGGACAGTTTTACGTGGGTCTGCACTATGGCACGGGCAAAGGCGTGCCGCAGGATTACGGCAAGGCCATGAGTTGGTATCGCCGCGCCGCCGAACAGAACCATAGGGTCGCCTTTTACAATATCGGCATCCTTTACATGGATGGGCTTGGGGTAAAGAAAGACCCGGTCGAAGGCGTCGAATGGATGCGCAAGGCGGCTGCGCTTGGCGATAGGAAGGCCGAATTTGCGATCGGCACCGCCTATGATAAGAAGGGCGGTCTCCCGACCGACTATCTGAAAGCAGCCGTGTGGTACCGCAAGGCCGCTGCAAAAGGACATTTCATCGCAATGTACAACCTGGGCGTCCTCTACGACTTCGGGCGCGGTTTCCCGGAGGACGATGAAGAGGCGGTCCGTTGGTATAAGCGATCGGCGGAGCACGACTACCCCCGGGCGCAAACCAACCTCGGTCTGATGTACCGCACCGGGGAAGGCGTGGCGTTAGATTTCAAGAAGGGTGCGGAACTCTATCGTCTCGCGGCGGAGCAGGGTGATCCACATGGTCAACGGCAGTATGGCTATGTCCTGTTAATTGGCGAAGGCGTTCCAGAGGATCGGGTAGAGGCGCTGAAGTGGTTCCTGCTGGCCATGGATCAGGACGATACGAGGACGCGCGACGCCATCAGAGATAACGGGTGGTCTTGGGGGCGATCGGAAATGGATGAAGCGCGGCGGCTGGCAGATGCATGGAAAAGAAAGTGGTCGAATTAACCTTGCTTGAGCCGGTCTTAAGCTCACGGAACTATTCGCGTCTATCCGAGTCCTGTCGCTTCGTTTCCCAGGTAGAATCGCGGCCCCCGGTCGCGCATGTAGATGCGCACCAGATGGCGTTTGCCGCTTTTGGGTGCATCGCTGAAGGGCGTGCGCCGGTGCGCGATCAGGCGGTTGTTCATATAGACGATCTGACCGCGCCCGAGCGTGAAGGAAATCGACAGCGCCGTGTCGTCGAGGATCGTCACGAAGGCTTCGAGCGCGTCCTGGCCCGCCCGATCGAAGGGGACGCCGGCGATCTCATAGCCGCCATACACGATGCGCCGGTTGAAGCGGGCCAGCAGCCGTCCGCCGTCGATTTCGAAATAGGGATAGGTGTTGACCGGCGATGCGTCGGGCGCGTGCTCGCCGACGCGGTTCCAATAGAAATCCTGATACAGGCGCGGCAGCAGGTCGGGATGCCGCCGCCGCATTTCATTGTGGGCGGTGTGCAGGCTGATCGCCTGGTTGCCGCCGCCCTGCGCCGCACCCCGCAGGCACATCAGCCCGAATAAATCCGGCGGGCAACTGAACCCGTTGTCAGTGTGCCAGGGTATTTCCTGATTGGTCAGGTCGCCGCGCACGCGCGGGCCGAGCTTCTTTCCCGTGTCGACCACATCGTGCAGCATGCGACCGTCGAAGGCGCCGGCGACGACGCGAGACAGCATGGTGCTGAGTAGCCAGTAGACGGCCTTGCACTCCGCTTCGTCGAAGGTATCGACCGGCACCTTGTCCAACACGGCAAAGCCGACGCCGTCATCGAGCCGGCGCCGTGCCCCGGCCATCAATTTTCTGCACGCCCCCAAGTCGAAATCCGCCGGCCGCAGGGCCAGGACCGGCAGCGGGTTGGCGCGCAGCACTGCGATGGCGGCGTGTAGCTCGGAGATGCAGTCCTCGGTCAACGCGATCCGCCAGCTTTCCGGCGATACGGTCGCGGCGGTCCAGGCCGTTGGTCCGGCGATTTCGCAATCGAGGATCGAAGGCGGTGCGGTTCTCATCATTGGAATGGTGGCACCAATTCAATCCCGTCGACAAGTTCGGCCTTGGCTTTTACGCCGTGCGATCCCTTTGCAAAAGGGGCGGTGGCGCTGCCGCCGCCCGGAATTTGGAGGTTGTTCACGGACGGGTTATCCTGACGCCCTTGGTTGCATCGTCCGGACGGCCAACGCGCTGCCGGACCACTCGGGATGGGGATTTTCTCATGGCGGAAAATGGCGGCGCCGCGTTGAATGGCATACGCGTTGTAGATCTCACGCAGTTCGAGGCCGGACCCTCGTGTACGGAGGCCCTTGCCTGGCTCGGCGCCGAGGTGGTCAAGGTGGAAAACCCGCGCGGCGGCGATCCGGGCCGTCTGTCCTCGTCCGAGGACGGCAAGACGGACGCGTTCTATTTCCTCGTCTTCAATGCGAACAAGAAGAGCATCACCTGCAACCTCAAAAGCGAGCAGGGCATCGATCTGGTCAAGAAGATGGTGAAGGAAGCGGACGTTTTCATCGAGAATTTCGCGCCGGGTGTGATCGAGCGGCTTGGCCTCGGCTACGACGTGATCAAAGAAATCAATCCGAAGATCGTCTACACCCAGATCAAGGGCTTCGCCGAAGGCTCGCCCTACGAGAAATTCCTCAGCTTCGACATGATCGCGCAGGCGACCGGCGGCATCATGAGCATCACCGGCGAGGCCGACGGCATGCCGCTCAAACCCGGCCCGACCCTGGGCGACACGGGAACCGGGATGCTGGCGGCAATCAGCATTCTCGGCGCGCTGTACCAGCGCAAGGAAACCGGAAAGGGGCAGCGCATTCAGGTCGCGATGCAGGACGCCATGCTGCAGTACAGCCGCATCGCGTATTCGACCCAGGCGGCGACCGGCAAGGCGGCCGGTCGGGCGGGAGCGGGCACCGTCACCGGCGGCAACGCGCCGATGGGGCTCTATCCCTGCAAGCCGGGCGGCCATAACGACTATGTCTATGTCTATGTGACCCGGGCCAACAATAGCCATTGGCACCGGCTGCTCAAGGTCATCGGCCGGGAGGATTTGATCGACGACGAACGCTACGATTCGCCGCGCAAAAGAGCCGCGATCAAACCCGAGGTCGACGAGCTGGTGGTATCCTGGACGAAGTCGCGCACCAAGCGGGAAGCCATGCAGGCGCTGGGCGAAGCGGGTATCCCCGCCGGGGCGGTGTACGACACCATGGAGCTGTACTCTGATCCCAGTTTCGAGGAGCGCGGCATCTTCCAGCATATCGAGCATCCGACCCGGGGCGATTTCAAGATGAGCGCCTGGCCGGTCAAGATGTCGGACACGAACGTCAAGGTGGCGCCGGCGCCGCTTCTCGGCGAACACAATGAATCCGTCCTCGCCGATTGGCTCGGCCTGTCGGCGGATGACGTCGCGACGCTCAAGAAAGACGGTGCGATATAAGGTTGGAAAAGCATCGGCGCACTTTTTGGCGATGCAAATTGAGGGAACGGTAGGAATCACCAACGCGCGGCCCGGCGAACGGCCGCGCCGAACATAGGGATAAAGCCATGGCAATCATCGGATCTGAAGTCGTCGCACGGGCGCTGCGTCAGCAAGGCGTGGACACGTTTTTCTACATCATGGGCGGGCCCATGATGCATGTGGAACTCGGCTGCATGGCCAACGGCTTGCGCGGCATCGATGTGCGCCATGAGCAGGCCGGCGCGATGGCGGCCTTCGCCTATGCCCGGCTGCTCAACCGGCCGGGCGTGTGCATGGCGGCTTCCGGCCCGGCGACGACCAATCTTGTGACCGGCGTCGCGCACGCCTGGGCGGACTGCACCCCGGTGATCGCGTTCGGCGGCGCGAGCCCCGATGCCTCGAAAGGCCGCGGCGTGTTTCAGGAAATCGACCAACTGCCGATGTTCGAGCCGTGCACCAAATGGTCGACCCGGGTGCACAGTGCCAAGCGCATCCCGGAGCTGGTCAACCGTGCGGTTCGCGAGGCGATGGGCGGCAAGCCGGGTCCGGTCTATATCGATCTGCCCGGCGATATTCTGTACGACGAGGTCGATGAAAATTCGCTCGACTGGCCGGATCCATGGGATCCCTCCACCCGCAGCCGCCCCGCCGGCGACCCGGCGCAGATCAAGCAGGTGATCGACCTGCTGAAGGGCGCGGAAAAGCCGGTGATCATTTCGGGCACCGGCATCATGTGGTCGGAAGCGGCCGCGGAGCTCCAGGCATTCGTCGAGGCGGCGGGCATTCCCTTCTACACGACGCCGCAGAGCCGCGGCGTCATTCCGGAGGATCATCAGTACTGCTACCTGACCGCGCGGTCGACCGCGTTCCGCGAGGCCGACCTGATCATGGTGATCGGCACGCGCATGAACTACATCATCGGCCACGCGGCGCCGCCGCGTTTCAACGCCGATGCCAAGATCGTCCGCATCGACATCGATCCGGATGAAATCGCCGGCAGCCCGCGCAAACTCGACGTCGGTATCATCGGCGACGCAAGGACGGTCCTGACCCAGCTGACCGACGGTATCAAGGGCGGCGTCAACACCGACAGCTACCACACCTGGCGCGACCGGCTGCGCGGCCGCAATTCGTCCAAGGTGGCGGAGCAGGAAGAAGTGCTCTCCAACCCCAATACGCCGGTCCATCCCTTGCGCCTGTGCAAGGAAATCCGCGACTTCATGGACCGCGACAGCGTGCTCTGCGTCGACGGGCAGGAAATCCTGAACTACGGACGCCAGGCGATTCCCACCTTTACCGCGGGTCATCGCCTGAATTCCGGCTGTTTCGGGACGATGGGCGTGGGCCTGCCGTTCGGCGTCGGCGCGAAGGTGGCGAAGCCGGACAAGCAGGTCATCGTCTTGCACGGCGACGGGTCGTTTGGCCTGAATGCGATGGAATTCGACACGCTGGTGCGCCACGATTTGCCGATCACGGTGGTGATCAGCCTGAACGGCGGCTGGACCGCCGATCCCGACAAGTCGAAGCCGGGCCGCGATCTCGGTTACACGCGGTTCGACAAGATGGCGGAGGCGTTGGGCGGCCACGGCGAGTTCGTCGAGGAGCCGGACGATATCGCCGCCGCGCTCGAGCGCGCCGCCGCGGCGAACGCGGCCGGCAAGCCGGCGCTGGTCAACGTCAAAACGGATTGGAAGGCGCGCGCGACGACCACGGCCTTCTCGAATTATTCGACGTAAAGGTAGCCGGCCGGCCCTTGGTTAATCGCCACTCCCAGTTTTTGGGAGTGGCGACCCGCCGAATGCGATAGTCGAAAGGGGGCGTCGAGGCGTCTACAGCTCACCCTCGCCCAATTCCCGCTTATACCTTTGCCACCGTTTCACATAGTGCACGTAGGTGTAGCGGATCATCTCGATATGGCGTTCGTCGACCTGCCGGATCACCTTGCCGGGCGAGCCGAATACCAGCGAGTTGTCGGGAATTTCCTTGCCTTCCGGAATGAGGCTGTTGGCGCCGATAATGCAGTGACTGCCGATTTTCGCGTTGTTCAGGATCACGCTGCCGATGCCGATTAGCGTCTCGTCGGCGATGGTGCAGCCATGCAGCATGCACATGTGGCCGACGCTCACATTCTTGCCCAGCGTGCAGGGAATGCCCGGGTCGGTGTGCAGCACGCAATTGTCTTGCACCTGCGTGTTCTCGCCGAGAATGATCGGTTCGTTGTCGCCGCGGATCACGCTGTTCCACCAAACGCTGGCGTTCTTCCCCAGGACAACGTCGCCGATCACGTCTGCACTCGGGGCGATCCAGTAGTTGTCGCCAGCGGTCTGCGGGCGCTTGTCGCCCAAGGGGTATCTCATGAATTCTTCACTCCTGATTGGTCGGGGAGATACTTACAGGATTTTTGGGCTGCAGCGCAAAGCGGTCGGGACGGGAAATCTACTCGCGCCGGAGGCAGGCCTTCAGGCGCCGCCGCGCAGCGCGCCGGCTTCCACATTGCCCCATAGCACGCTGTGGCTGTCCGGCAATGGACGGCTGTTCGGCATCGACAGCCAGATGCGGTAGAGCAGCCGGTCGAGGCCGTGCGCCGCGTCGTCCTCGAAGGCGGTGCGGCTGTGATAGATGATGTGATTGTTGAGCAGTTGGATCTCGCCGGGTTCGATCGGCATTTCGAAGCACAGTTGTTCGGCCAGATCCTGCAGCAAATCCAGCGCTTCGATCTGTGCGCCGGTGAGCCGGGGGACGGCGTCGAATTGCTGCGCCTGCTCGATATAGGTGCGGGAATAGTGGCTGGTGAAATATCCGTCGCGCGTGGCGAACACCGGCAGGGGGTAATGCAACGCCTCGGCGCCGACTTCGTCGCCGACGGTGCTGCGGTGAAAATCCTTATAGAGAATTGCGGCGAGGTCGGGCCGCATCGCCTGCATCGCATCGTGAATCGCCACAGCGCTGACGATCCGGCTTAACCCGCCGGCGCGCGCCTTGCGGATGCAGAACAGGGCCACGACATCGGCCCGGTCGTTGTGCCAGCGCAACGCGCCGCTGGAGTCGACCCGGTTGCCGCCGCTGTCGCGGATATCGCGCATCAGCCCGCGACCGCCGTTCTGGGCGACCGGCGTGCCGATATGGCAGGCGATTCCGAAATAGAGCCGGCGCAATTGATCTTCCGAATAGCGCTCCACGGGAATGCCAGTGAAGCGGACGACGCCGGGGCCGGTTTCCAGCGCGTCGGCGATGTCGGCCAGAAAGTCCGAGAGCGTGGGCAGCGGGAAGCTGTCTTGCGTGATGTCGTGCCAGTCGATGCCGCGTTTTTCTACGCCGGCGAGCGCCGCGTCGATTTCCGCCAGGGCGTGCGCGTCTACCGGATGCCGCCATGACGTATCTTCGCGAATATCGGCGCCGCGCCACGCGGCCGCGCCGCCGATTGGTTTTCCGGTTTGTGCGGTCATTCGGTGATCCTCACGCTGAAACCGTGAACTCCTTCAGGATATCGTCTCTGACGGCGAGGCCGTGGCCGGGACGTTCCGGCGCGATCGCCATGCCGTCCTTGATTACGATGGGCTCGACCCAGAGGTCGTCCAGCTCGTCCTGGTGTTCCAGGATCAGGCCGTTCGGGATCGAGGCCATCACTTGCAGCGAAATTTCGAAATAGCGGTGCGGCGCGATGCTCATGCCCCAGGTGTCGGCGACCGCCGCGGTCTTGCGCATCTCGGTCAACCCGCCGCGCACCACGTCCGGCTGCAGGATCGACAGGCTGGGATGCTCGAAGAATGGCCGCATGTCGTAGCGGGTAAAATGATTCTCGCCGCCGACCACGCGCAGGTCCAGCGCCTCGGCAATGCGGAAGTAGCCGGCGAAATCCTCCGCGGCGACGGGTTCCTCGATCCAGTAGACGTCGAACTCCTCGAACTTCCGGCCGATCAGGATCGCATGATCGGCGGTCCAGCCCATGTTGATGTCGATCATGATGTCCACGTCGGGGCCGACCGCGTCGCGCATGGTGCGCACATTGGCGACGTCGGTGTGCATGTCGTACATGTGCCCGGCTTGCATCTTGATCGCCTTGTAGCCGCGCGCGATATAGCTCAGCGCCTTGTCGGCCATGCCGTCGGCGCCGAGGCCGCGCCAGCAGCCGCTGCCGTAGATCGGCACTTCCGAGCGGAAATGGCCCCACAGCCGGTGCAGCGGCAACCCCGTATGCTTGCCGACCGCGTCCCACAGCGCGACGTCGAGGATCGACATCGCGAGCATGGTGATGCCCATGCGGCCCGTCGTGTAGGTCTGCTTGAACAGGTGGCGCCAGATGCCTTCCGCCTCGGTCGCCTGCCGGCCTATCACCAGCGGTGCGATCATTTCCTTCAGGCAGGATTGGAGGGTCAGGATTCCGGGCTTGCGCAGGAAAATGTATCCCAGCCCGGTGACGCCGGAGTCGGTCTCCACCTCGACCAGCAGGAATTCGCGCTGACCGTCGAAATCGGCGGCCATGCGCGGCATGACCTTGTAAGGCATGCGCAGCAGAGTTGTTTTCACGTCGCGGATGATCATCATGGAAACCCTTGCAGGGCCACGCGCTGGCGATGGCGGTTATGCTGAAGCGGAGCACAGCTTTACGATGATCGCAAGTCCGGGCCGCCGGTGCGGAAAGTGAAATTCAGAATAGGAGGCTTGCCCCATGCGCGTGATGGCGACATTGGCGGAAAAAACCCTGAACACGGCCGGCGCGGTGGCGTCCGATTTCGAGGCGGAAGGCTATGACGGGATCAAGACCTCGGAACTGCAGCACGATCCGTTCCTGCCGCTTGCCGTCGCCGCGACGCATACGAAGAAAATGGAACTCGCCACCGGTATAACGATCGCGTTCGCGCGCAGCCCGATGATCGTCGCCAACATGTCGCATGACATCCAGACCGCGTCGGGCGGACGCTTCGTGTTGGGCCTCGGCAGCCAGGTCAAGGGCCACAACGAGCGCCGCTTCAGCGTGCCCTGGTCCGCGCCGGCGCCGCGCCTGCGCGAATATGTCGAGGCGCTGCGTGCCATCTGGTCGTGCTGGGAGTACGGCGACAAGCTAAATTACGAGGGCGAGCATTACCGCTTTACCCTGATGACGCCGGTCTTTACGCCGCCGAAGACCGGGCACGGGCTGATCCCGGTCACCATCGCGGCGGTCGGCCCGGCCATGCTGCGGCTCGCCGGGCGCGTCTGCGACGGGGTGCGGCTGCATTCCTTCTGCACGCGCAAATACATGGACGAGGCGATCATGCCGGCGGTCGAGAAGGGGCTCGCCGAAGGCGGATTGAAGCGCGAGAACTTCGACGTGGTCGGCGGCGGCTACGTCATCACCGCGCCGGACGAGGCAACCGTGCAGAAGGGCTTCGAATGGGTGCGCGAACGGCTGGCCTTCTACGGCTCGACCCGGACTTATTTCCCGGTGTGGGAGGCGCACGACCTGGTCGATCTCGGCCTCAAGCTGCACGACATGTCGGTCAAGGGGCAATGGAAGGACATGGCGAAGGAGCTGTCCGACGATGTGGTCCGCCTGTTCGCTGCCGTCGGCACGCACAACGTGATCCTGAAGGAAATCGAGAGCCGCTACGCCGGCGTCACCGACACGGTCTACACCCACCACGTCCCCGCGATCGACCCGCAAATTCCGCCCGACCTGCTGCAGGACATCAAACGCATCCCGGCGAAATTCAAGGGCTACGACACAGGTCATTGGCGGCGGTGAGCTTGATTTAGTCATTCCCGCGAAGGCGGGAATCCATCTTGCTATCCGGACTCCCGCTTTCGTGGGAGTGACGGGAATTCATTTTGCGGCTGCGCCCCCCGGCACGCGAAACACGTCGATGGCTCCGCCGCCCTTGACCCGGCGGGTCATGGCGAAATGGTCGTTGCCGAGAAAGGCGAGGCGTACGCGGCTGTAAAGCGGGAGATAGCGGCGGTAGAGTTCCGTGCCATCCGATGTGCGCAGCAGCACCACCGCGCTCTTGCCGACGCCGAGATTGAGCGTCGTGTCCATCGACACCGCGATGTGGTGGCCGTCGGGTGCGATGGCGAGAGACTCGACTCCCTGACCGCGCGGCAGGATGAACTCACCCGAGTTACCGGCGCCGAGCGACCAGACGACGCGGGATGCGCCGTCTCCGCGGTACCCGTCCCACGCGGCCCAACCGTCGCCGACCCAGCGGAAGCCCCAGCGTGCGTTGTAAATGCCGGTCGGCGAGACGGGACCGCGCACGGTCTTGCCGTCCCGGTCGACGGCGAGAATTTCGTTGCGGTACCGTGCGAGTGTGAACGGACCGTCGGCCGCGTCGGCGCCGATCAGGTCGAAATGACCGCGCCGCGGAAGGCGCAACGGAATCGTCGCCTCGGTCCCTGTGTCCAGGCGGCGCAACCGCAGCCGGTAGGACGGCGGGCCCGATTGCCGAGGCGCCCGGTCGAGCCATGCCACGGCCCGGCCGTCGTCCGACAGCACCGGATTCCAGTGTTTCTTCTCCGGCGGATTGGCAAGCGGGCGGGGGCCTTCCATGCCGGGCCCCACATAGGCGTGGCCGTCCTTACCCGCCCGGAACAGCAGATGCCCGCCGGCGGCGACGTGATCCATGCTCGAGCCGATTTTCGGCGCGGCGATCGGCACGGCCAGGCAATCGGGCAGGGTGAGACGGCCGCGCTTGTAGCCATCCAGCAGGACAATCGGCGCCTCGCGGGCGCGCTCGAGGCCGAGGCCGGTTCCCGAGTGCGCCTGCGCCAGCGTCGCGCCGGGCAAGGTGCAGAGGCGGCTGAGCTCCCCTGTCTCGGGGCGCGTGTCGAATTCGACCAGAACCAGTACCGGAATCGCGAGCAGAAACAGGGCGTTCGCCGAGATGGCGGCGACCGGAACGGCGGCGGCCGCGATCAGCCATCGCCACCAGCGCGTTGCGCGCAGCAGCCAGTAGAGCAGCGCAAAGGCGAGACTCTGGAAAACCAGCGCGCCCGCCGCCATGGCGAATGTCAAGACGGACGGATCGGTGAAGCCGCCCCACAGCACGCCGAGCGGAATCCATCCCGCATGCACGTTGAACAGCGGAATCAAATAGACCGTAAAAGACAGGCCGAACGCGCCGAGCAGCGCCTTGCCGTGTGGCCTTTGTTTTGCGCCTTCACTCAATTCCCAATCCCCGCGGAGCGCCGGTAACCCGCTCCATCGTGCCACGGTTTGGTAAAGCGATGGCTAAGACGGTGCGATTTGCATGGAAAGCCCGAAAGAGAATACCGGCGCGAAGATCGGTCCCCCACGCCGGTTGAGTTTTCCGCAATGGCGACCGCGTCTACAGCGTCGCCTCGCTGCCCATGATCACCGTGCACTGGCTCGACAGCACCCCACCATTGCCATGGGCCAGCGCCAAGTCGACACCGTCGATCTGCCGGTCGCCGGCGACGCCCTGCACCTGGCGCGCGGCCTCGATCAGCAGGAACAAGCCGTACATGCCGGGGTGGCAATAGGACAGCCCGCCGCCATTGGTGTTGACCGGCAGTTCGCCGCCCGGTGCGATGCGTCCGCCGGAAACGAACGCGCCGCCTTCGCCTTTTTCGCAATAGCCGAGGTCTTCCAGGAACAGCATGGTGTTGTAGGTGAACGCGTCATACAGCTCGAGCACGTCGATATCGGCCGGTTTGACGCCCGCCTTGCCGAAGGCGATGGGGCCGGACTGCGCTGCGCCGGAAACGGTGAGATCCGGCATCGAGCTGATCATGTTGTGGCTGATATGCTCGCCGGTGCCGAGAATATAGGCAGGCTTCCGCTTCAGATCCTTGGCGCGCTCCGGCGTGGTGATGACGATCGCGCCGCCGCCATCGGTCACCAGGCAGCAATCGCGCACCGTGAAGGGATAGCTGATCATCGGCGCGTTCAGCACGTCGTCGACGCTCAGATCTTCGCGGCGGTAGGCCTTCGGGTTCATCTGTGCCCATTTGCGCGCCGCCACCGCGACCTCGGCGAGGTTTTCCCGCGTCGTGCCGTAGAGATGCATGTGCCGGGATGCGGCCAGCGCATAGGCGCTGGGCGGCATCATCGGCTTGTAGGGATCTTCGTAAGGATTGGGCTCACGCGCCGAGGCGGCGGCCCGGCTGACCGAGCGCTGGGTGCTGCCATAGGCGACCACCGCGACCTCGATCAGTCCGGCGGCGACCGCCGCCTGGACATGCGACACATGGGCCATGAAGGACGAGCCGCCGATCTGCGTCGAATCGAAGTATTTCGGCTGAATGCGCAAATATTCGCACATCGCCATCGACACCATGCGCGACTGGCTCATGGCGCAGAAAAAACCGTCGACGTCGGACAGCTTGAGGCCGCAATCGTCGAGCGCGCGCATCGTCGCCTGCGCCGTCAGATCGAAGGGGGTCATCCCGGGCGCGACGACGCCGAGATCGGATTCGGCGGTGCCGACGATGCAGCAATTTCCTCTGAGATCGGTCATCATGCGTCCTCCGCGGGATCGAATACGGGATAGACCGGCGTATCGTCGGTGCCGGGGATCATGCGCACCTTGACGCGCATGCCGATTTTCACGTCGGCGGGATCGATCTTCTCGACCCGGCTCATCATGCGGAAGCCTTCGTCGATATCGATCAGCGACACGTCGTACGGCTCGCTGTTGCGCGGATACAGCGTCGTGGTCGCGTGCACGGTGCCGAGGCCCTTGCTGACCTTCCAGCTCAGCTTGCCGCTGCCCGTTCCCGGCGCGGCGAGGCGCGGATAGAAGAATGCCGTGCCTTTCTCATCCACCTGATAGGCCAGCTCTCCCTTGTCGCAGTGTTCGCGGAACACGGCGAGGGGGGACGTTTCCGCTCTGTCGGACATTCCGATACTCCCTTTGATTTTATCCCGGTTGCGCCCGCTGTAAGTTTGGCGCGAACGCGCTGTTTCGCGGCGATTATGCGAATTGTCCGAGGCATTGTCACACCCGGCGCCGCAAGAATTGCATGGGTGCCGCTACGCCGCGATTTCCGCGTGGCCGTTGGTGATGACCACCGCGTCGCGGTCGGGCACCGAGGAGCGGAAGGTGACGTCGTCGCCGTCGCGCCAGATCTCGGTGCGGATCGTATCGCCGGGGAAGACCGGCGACGAGAAGCGGCCTTCCATGCTCCTGAAGCGCGTCGTGTCGTAGCCGCAGCAGGATTTCAGCAGCGCATGGCCGGCGACGCCATAAGTCAGCAGTCCATGCGCGATCGGCCGGTCGAAGCCGGCCCGCTTCGCGTGCGCGGGTTCGGCGTGCAACGGATTGTAGTCGCCGCTGAGACGATAGATCAGCGCCGATTGCGGCAGCGTCGGCAGGTCGCAAATCTGGTCGGGCGCGCGGTCGGGGATTTGCCGCGCCGGCGCTGACGGCGCGTTGGGGCCGCCGAAGCCGCCCTGGCCGCGGCAGAAGGTGGACGTGCCGATGGTGCACAAATGGTCGCCGCTCGCCTTGTCGTAGACCTTGCGTTCGCCCTGAACGATAGCGCCCTTGCCGGGCCCCTTGTCGATCACCTCGGTGATGCGGATTTCGCTGGTCAGCGTGCCTTCCACGGGAAGCGGTTTATGAATGGAGAAGCTGTTGCCGCCATTGACCGTGCGCGTTCGGTCGATGCCGGCGTCGACCTTGCCCAGCATGTCGTTCAAATAGCCGAGCACCACCGCCATGGTGGGCAGCGCCTGCAAATTCTTCTCGTAGACGAATCGCAATTCGTCCTCGTTCATCGGGTCGTGGCCCAGCCCGACGCCGAGCGCGTACAGCATGGTATCCCGCACCGTGAGCACCTGCTCGACGCCGGAAGCCTTAAATTTCACCAGTTTGTCGTAATCGATCGCCATCTCGCCCTCCCAAGCCAATGCGCTATTTGGGAGGCATTATGGCAGGCGAAGGGGGTGGGGCGCGACTCGGCGGAGCGAATTTCTCGGGAAACTCAGTCCGCCGCCGCCGGCACCTTCAATTGTTCCAACTCCGCACCGAGAAATCGCGCCAGCGCGCCCATACCGGAGCGGTCGGTGTCCGTGCGGCCCGAGGCGGCCTCGGCGTCGGGATTGTAGTTGGTGTTGGTGTTGATGTCGTACACCCAGGCCTGGTCCTGCGCATCGATGATCATTTCGATGCCGGCCACTTCGATGCCGTTCTGCGCGAGGAAGTGCTCCATGCGCGCATGCAGCGGGTGACGATACCCGTCGAGGATTTCGAATTTCGGCCGGGCCGGAACGGTATCGGCTTCGGGAATGTTGCAGACATCCGCCGGGCACAGTTCGAACCCGTCCGACGTATCGACTCGCACCGTGTAGAGCAGTTTGCCGCCGACGAATTCGTTGCGCAGGATTTCCGGCTGCGCGGGCCGGATGTAACGCTGCACCAGGACGGTTCCGTCCGGGCCTGCATCCAGCACGCCGCCGGCCACCGCGTCGTCCGCCGCCTCGGCGGTTTCGAACAATTGGACGCCGAGCCCCTTGCCGCCGCGGTTGGGTTTCAGGATCAGCGGGCCGCCCATCGTCCGGATCGCCTTGCGGACCGCATTCTGCCCCACGGCGACGATGGTGTGCGGCACCGGAATGCCCGCGACATTCAGCGCGGCATATTGTTTCGCCTTGCTCAGCTCCAGTTCCAGGGCGCGTCCGCCGTTGACCACGCGCCGTCCATGCGCTTCCAGCCAGGCCAGCACGCTACCGGTCAGTTCCGGCGCGAAACGATGGTCCCGCGTATGCGAGGACGCGCTCATCCGGTTGTAGAAGACGCCGTGGGGCGGCAGCGCCGCAAGATCGACATCGCCTTCCGCCAGATGCCACTCGGTAAAGTCCAGGCCTCGCGCATCGAAGGCGGCGCGCAACGGCGCGAGCCACTCGGCATTTTCGTGCACGATGAAAACCTTGCTCATGACCGTGTCCCTGAGATCGATTAATACAATTATTTACTGTATTTTATTATGCGCTGATCAATCTGAATGTAAAACCTGCGCTGACAATGTCAAGGCGTCGTTCGGCGCAATACACCGCCGGCGCGGGACGGACGCACGAGTTTGGAGTAAATCGTTGCGCGAATACGCCAACATTGTAGGCTAAGAACGCGGGATGAGTGGTGGCACAGGCCCGCATTACGTCACATCGCGAACAGGAGATCCGCGTCATGTCTGAATTGGGGAATTCCGCGGCGAGCAGGGATATCGCCTACGTCCTGCATCCCTATACGAATTTGGAAAAGCACAAGGAAGCGGGCCCGCACATCGTGACCAAGGGCGAGGGCGTCTGGATCTATGACGAGTCCGGCAAGGCCTATATCGAGGGTATGGCGGGGCTCTGGTGCACGTCGCTCGGCTTCGGGGAGCAGCGGTTGATCGACGCCGCGACCAAGCAGATGCAGGACCTGCCCTTCTATCATGTGTTTGCGGCAAAAAGTCACAACCCGGCCATCGATCTCGCCGAAAAGCTGATCGGCATGGCGCCGGTGCCGATGTCGAAGGTCTTTTTCGCCAATTCGGGCTCGGAGGCGAACGATACCGCGATCAAGATGATCTGGTACTACAACAACGCGCTCGGGCGGCCGGAAAAGAAAAAAATCATCAGCCGGATCAAGGGCTATCACGGTGTTACCGTCGCCGCGGCGAGCCTGACCGGGCTGCCGGCCAATCACCGGGATTTCGACCTGCCGATCGCCGGAATTCTGCACACCGAGTGTCCGCATTATTACCGATACGCCGAACCGGGCGAAACCGAGCAGGACTTCTCGTCCCGGCTCGCCAAAAGCCTGGAGCGGATGATCGAGGATGAAGGGCCCGAGACCATCGCGGCCTTCTTCGCCGAGCCGGTGATGGGGGCGGGCGGAGTGATCGTGCCGCCGGCCGGCTATTTCGAGAAGATTCAGCCAATCCTGAAGAAGCACGACATCCTGTTCGTCGCGGATGAGGTGATTTGCGGGTTCGGTCGGACGGGCAATATGTTCGCGACCGAGACCTACAGCCTGGAGCCGGATATCATCACCGTGGCGAAGGCATTGTCGTCGGCCTATCTGCCGATTTCGGGGCTGCTCATCAACGAGAAGGTTTCCGATGTGCTGTACAAGAACAGCGGCAAGATCGGCACGTTCGGGCACGGCTTCACCTATTCGGCGCACCCGGTCAGCGCGGCGGTCGCGCTGGAAACCCTCAAGATTTACGAGGAACGCAACATCGTCGGGCATGTCCGTTCCGTAATGCCCCGGTTCCTCGACGGTCTGCGCCAATTTGCGGACCATCCGCTGGTGGGCGAAGTGCGCGCGGTCGGACTGGTCGCGGGCGTCGAGCTGGTGCAGGACAAGGCGACGAAAGCCTCGTTCGATCCGGCCGACGGTGTCGGTCCATACTTTGCCGCGCGGGCGCAGGAACATGGTTTGATCGTGCGCGCCGTTCCCGGTGATACGATTACGCTGTGTCCGCCGTTGATTATCTCGGACGGCGAAATCGACGAATTGCTGACCCGGTTCGGCAAGGCCCTGGACGACGTCGCCCTGCGGCGAAAGAAGGCGGCATAGTTCTTCATTGCCACGGTGTGACGATGTCCCATATAGGTTTGGCGGGGAGTAGTGATATATTAATCCGCGTGCGTAAGGATTTGGGGAATCGTCGCGCCTTTGGCCGCGAAGTCGGGATGTGTCATGGATTATGAAGCCTATTTCGGCGAACAGCTGGATGACCTGAGGCAGCAGGGAAATTACCGCGTTTTCGCCGATCTCGAGCGTCAGGCGGGGGACTACCCGCGCGCGCTCCGCCATGACAGGGATGTGGTTAACGATGTCACGGTGTGGTGCTCGAACGACTATCTCGGCATGGGCCAGAACCCCGACACCATCGCGGCGATGAAGGAGGGGCTGGAGCGCTGCGGCGCCGGCGCCGGCGGCACCCGCAATATCGCCGGCACCAATCATTATCACGTGCTGCTGGAACGTGCGCTCGCCGAGTTGCATGGGAAAGAGGCGGCGCTGCTGTTCACTTCCGGCTATGTCGCCAACATGACGGCGCTGGCGACGCTGGCGTCGAAAGTGCCCGGCTGTATCCTGTATTCGGATGCGTTCAACCATAATTCGATGATCGAAGGCATGCGCCACAGCCGCGTGGACAAACGCATCTTTCGCCACAACGATCCGGCCCATCTGGAGCAGTTGCTGCGCGATGACGATCCCGATCGTCCGAAGCTGATCGCCTTTGAATCGGTTTATTCCATGGATGGCGACATCGCGCCGCTCGGCGAATTGGTCGAACTGGCCGAACGCTACAACGCCATGACCTATTTGGACGAAGTCCATGCGGTGGGGATGTACGGCCCCCGGGGCGCCGGCGTTGCCGAGCGCGACGGCGTCATGGACCGGATTACCGTGATCCAGGGAACGCTGGCCAAGGCCTTCGGCGTGGTCGGCGGCTATATCGCGGCCTCCACCGCCTTGATCGATTTCGTCCGGTCTTTCGGGGACGGTTTCATCTTCACCACGGCCCTGCCGCCGGCGATTGCCGCGGGTGCCTTGAGCAGCATTCAAACGCTGAAAGGGCAGGAGGGCGGCGCCCTTCGGGCCCGGCACCAGGAGCGCGCGCGGACCTTGATGGCGAAGCTCCGGGATGCGGGAATTCCGGTGATGCCGTCGGTCACCCATATCGTGCCGGTGATGGTCGGCGACCCGGTGCGGTGCAAGGAAGCCAGCGATCTGTTGCTCGACGAATACGGTATTTACGTCCAGCCGATCAATTTTCCGACCGTTCCGAAAGGCACCGAACGCCTGCGGATCACGCCGACGCCGCTGCATACGGATGAAATGATGGACCGGCTGGTTGCCGCCCTGATCGACACCTGGCAGCGCCTGTCCCTGAAAATGGCAGCCTGAGGAAACGCGCGATGTATCGTGACAACACCCTGATCCCGAGCGAGGCGATCCGCCTGGCGGCGCTGGGCACGCTGCTCGAACGCCCGATGCCCTATGCGGCGCTGGCAAGCCAGATTCGGCATTTCGTCGAGCGTGTTACGGGACCGTCGCTGGATTTGCTCGGCACCTCGTTGGAGCTCTTGTGCCATGAGGGGCTGGCGGCCACCGATGGCGTTGCGGATACGCGGGAGACCGCGGAACTGCGCATTACCGACGCGGGACGCGAAGCCTTTCGGGTGCTGATGACGTCGAACGTTCGGGCGCCGGCGAACGACGTCTCCAAACTGGTGATCGCGCTGAAAATCCGCTTCCTCGATTTGCTGGATGCGGCGGATCGCGAGGAGCAGGCCGTGTTGCTGATCGAAATGTGCGAGACCGAACTGGCCCGGCTCAAGGATTTGCAGGCATCCTATGGAACGGGTCCGCTCGGCGATTGGCTGGGCCTGGAAATCGCCCAGGTGACGCAACGCCTCGACTGGTTCCAGGCGCTGCAGACGCGCTAGCGCAAATCCCGAGCGAACCGAAACGGTTCGCGACGACGTATTTGTGTAAAAACCAAGAGTTAGACCATTTCCTATTCGTCAATTTAAACAAGAAACGGTCTGGCGCCGGTTACGCCCGGCGTCACAAATGCTGGCCGCCGGTAACGAAGATCTCGGTCCCCGTCACATAGCCGAAATCCGGCGAACAGAGCTGGTAGACGCAACTCGCCACTTCTTCCGGCGTTCCCATCCGGTGCATCGGAATCCGGTTGATCAGGGGTTCGTATTCCTCGCCGATCATTTCGGTCTCGATCTCACCGGGCGCGACCGCGTTGACGCGCACGCCGAGTGTCGCGAATTCCACCGCCATTTCCCGGGTCAGCGCCGACAGCGCCGCCTTCGAGGTGGAATAGGCGGAACCGGCGAAGGGGTGAATTTCGTGCCCGGCAATCGAGGTGATATTGACGATCGCGGCGCCGCCATCCTTGGCGCCGAGACTCAGCGCCGTGGCGAAGTTTCGGCTAAGCGTCAGCGGGGCGAAGAAATTCAGCTCGAACACGTCGCGCCAGCGGTCGAGGCTGCCGTTCAGACAGCCCAGCCGTTCGTTGAAATCCGTTTTCGGCGACAGCGCCGCATTGTTGATCAATCCGTGCAGCGGCCGATTTTCCAGGGCTTCCAGCGCTTCGCCGGTAAATTCCGCAACCGAGGCGGCATCGGATAGGTCGGCCGGGATATGGCGGGTCCAATTGGGGTCCCGTTGGCAGGCCTCCGGCACGTCGTCCCGGCTGCAGGTGATGATCTGCCAGCCTTCGTCGGAAAAACGCTTCACCGTGGCATGGCCGATGCCGCGGCTGGCGCCGGTAAGAATCAGGTTCTTTTTCGGTGCTGTCATATCGCGGCCCTAACGGTATTGATCGTGGTCTTCGTCGATGCCTTCCGGGTCCTGATGAATGATGATTTCGGAATCCGGAAATTCCGCGCGAATGAGCGCTTCGACTTCATCCGCAATCTTATGCGCCCGAACCAATAGCATGTCCTGATCCATTTCCAGATGAAATTGGATGAACACGGTATTTCCCGACCGGCGGGTCTTCAGATCATGCGCCCGGTGGGTGTCCGGATGGGAGCTCGCTATCCTGTATATCCGCGTCCGGTCGGCCTCCGGCAGTTCGCGGTCCATCAGCATATCGAGCGCCTTGCGGACGATAAGCCACGCGTTGAAGGCGAGATATCCGGCGATCAAGGCGCCGAAGATGGGGTCCGCCAACGTCCAGCCGCCCCATGCGCTCAGCACTAGGGCCGCGATGACCGCGGCATTCATCAACAAGTCGCCCCGGTAGTGCAGCGAATCCGCGGTGATCGCGATGGATCCGGTGCGCGCCACGACCCAGCGCTGGAAGATCACTAACGAAAGGGTCAGGACGATGGTCACCAGGATGACGGCGATGCCGACCTCGGGCCGTTCGATGGTGCGCGGGTGCAGCAACCGTCCGCCGACCTCGAACAGCAGGAGGACTGCCGATCCGATGACAAACGCGGATTGGGCGAGCGCCGCGATCGCTTCCGCCTTGCCGTGGCCGAAACGGTGGTCGCGGTCGGCCGGCACTTGCGCCTGGCGCACCGCGACCAAGGTCACGACCGACGCAAATATGTCGAGCAGCGAGTCGATCAGGCTCGACAGGAGAGCGACCGAATCGGTGATCAGCCAGGCCCCCGTCTTGATCGCAATCAGGCAGAGCGCAACGGCAACGGACGCGTATGTTGCAAGCCGCGTCAATCGGTTGTTGGCGTCCTGAGTGGCTTGCAGGTTGATCGGATCGTTGTTCGTCATTGTCATTGTCTTCAGGGAAAGAGCCGTTCGACGCGCCAGTCGGCGCCGTCTCGAATGAATACCTCGCGCTCGTGGAGCCTGAACTTCCCCTCGCTCCAGAATTCGATCCGGTGCGGCGCGATCCGGTAGCCGGACCAGAAGGGCGGGCGCTCCACCGGTCCGATTCCGAAACGGGCGGTGACCTTGGCCACGCGCTTTTCCAGATCGAACCGCCCTGCCATCGGCCGGGACTGGTCGCTCGCCCATGCGCCAAGCTGGGCGCCGCGGTCGCGGGTCGCGAAATAGGCATCGGCTTCGGCGTCGCTCACCGGCTCGGCCGGGCCTTCGATTCGGATTTGGCGTTTCAAGGATTTCCAGTGAAACAGCAGCGCGGCCTTGGGGTTCGCGGCGAGATCGGCGCCTTTGCGGCTTTCCAGATTGGTGTAAAAGACGAATCCCTGCGCATCGACCTCCTTGAGCAGCACCATCCGGACGGAAGGCTGGCCGTCCGCCCCGACGGTGGCGACCGAAACCGCATTCGGAAGGTCGGGCTCGCTCCGTTTCGCCGCGTCGAACCACTCGGAAAATCGTGCGATAGGGTCGTTTTCGGCCATTCCTGTCTTCATTCCTAGTATATAGGTGGTAGCGCCTGTGGGTCGTATGTTTCTAGACGGGTTTCGGTTCAAATTCGATGTAATACTGCCTATTTCTAATTCATCGCTCTTTGATAGAGTTGAAAACCGGAAATCCGATAGACGGCCCCTCATTTCGGGAGCAAGAGACGATATGCGCGTAAAACTGCCTTTGATCTTTATTTCGGCCGCGGTGCTCATCGCCGGATGTGCCGGCCCGGCGGAACGGACGCCGAGCGGCCCGCTTTTCGGCAGCGGCGGCGGCGCGACCCTGTCGGCACCGCCGAAGGACGAGAGCGTGGGCAAACCGATCCCGCCCGGCACGCTGATGTCCGCATGGGCCGGCAGCAACATCGAAAAGTCCCTGCGCCGGGAAGATCACGTGGCGATGGAGCGTTCGGTCAAACAGGTGGTTTCCGCCCCGATCGGCAAGCGAATTATTTGGCGTAATCCCCGGTCCGGCAATTGGGGGACGGTTACCGCGGTCCGTGACGGCACCAGCGCGCGGACCGGCACCTATTGCCGCGAGTTCATTCACACCGTGACCGTCGAAGGCAGGACCGAGGAGAAACGCAATACGGCCTGCAAATTGCGGAGCGGCCGGTGGGAAGTATTTTGAGCGTGGACTTCGCGATCGCTCATAATGCAATGGTGCGCAGGATCGCGCGGGTAATGAGGGCCGACAATCGATGAAGGATCCCTATACCGTTCTGGGCGTTGAGCGCAGCGCCAGCCAAGACGCGATCAAGCGCGCCTATCACAAGCTTGCCAAGGCGTTGCATCCGGACGTCAACCCGAACGACAAGAGTGTGGAGCAGCGCTTCAAGGAAGTGTCGGCGGCCTACAATTTCCTGTCCGACAAGGAAAAGCGCGCCAAGTTCGACCGCGGCGAAATCGGCGCCGACGGGACGCCGCGCTATGAAAGCGCCTTTCATCGCGCCTATACCGGCGGCCAGGGACAGGGTGGTGGCCGGAGCGGAGGATTCGGCCACGATTTCGAGGATCTGTTTTCGGATCTTTTCGGGCAGGCGCGGCGGCAAAAAACCGCGCGGACCAGCCGGGTCAAGGGCCAGGATATCCAGTATTCCATGGCAATTTCGCTCGAAGAGGCGGTCAAGGGCGTCAGCCGGCGCGTGAATCTGTTCGACGGCAAATCCATCGAGGTCCGCATTCCGCCCGGCACGGAGGATGGCCAGGCATTGCGCCTGAAAGGCAAGGGTTCGGCCGGCTTCGGCGGCGCTGCCGCCGGCGACGCCTTCGTGACCGTGCAGGTGAAGCAGCACAAGTTTTTTCGTCCGGAAGGCAGGGACATCCATCTGAATGTGCCCGTGACCATCGATGAAGCGGTGTTGGGCGCCAAGATCAAGGTACCGACGGTCGACGGCGCCGTGTCGCTGACGATTCCCACCGGCGCGAATACCGGCCGGCGTCTCCGCCTCAAGGGCAAGGGCTTGCCCGCCAAGGGCGGCGGTGCGCGCGGCGATCAAATCATCCACCTCGAAGTCATGCTGCCGGAGAAGATCGATGCTGATCTGAACCGGTTCTTCGAGGAATGGTCGAAACGGAACGCCTACGACGTGCGCAATAAGGCGGGTTTCGAAGACGGGTAGGGCCCGCGTCCCCAGACAAGATTTTCACGGTCATTCCCGCAAAAGCGGAAAACCATATTCTCGGTATTTGCGGGATTCCCGCGCGGCGAATTGCGCCGTCCGGAATGACACAGCTTGGCGCCGGAAGCATTCAGCGAGTCACGTTCCCTTGAAAGCTGGCGGGCGTTTTTCGGCGAAGGCGGCCTGGCCTTCCTGATAGTCCGCGCTCTCGAAACACGCCTCGACGAGCTGCGCGCACAAATCCCGATCCTGCGCGGCCCGATCCTTTTCCAATTCGTTGACGATCAGTTTTGCCGCCCTCACCGAGAGCGGCGCGTTCGCGGCAACCTCGGCAGCGAGCGTGCGCGTATAGTCCTCCAGCGCTTCCGTCGCGACGACCTGATTGATCCAGCGCATGCGGTGCGCCTCCTCGGCTGAATAGAACCGCGCCGTGGCGAGGATTTCCTTCGCGAATTTCGCGCCCACATGCCGGACCAGCCGGGCGACGTCCTCGGCGATATAGCCGATGCCGAGCCTCGCCGGCGTGATCGCGAAACGCGCGCGGTCGGACGCGACCAGCAGATCGCATTCCATCGCGACTTCCGCGCCGCCGCCGACGCAGACGCCGTCGATCATCGCGATCGTCAGTTTCGGGAAGCGTCGCATGGCGTCGAACGCGGCGGCGGCGGTTTCGTCGTAGCGTTGCCGGTCTTCCGGTGTCGCGCGCGTCGTTTTGAATTCGGAGATGTCCGCGCCCGCGCAGAACGCCTTGTCGCCGGCGCCCCGCACGATCACCGCCCGGGCTGCTGGATCGGCTGCCAGGTGGTCGAGCACGGCGGGCAGATCGCGCCACATGGCGAAGCTCATCGCGTTCCGCTTTTCCGGCTGGTTCAGGGTCAGCCAGCCGATGCCGTCGGAAATTTCCGCAACCAGGTGTTTCGTCCAGGGATGTGTCATGATGTCTCCGCAATCGTTTCGGCCGATGGCATTCGTCGCGGCCAGGCGTTCGGGTAAACTAACGTACGCGCCGAAAGGCGGTCCAGTACGGCGACCGCGCCGGGAAGGGGCCAGAGCAGCGTACGCCCATTTGGGCGCACAGAAGCTGTTCTATCTTTGTAGAATCGATCAACTTTTCTGCCTTTGATTGGTTCCAAGAAAATAGGGCAGGTTGATCTAGGGAGGACTATTCTTGGAATACCGCAAATTCGGCCGAACGGGCCTCGAGGTTTCGAACCTGATATTCGGAGCGGGTAATGTCGGCGGCATCCTAATCGGCAAGGATGACGACACCAAACGCGCCGCGATCCGCGCCGCGCTCGATGGCGGCATCAACTGGATCGACACGGCGAGCCGCTATGGCGACGGCGTTTCGGAAAAGTCGCTGGGTTGGCTGCTGGCCGAAATCGACGATACGCCCTTCGTCTCTACCAAATTCAACCTCGACACGGTCCGGCTCGACGATATCGCGGAACAAATCGAGGAAAGCCTGCGGGACAGTCTGGCAAGGCTCGGCCGGGACTCGGTCGATCTGCTGCAACTTCACAACCGCATCGGGCCGGGGGTCGAGGGCCGGATGATCGGCGTCGACCATATCCTGGGCAAGGGGGGCGTTGCCGACGCGCTCGAACGGCTGCGCGATGAGGGGCTGTTCCGTTTCATGGGCATCACCGCGCTCGGCGATACCGCATGCTGCCGGCAGGTGGTCGAAAGCGGCCGCTTCGATTCGGCGCAAATCTATTACAATCTGCTCAATCCCAGCGCCGGCCGGCCGGTGCCCGCCGGCTGGGCCGCACAAAATTTCGATCGCTTGATCGATGTTTGCCATGACAACGGCGTCGCCGTCATTGTCATCCGGCCTTTCGCCGCGGGCGTCATCGCCACCGACCAGCGCACCGGGCGCGAGAGCGTCCTGACGACCGGCACCGATATCGCCTCGGAGGAACGCCATGCCCGCGCCGTGTTCGACGCGCTCGGCAACGCGTACGGCACCCGCGCCCAGACGGCGCTCCGCTTCGTGCTCGCCAACCCGAAGATCTCCTGCATCGACGTAGGCATCGGCGAGTTGAGCCACATCGACGAGGCGCTCGGCGCGGCCGCGTTGGGGCCGTTGCCGGAGGACGCGCTACGCCGCCTGGACGCGCTGTATGCGTCGAATTTCGGAGAGCCTTGAAGGCAACAATGTGTGATGCAACGACCTAATGCCGCCGGGAAGGCGGGGAAGGACGATCGCAATGCCAAAGAAAAAGCGCGACATCATAGCGAATATCGACCGGTTGAACGCCCATATGGACGAAAACGATTTGGACGCGGTGGTCGCCCGGTCGGGGCGCAACTTCACCTATCTCGCCGGGTTCGCCTATCCGGGCACCCTGGCGCGGCTGCTCGACCTGCCGGATTCGGATCGCGGCGTCATGGTGCTGTGGCCGCGCGAGGGCGAGCCGATGCTGATCGTCAACCTGACCGCGGCCGGGCTGGCCGAACGCGATTCCTGGATCGACCGCCAGGAACAGTACGAGGGCTATCTCGAATCGCCCTATGCCTGCCTCGCCCGGGTGTTGCGGGAAAGCGGTCTCGCGAAGGCGCGCATCGGGTTCGAGAAGGACTACGTCAGCGCGCGCGACTGGGAATTGCTGACGACGGAAAATCCCGGCATGGCGATGGTCGACTGCACCGCGATGATGGACGAGGTGCGCTGGATCAAGACGAAGCCGGAGATCGCGCTCCTGAAAACGGCGGCGGATTTGCTCGACGATGTCTATCTCGACGTCTTCCCGCAGCTGCGTGTCGGCGATACCGAAATGCACGCGCATGCGCTGACGATTGCCGGGTGTCTGGAGCGCGGTTTCAACTGGGCGCATGGCATCCTGCATTCGAGTTCGAATACGATTCCCTATGCGGGCGAAAGCCGGGTGGTGTTTCAGCCGGGCGACGTCATGCGCACCGATTACGTGGCCTATCTGGACGGCTATCCGGGACATCAGTCGCGCAACGTGGTGTTCGGCGAGCCGACCGCGCAGCAGACGAAGGAATATGTGTCGATCCGCGACACCTACCGCGCGGCGATCGACCAGTGCCGCGCCGGGGCCCGGGTCGGCGATATCTACGACACCACCGTCAACGCGTTTCACGCCGATGGCTGGAAGTTCGCCTCCCTGCTGATCGGCCACGGCGTCGGCGCCTGGTGGCACCAGCAGGAACCGATCCTGCGCCGCGACAGCGACATCGTGCTCGAAGAAGGCATGGTGCTGGCGCTGGAGCCGCATATCGGCCACTGGCACATCCAGGACATGATCGAAGTGCGCAAGGGCGCGCCAAGATTGCTGTCGGACAAGTTTTCGACCGACGAACCGCTTGTGGTGGGGTAATGCCGGAACGACGACGAAACTGACAAGCGTTCGGTTGTGATTTACCATCGCCGATGCCGGTCCTGAATTGGCAAGCCGAAGAAGGCGTCCTGCGGATCGGTGGCGAACAGGGAGAATACGAAAATGAAAAAGATGACCTTGCACATGGTGGCGGCGTTCGCCGCGACGGTACTGTTGTCCGTCTCACCCGCCCGCGCGGCGGTGACACTCGAAATGGCGTATATGCCGATTGTCCCCTGCAGCCAGCTTTTCGTCATGGAGGGCATGGGCTGGACCAAGAAGGCGGGCATCAACCTCAAACTCACGCGGTTCCCCAACGGTCCCGCGATCGTTCAGGCGATTGCGTCCGGCAAGATGGACGCCATGTGCTTCGGCATCGGCCCGGCCATGGTGACGCGCGGCAAGGGCATTAAGCTCAAAGTCATCGCGGCCGGCATCGTCAATCAGATCGCGGTGATCGCCCAGGGCGATCTCGTCGACTATTTCGCCAAGCACAAGGACGGCAAGGCGGCGCTGATGGCGTTCGCCAAGGACAAGGGCCGCAAGGCGAAGATCGCCAGTTTTCCCAAGGGCTCGGTGCCCGACACCGTGACCCGGCACTGGCTGTTGCGGTCGCTCGGCATGCAGTTGGGCGATGTGGAACTGATCGGCATGGGCGCGTCGCGGGTGCAACAGGCGCTGCTGTCGCGGTCGGTCGACGCGGCCGGCATCCTCGAGCCGATCCTGACCATCGTCGAGAGCAAGCTCAAGGGCGCGAAGGTGATCGCGCGGGCGACCGACATGATGAACGGCCAGCCGGGATCGACCATCGCCGCGCGGGAAAACGTCATCGCCACGCAGCGCGCCGCGTTGGTCAAACTGGTCGAACTTCACATCAGGGCGACCGAATTGCTGAAGAAGGATCCGGCGGCGGCGGCGCCGCATGTGAAGAACTTCGTCGCCAAGGGGCTGATCGATGTGGGCACGATCCAGAAATCGCTCAGTTCGCCGTCCTCCAATTTCGAGGCCGACCCGAACAAGATCCTGAAGCAAACCAAATACATGCATGACTTCCAGAAAAGCGAGAAGATCAAGACCAAGGTGTCGGTCGACGGCCTGTTCGATTTGAGCATCTACCGGGACGCCGCGAAGAACCTGGGTAAATAGCGGAAAGGACGTTCGGGAGCCGGGTATCGTGAAACCGATTACGCGCTACGCGCTGTCGGCCGCCGGGCTCGCCGGGTTCCTGCTGCTGTGGGAAGGGCTCGGCCGGAGCGGCTTGATCGAGACCCATCTGCTGCCGCCGCCCAGCACCATCCCGCCCGCGCTGATGTCGGAAATCCGCGAGGGGTTCTGGCAGGTCATGGTGTGGTCGAGCCTGCGGCACTACACCATCGGCTTCGTGCTGGGGTCGGTGCTCGGCGTGACGTTGGGAGTGGCGGTCGCGCTGTTCCCGCGGGTCGAGGCCTCGCAGGCGTGGCTCGCCCGGGTTTTGCGGCCGATCCCGCCGCTCGCCTGGATACCCTTCGCGATCATCTGGTTCGGCATCTCCGAAACGGCGGCCGCGTTCATCATCTCGATCGGCATCTTCTGGATCAATTACTTCACCGCGATGGCTGCGGTGCAGGCGGTCGACAAGGACCTCATCGAAGTCGCCCGCGCCTTCGGCCACCGCAGCTTCCCGGCGCTTTTGGGCAAGGTAATCCTGCCCGGCGCGGCGCCCGGAATCCTGAGCGGGCTGCGCGCCGGGCTCGGTCAGGGCTGGATGACGGTGGTCGCAGCGGAGCTGTTCGGCATTCAGGGTATCGGCCAGCGCATGATCGAGGCGTCGGGCCTGCTCGCTACCGATATCGTTATTCTCTACATGTTCTCGATCGCGCTGCTCTATGGCGTCAGCGATTACATTTTCGTCCGCATTCAGGACAGGGTGCTGGCATGGCAAAGGTGATCGAGACCCGCGACCTGGCGGTTTCGTTCGGCGGCGCAGGCGAGGCGGGCATCGTCTTTCGGCATCTGAACATCGCAGTCGAACAGGGCGAATTCGTGACCCTGGTCGGCGTTTCCGGCGCCGGCAAGTCGACTCTGCTGCGCGTCATCGCCGACCTCATTCCACCGCACGAAGGCTCGGTCACGGTCGAGACGCCGCCGGACCCGACGCGCCGCCCGATCGCCATGGTGTTTCAGGCGGCGCTGCTGATGCCATGGCGCACGGTGGCGGACAACATCACGCTTGGACTCGAAGGCATCGACGTGCCGGATGCGGTGCGGGCCGAGCGGGTCGCGCGAACGCTCGACCTGGTCGGTCTGTCGGAGTATGGCGACCGGTGGCCCTACCAGCTTTCCGGCGGTCAGCGGCAGCGCATCGGCATCGCGCGCGCGCTCGCCGTTGAGCCGGATATCCTGCTAATGGATGAGCCGTTCGGCGCGCTCGATGCGATTACCCGCACCGCGCTGCAGGACGAATTGCTGCGCATCTGGCGCGAGACCGGCAAGTCGATCCTGTTCGTCACCCATGACATCGAGGAAGCGGTCTATCTCGGCGATCGCGTTTTGTTGCTGGGCGACAAGCCGGCGCGTATCGTCAACGAATACCGCGTCGATATCGACCGCGCCCAGCGCCGCGAAAGCGCGGTGTTCCTGCGCATGGTGGAGACGGTGCGTGGCGGGTTGTCGGACGCGATGGCGATCGACAACGGCGCCGGCTGACGCGCGGTTCGCGCGCGGCAAAGGAGAGTTGCAATGGCGATACACCTGGACAAACGGCCGATCTTCGTCACCGGATCGGAACGCTCGGGCACGACGTTGATCATGACGATCCTGGGCGTTCACCCGAACATCGCGGTGCCCGAGGTGACCTGGTACTACCCGCGTTTCCGGCCCTATCTGTTCACCTATGGCGACCTGTCGGACCCGGCCAACTTCCGCGCGTTGTCGGATGAAATGGCCTACGGGCTGCGCAAGCAATTCTTCGGCATGGACGTGAACCCGGCGACTTTCGGCGAGGAAATCGCGGCCCGCGCCGCCGCGCGCGAAACGAGTTTTGCCGGGGTGTTCAGCGCCATGCTCGACCGCTACGCGGAAGATGTCGGCAAGCCGCGCTGGGGTGAGAAGACACCCTACAACCTGTTCTACATCGAAGCGATATTGCAGGATTTTCCGAATGCACAATTCGTCTTCATCACCCGCGACGGGCGGGACGTGTGCGGCGAGTTCCTCGACGCGTCGTTCGGACCGATGACCCTCTATACCGCGGCCGAGCTGTGGCACATGGGCCAACAGGCGGTCAAACCGTGGCGGGCGACGCTGTCCGACGATCAGTGGTTCGACATCAATTACGAGGACTTCGTGCGCGATCCGGTGCCGGGGCTGAAGCGGTTGTGCGATTTTCTGGGCGAGCCCTACACGGACGACTTGCTGGCGTTCCACACCACGCCGGTCGCGCAGGGGCGGGGGCGGACCAAGGACAACGCGGCGGTGGCGCATCCGATTTCGGATAAATATGTTGGCCTCTACAAGGACCAGCTCAGCCTTCGCGACCAGCGCATCATGGCCTGGGTCGCCGGCGACTCTTTGCGTGCGCTGGGCTACGAAGACATTTTGGAACCGCTCGAACTGACGCCGGAACAGGTGGCGTTCTACGAGGAAATGGACGGCCGCTATCGCGCCGTCAATCTGGAGGCGCCGGGCGGCTGGATCGTCTTCGAAAGCTATAACGACTGGCTCATCGATCGCCGCGAGGCGCGGCGACAGACCGGGTTGTGGACGGACTATCCCGACCCCGCGCCGTTCCCGCTCGGCACCAAATACGAGGAAACGCTCACCGGCATGCGCGCGCACCGGAAATGGAAGGAACACTTCGCGGTCAAGCGCGACTACTCGGCCAGCCGGTCGGTGCTGTGACGAGGGGATGGCATCCGAGTGGCGACGAAAATTATTAACGCCATATTTGAAACCGCGAGGTGGCGCACATCTAATCTCGGACTTTGGATATTCGCCGTTCTGATCGTGTTCGGCATCACGCCGTCAATCGCCTGTACCTCCATCCCGCTCTCGGACCGACAAATACGCGTCAAAGATATATTTGACGCGTGGACCCGGAATCTTAAAGATGGCAAAGGATATAGTGAGTTTAACAATAGAAAGGGAATATTGGCGAATAACGAGCCCGCTATTATTAACGCCTATCTACGCATGTACGAGGCGACGAAGGACGTAAAGTACCTGCGGAACGCCGTCGTGCATGGCGACCGCATCCTTTCGCACCGCGACGATCAGGCCGGTTACGCCAACTATCGCGGAAACAGCGCGCCCGTTTGGAGCGATGCAAACGGCAAATACGTGCGAGACGACAAAGCCTATCCGTTCGTCTTGGAGAGCGGGCTCCTCATCAAGCCCCTGGCCTATTTCGCATATCTCGTCCGGAACGAAGATTGCCTGAAAATCGTAAAAATGCCCGATGGCAGGACCTTCGCCGATATCGCGGGAAATTATATCGCGAAGGCCCGGCAGACGGTCCGGTATCACCACGAGAACTGGCGCATCGACACCGTAAAGGGCCGGCCAATCGGGTTCTATGTGCTGCCGCGCGACGCCGATTTTGTCGTCGGCGTAGATCCGGGCAGGCCGGTTCCGACGAACTATCAAACCGCGATGGGCAGCGCGCTGTTGTCCTTTTACTTGGCAACCCGTTACCCATCGTACAAAAGAAGAGCCGACCGGATCGCTTATTTTTTACTGGATGAGTTTAAAAATAAACCGGACGAGTCCATCAGGTTTAATTATTGGCCTTCGATGAATTACTATCCTTCTGGTTATGTATTCTATTCTGCCAAAGCCGAGGATATCAGTCATGCGTCGCTGTCATTGGAATTTGTTGTTCTATACTATGAAAATTCTCTGGGCATATTTTACCAATCAGACATAAAGCGGCTCGCGAATACCTATTTGTCGAAGCTGGACAAGGGCGACGGTCGGTTTGCCCACCGCATCGACGGTTCCGGGACCGCCACGCATTCCGACAGGCATCAGCTCGGCCAGTTCGCCTTCCTCGGCGATCAGGACCCCCGCGTCTTCGAAAGCGTGGAGAATGCGCTGCTGTTTTCCGTCGACCTCCTGAACAACCCGCCGGCGAGCACGTCCGGCTTTCTGAGCCTGGCGAACTACCTGTATCAGGCGGTGAAGCGGTTTCCGGCCGGAACGTCGCGCTGCCCGTGGGCCAAGGTCTGCCGATCCGATGACGATTGCCTTTCATCGTCGCCAACGAGCTTTTCGTATCACGCGGCCGACCTCGCCGACGCCCGGTGCTATGCATCGGCGGCCGGCGATGCGGTCGCGCATTCGATGTGCCACGGGGAATGGCCTACAAAGATCTCACTGGGCGATTTCTGGCGATACGATCGAAAGGCCGTGTCGCCGCCGGGCGCGGCATGCGAAGCGTTGCGTGTATCATCGGTCCGGTCCGAAAATACGGCTCAAAGAACGCGGCGACTTTGCGTGCGCAAATATAGGTGCCGATAGGCAGCGTCGCGGTCGCAAGCCTTTCCGTGGTCAATCGTTGCTCGTCAATATCCGGATCGGCTTGCC
>JBFFGE010000031.1:0-31057 GCA_041557595.1 Alphaproteobacteria bacterium
GGGCGAATTCCGTGTCGCTGCCGCCGAGCCGATAGGCCCCGGACAGCTTGACCCAGCAATGTCCGCGATCGAGCAGTCGCAGCAGGGTGTCGTGCGCCGGATGAAGCGGGACGACCGTGCAGTCGACCAACCCCATATGGTCGACCACAAGCGGCACCGGCAGTTCCGCCAAGGTGGGCTCCAGCGCCACCAGATCATCCGACTTGACGAACAATTGAAGATGCCATCCCAAACCGGCGATGCGCGCGGCCAACCGCGCGATCCGGACATCCAGGGGCAAATCGATGGAATTGCCACCCGAGGCAATATTGAGCCGAATTCCACAAATACCCGCCGCGTCGAGACGGCGCAGTTCGTCCTCCGGAGCGTCGTCGTCGATGACCGCGACACCTCGGGCCGCCGCGCCAAACTTCGGTAACGCATCGATCAGGCACCGGTTATCGGCACGGTACGGGCTCGGCTGGACCAGGATGACCCGGTCGAGTTCCAGCGTTTGCAGCATGGACTTCAAATCATCCACCGACGCATCCATCGGCGTGTAGGATCGCCCGGCGCCATAGGGATAGCGATCGATCGGCCCGAAGATATGGGTGTGGCAGTCGCACGTGCCGGCGGGCGGCGGCTGGGTGGGACGGCTCGCAGCAAACGGAAATCGATCGGTCAAGGCCATGGGCTCCTGCTGACGGGAAGGAATGCGCCGCGACGCCGCCAGGATGGCCCCGCCGCACAAGTTTAACGCCATTTCACGCGCATCGGCGGTGCGGCGGCAAATTTTGTTCTATACTCCCAGCCTGGCCAGACCGTCGCCGCTCGCATTTCCGACGGAATACCTCCCGGACCGCTACAGGACCGTACCCGACTTCACATGACCGCAGCCGCCTCCGACGCCACCGAACCTGTTCGATTCCGCGGGCTGATTCTCGTCGGCACCGTCATGGCCTCGGGGCTGCAGGGCATGGATACGCTGCTTGCCGCGGTCGCCCTGCCGAGCATGCAGGGCTCGCTGTCGGTCTCCCAGGACGAGGTCTCCTGGGTGCTCACCGCCTATCTCATCGCGGTCGCGATCGCGACGCCGCCGGTCGGCTGGATCAGCCGCCGGGTCGGCCGGCGGCGTTTCCTGATTATCGTGATCATCGGCTTCCTGATCTTTTCGATGCTGGCGGGGAGCTCGGACTCGCTCGCCGAAATCGTCACCTATCGCTTCCTGCAAGGCATGTTCGGCGCGGCGCTGGTGCCGATGTCGCATCACATCCTGCTCGATATCTACCCTCGCGAGGAGCATGGTTTCGCCATGGGCTGGTGGTCGGTCGGCGTCATGTTCGGCGCGATCATAGGCCCGACGCTGGGCGGCGCGCTGACCGAATTCCTGAGCTGGCGCTGGGTGTTCTACGTCAACATTCCGCTCGGCGCAGCGGCGCTGGTCGTGCTCGCACTCTTCCTGCCGGAGACCAAGCGGGATACGGAACAGCGCTTCGACTGGACCGGGTTCCTGATGCTGACCATCGCCCTGATCTCGATGCAGCTCATGCTCGACCGGGGCAACCGGCTGGACTGGTTCGACTCCACCGAAATCGTCATCGAGGCGTGCCTTGCCGGCGCGTTCCTCTATCTGTTCGTGGTCCACATCATCACCGCGCGCCAACCCTTTATAGATCCACGCATCTTCCTCAATCGAAACCTGTCGATCGCACTGCTGTTGACGACGCTGCACGGGGTCACCCTCGTCGGTCTGACCGGGCTGCTGCCGCCCTTCCTGCAGAACTTGATGGGCATGCCGGTTTTGGTGATCGGCCTGATCATGGCGCCCCGCGGCATCACGACCGCGATCATGGCGACGGTATCGGGCCGTCTGCTGTCGCGGATCGATCCACGCCCGATCATCGCAGTCGGCATGTCGTTGCTCGCGCTGTCCATGTGGCTGCTGGCGCAGTTCACGCCGGAGACCGGGATCATCTATTTCATTATCGTGATCGCCATTCAGGGAACCGGCTTCGGCATGTTCTTCGTGCCCATCAACACCGCCGCGTTCAGCACCCTGCCGGCGCATTTCCGTGGCGACGCCACCGCCTTCATGAGTCTGCTGCGCAAGATCGGCAGCAGCGTCGGCGTCTCGATCCTGATCGGCCAATTGGTCCGCAGCGCGCAAACGAACCACGCGATCCTGTCGCAGAACCTGACCCCGTACAGCGAGACCTTGCGGCACCAGCCCCTGCCCGACTTGTGGAACATGAACGAGCTGGCCGGGCTCGCCGCGCTCGACAGGGAAGTGATCTTCCAGGCGCAGTTCCTGGCCTATCTGCACGATTTCGAATGGCTGACCGCCTTCATCGTCGTGCTGATCCCGTTCGTCTTCCTGCTGGAAAATCCGTTCAAACAAAAGGCGCCGAAGCGCAGTTAAACGGCGCGCACCGATTTCTGCGCCGCCGCTGCCGTGCTAAACACACCGTCGACACTCAATGAACACGGCAGGCGGTCGCAATGTATATCGATGGAGAATGGGGCAGCGCCGAAGGCGGCCGAACCTTCGACGTAACCAACCCGGCGACGGGCGAGACGATCGGCGCGGTCGCGGATGGCGGCGCCGGCGACGCGAAGCGGGCCATCGCCGCCGCCGAGCGCAGCTTCCCGGCCTGGTCCGGGCTGACCGCCTATGACCGCTCGCGCGCGCTCTATCGCGCCTATCAAATCATGGTGGAACGCAAGGAAGACCTCGCGCGGACCATGACCATGGAACAGGGCAAGCCGCTGCGCGCCGCGCTCAACGAAGTGCAATACGGGGCCGACTTCCTGCTGTGGTACGCCGAAGAAGCGAAGCGCGTCTATGGCGAGACCATTCCCGCCCCGCGCGGCGATCAGCGTTTCTTGGTGCTGCACCAGCCGGTTGGCGTGGTCGCGGCAATCACGCCGTGGAACTATCCGGTCTCGATGCTGACGCGAAAAATTGCGCCGGCGCTCGCCGCCGGCTGCACGATCGTCCTGAAACCCGCCGAGACGACGCCGCTCTGCGCCGTCGAGATGTTCAAGGTGCTGCACGACGCCGGCCTGCCGCCGGGCGTGGTCAATCTCGTGACAGCCCAGGACCCCGCGCCGATCGGCGAGGAATTCCTGACCAACCCGGCGGTGCGCAAGCTGACCTTTACCGGCTCGACCGGCGTCGGCAAGGCGCTGGCCCGCGGCGCGGCCGAACAAATGAAACGGGTATCGCTCGAACTCGGCGGCCACGCGCCGTTCCTGGTGTTCGACGACGCCAACCCGCAATACGCCGCCAAGGGTGCCGCCCTGGTCAAGTTCCTCAACACCGGGCAGGCCTGCATCAGTCCGAACCGGCTGTTCGTGCACAGCAGCATCGCCGCGCCTTTCGTCGACGAATTCGTCTCGCGGGTGACCCGGCTGCGCGGCGGCAACGGGCTGGAGGACGGCATCAGCATCGGTCCACTGGTCAACCAGACCGCCATCGACAAGGTCGAGCGCCAGGTCGCCGACGCGGTCGACAAGGGCGCGGAAGTGCGCTGCGGCGGTCATCGCCTGATGGAGGACGGCCTCGACAGGGGGCATTTCTATGCCCCGACCGTGCTCACCGGCGTCACGCCCGAAATGCAGATCTATCGCGAGGAAACCTTCGGCCCGGTCGCCCCGATCATCACCTTCGACGACGATGAAAAGGCGCTGGAAATGGCGAACGACACAAATTACGGGCTCGCCGCCTATGTCTATACGCAGAGCGTTTCCCGCGCGCACCGCATGTTCGAACGGCTCCGCTTCGGCATCGTCGGCGTCAACGATATCAACCCGACCGCGGCGGCCGCGCCGTTCGGCGGCATGAAGGAAAGCGGTCTCGGGCGCGAGGGCGGCCGCGAAGGCATCGCCGAATACCTGGAAACCAAGCTGGGTGGATTTTCCGTATAGGATGATGTCGCACCGAATACCGATAAGGACCGCAATACCGATCAATCGATCTGACACGAACAAGCAAACATTCCAGTGAGGGAGTCCCAACCATGAACCGTCTACCCAACATCGATCCCGCAGATTACGACGCCGAACAGAAGCGCGTGGCCGATGCGATCACCGCCGGTCCGCGCGGCGAAGTGCGCGGGCCCTTCGTGCCGCTGATGCACAACCCGAAAGCCGCCGACGCGGTGCAGGCGATGGGCGCGTTCCTGCGCTTCGACGGCACGCTCGACGGGCGGTTGCGCGAGATGGCGATCATCATGATGGGCCGCTTCTGGACGGCGCAATACGAATGGTACGCCCATTACAAGATTGCTCTGGAGGAAGGCCTCGATGCGGCGATCGCCGACGCCATCGCCGAGCGCCGGCGGCCCGACTTCAAGAACAAGGACGAGGAAATCGTCTACAATTTCATCACCGAAATGACCGAGAACCGCAAGGTCAGCGACGCCACATTCGCCGCGGCCGAGGAACTGCTCGGCGCGAAAGGCGTCGTCGAGTTGGTTGTCTTATGCGGCCATTATTCGGTCATCTCGCTGGTGCTCAATACCTTCGGGATCGAAGTGCCAGGCGGCGCGAAACCGCTCCCCGAATAATCCGCCGCGCGAGGAGTTCACCCCGACCACATCGGGCGCGGCCGCCTGCGGCCAGGCGCCCCGGAGAGAAACCATGAGAGCGACCACGAAACTGCGTCAGCTGATCGCGGGCAATCATACGGTGATGGCCGGCGGCGCGCATGACGCGATGTCCGCCCAGATCGCCGAACAGATCGGCTTCAAGCTGTGCGTCGTCACCGGCGCCGGCACCTCGGTCAGCAAAGGCTATCCCGATGTGGGGCTGCTGACCGGCGAGGAGATGGTGGCCAATGCGCGCTACATCGCGGAAGCGGTCGAGATTCCCGTCATCGTCGATGCGGACAACGGCTACGGCAACGCGATCAACGTGCGCCGCACCGTACGCGCATTCGAGCAAGCGGGCGTCGCCGGCATCCATATCGAGGACCAGACCTGGCCCAAGCGCTGCGGCCACATGTTCGGCAAGACACTGATCTCCACCGAGGAGATGTGCGCCAAGCTGCGCGCCGCGCAGGAAGCCAAGCGGGATAAGGATTTCGTCATCATCGCGCGGTGCGACGCGATGCTGGTCAACGGGCTGGACGACGTGCTGGAACGCTGCGAGGCGTATCTGGAGGCCGGCGCCGACATGCTGTTCGCCGAGATGCGCGAGGACATGGACGAGACCCGCGCCTTCGCGGAACGCTTCCGCGACCGCATCCCGCTGCACTACAACCACTCGCCGAGCCCGATGGTGCCGAAACTGCACGTCTCCGAAGTCGAGGCGATGGGTTTCAAGACCTGCTGCTTCTACGCGCAGCCGATCATGGCCGCGGCCAAGGCGATCCGGGACGTGATGAGCGAGATCTACGAGACCGGTAACGCCGCCACCGTGCAGGACCGGCTGGTGCCGCTCGACGATCTGTGGGAAATCGGCGGCATTTCGGAAGTGCGCGACCTGGAGAAACGCTACGGGAGTTGAGCGCCGGCGGGAGGCCGATCCGAGCGGCTGGATTGCGGACGTCCATCCTGGCATCTGAGCGGATATTCACCGCGACTCCCTTCATCTTGAAGGGACTGCTGCGTCACGGGCATATCACCGGAACCGGCATACGGCAATCCGCACCGGCGCCGCGACGCCTCTTGAATGGCGGGGCGTTCCCACAACATTAAACGTATTGCCGGCCGTGCCTGGGGGCCATTCGTCGGCAAAACGTTTAAGGACGCAGGAATTGAGCGACGATTTGTACCGCGTGCTGGGTGTCGCGAAGACAGCCACGAGCGACGACATTCGAAAGGCCCATCGGGCGCTGGCGAAAAAACACCATCCGGACCTGAATCCCGGCGACAAATCGGCGGAAGAAACGTTCAAGAAAATCCAGCTCGCCTATGACATCCTGTCCGACGACGGGAAGCGGCGGCAATACGACGCGGGCGAAATCGACGCGGAAGGCAATGAGACTCAGCGCGGCTATTATCGTGAATACGCCTCCGGCGACGGCGCCAATCCTTATCATTCCTCGGCCGGCTACGACGATCTCGGCGACATCTTCTCCGATCTGTTTGGCAGACGCGGCACGGGCGGCGAACGGGCGCATCTCCGCATGCGCGGCGGCGACGTGCGCTATTCGATGGAAATCGCATTCCTGGAAGCGGTAAACGGCGCGAAAAAGCGCGTCACCATGCCGGATGGCAAAGCACTCGACATCACGATCCCGCCCGGCCATCGCGACGGCCAGATGCTGCGGCTACGCGGTCAGGGAATGCCCGGATTGGGCGGCGGCGAAGCCGGCGACGCCTTTGTCGAAATCCATGTGGCAAAACATAAGATATTCGATCGTAACGGCGACGACATTCATATTGTCCTGCCGGTCGCGTTGCACGAAGCGGTGCTCGGCGCCAAGGTGCGTGTGCCGACGGCAAGCGGTGTCGTCGCCATGACGATTCCCGCCGGGTCGAATTCCGGCGACACCTTGCGATTGAAGGGCAAGGGCGTGCCGGCCCGGCGCCGGCGGCCGGCGGGCGATCAGATCGTGACATTGCGGGTCATGCTGCCGGCCTCCCCCGACGACCGGCTGGCCGCATTCATGAAGGAGTGGTCGGCGGATCATGCCTACAACCCGCGAACCGGTGTGGAGGGCTACGAAGATGCGCAATGAAGCGGAAATTCTGCGGTCGTTCTCGCGCCTGCACCGCGAAACGCTGCTGATGTGGATCGAGCGCGGCTGGCTGGCGCCGCAGAAGGATCGGGAGGGCTACCGGTTTCAGGAAGTCGACGTCGCGCGCATTCGCCTCATTCACGAGTTTCGATTTGAACTCGATATTGACGACGACGCGCTGGATGTCATTCTGCCGCTGCTCGATCAGGTTCATGGACTACGGCACGAACTGCGCCGGCTCGGCAACGCGATCAATGCCCAGCCCGAAGACGTTCGGAAGCGCATCGCCGCGGTCTTAAGCAAACCGGGCTGAACGCCGCGGCAAGATCACCTCACCACATTACGGGTCGAGACCGATGACCGGACACGTCGCCGAAAAACTGCGAAATCTTCTCGAGGACTATCGCGGCCGGATGAAATCCGGCGGCCATCCCAAAGAATTGCCGGACAAAATTCTGGCGCTTGCGCGCGACTTTCCGTCCGAACGGAAAATGCCCGAAGATCTCCAACCGCTCTATGCGGCCGCGCGGCATTATTGGGACACCTACGGCGAAACACAGGGCAGCGACCGGCCGCCTGATCCCCTCGATGTCGAGCTGGTATGCGACGAGGTCATCGACGCCTTGTACGAATTTTACGGACTTCGCTGATCGGCGCACAGCGCCGGCTACGGGCGGTTTGGACCTTCTTATGCCGATTTCTGCTGCTGCCCGCCCGGCGCGGTATCGTCCGGCAGGGTATCCACCGCCGAAACCGTCTGCGCGCCCCGGATGCTGTCGAGGAATTGCACACGATCCTCTTCGGACGGAGCCTCGCGGCTACGCATTCGTTTGAGCGCATACAACCCGGCGCCGAGGTGAATTGCCGCGGTGAAACCGAATAGCGCGTCGGTTCCGAAATATCGCATCAGCACCGATGCGAAAATCGGCCCTGCTACCGCGCCCGCCGCATAGATCAAGAGCAAACCGCTGGATGCCTCGACGAAACGGTCGGCCGCGACAAAGTCATTCGTGTGCGCGACCGCCAGCGCATAGAGCGGAAAGGCGAAGAACCCGAACCCGGCGGCCGCCAGCAACAGGCCCGGCTCCCACAGACGACTGGTCAAGACCAAGCCGAGTCCGGCCAGCGCCGCCCCGAGACAGGCCAGAACGATCACCTTGCGGCGGTCGACCCGGTCCGACGCGCGACCGAGCGGATATTGGCCGACCGCACCCGCCAGCACGGCAATGCTCATAAAGAGGGCGATACCGGTAAACGAGCCGTCTTCACGCCGGGCGAACACCGGCGCCAATGCCCAGAACGAGCCGTTGGCGAGGCCGACCGCCAGACATCCCACGAAACCGACCGGGGACATTTGGAACAAGGCGGCGGGCCGGGCCTGCACCGCGGCAATTGGTTGCGGCGCGGACGCCGTGGTCATGGCAACCGGCACGGCGGCGAGCGAGACCAGGATCGATGCCAGGGCGAAGAGCGTGAAGGTGGTCGGGCTGGCCACCAGCAACATCATCTGGCCGATCGTAATGACGGTAAGATTGATGATCGTATAGATGGAGAACACCAAACCGCGTGTTTCGTTGGTGGATTTCTCGTTCAGCCAGCTTTCGATCACCATGTAGAGCATGGCGAAGCAAAACCCGGTGATGCCGCGCAGCAGCCACCAGATTTCCGGCGACAGGAGCAAGACGTGCGCAATGGAGACGGTCGACGCGATCGAGACCATGGCGGTAAACGCGCGTATGTGGCCAACTCGCTTGACCGCCCGCGGCCCCAGGAGGCAGCCGAGCGCAAATCCCAGGAAGTAGGACGATCCCAGTACGCCGATATCTAATGACGTGAAATCCTCAAGCTGGGCGCGCACCGGGAGCAGCGTGCCCTGCAGCCCATTGCCCATGAGCAACATCGCGACGCTCAAGAGCAATGAAAAAACTGGCGCTACCGCGGCGACCATACATTCCGCCCCATCTTGCAGTTATCGGCCCAGCCGACATTAGCGAGCCCGGAAATCAAGCATGGTCGAGCCGGCCTGATTTTTCCGTCCGTGCGATCTTACCGCAATAGTAAACCCGCCGTGGCATACGAACGGAAATACAGATACCGAGGCAGCCGAGGCTCAGACCGTAAGGTCCCGCGCCGCCATCGTGCAGGACCGGCCGGTGCCGCTCGACGATTTGCGGGAAATCGGCGCCTTTTCGGAAGTGCGCGCCCCGGAGAACCGCTACGGGAGTTGAGCCACCGGCAAGCCGGGCGCGTTAACGGCGCATAGTCCTGTTGCCGTAAGTTCCGTCCGGCCGTCGTTTTGGCGTCGATTGCCGGCGGCGCAAGCAGATAAAGAATCCCAACATTCCGATAGCCGTGCCGAACAGAAGCAAGGCTCCCGGTACGGGTGTGGCGACGATGGCATCGCTTGCAATTGGCGGCGCCACAATCGCGGATGCGAAGTTCGCGCGGAATACCAGATCCTCGCCGTTAAAAAAGCGGGAATTCCAGGCAAGATTGTTGCTGAATTCCGCGTTGTCGTTGGCAAACAGGAATTCACCCGGCGTATATTTGTCGGAGCCATTGAATTCAGTTGCGCGAACGGTCGCTTGTGTGAGGGTTGTCCCGAATGCCGCCAGCGTGAAGAAATAGGTGCTGCCGCTCGCGACGGGAAGATTCAGATCGACGTCGAAGATCTGCAGGCCGCCGCCCAGATGATCGAGCACCAGATGCGACAAAATCGCCGTGGCATCGGGCAGAAAACCGGGACCTGACTGTGAGGTCGGGCGCGCTTCCGATATTATTAGATTGAAACTGTTGGCTTCTTGATCCGTGACGCCGAAAGCCAGACTCGACCAATTGGCATCGTCGGCGAGAACCGACTGCGCGTAATAAAACGAAAGTGACGTCCCGAAATTTCCCTGGTTGAAGTTGCCCGGCAGACCAAACAGATCCACCGTTCCGGCCCGCGCCGTCCCGGCCATCGCCAAACAGCCCAACACAACGGCAGCGAACCCCATTCTCAACGAATGAAAGATCATCTCCCCCTCCTATCCCACATCGGAGTCCGAAGATGCTATCGCCGAATGGTGTACCTTGAAAGTAGTAGTTGGCGTAAAAGTGGTAAAATGCGCGCGGCATTGCCGCCTGGTCGGTAACAGACTGTTATTTATAATTATTAAGCATTGCAGGAATCATCGCGCCCTGACTGCATCGCGGCGATGCCTCCGGATTTGCCGCCGCCCCGCCGCTCATGCCATATAGGGGCCGCGCTGCGCGCCCGGTTTCGGGCCGGCAGCCGCATCCTGCGCGCAGCGCTCCATTTTGAACACGCCAACAACCAGGGAGGCTGCGTCGCCATGCGCGCTTCGACCAAACTCAAGAAAATGATCGAGTCCGGGAAAACCTATCTGATCCCCGGCGCCTATGACGGCATTTCCGCCCGCATCGTCGAGAACGCAGGCGCCGAAGTGGTCTACGCCACCGGCGGCGGCATCGCGCGGAGCACGGGCATTCCCGACATGGGCCTGATTTCGCCGAAAGAAATCACCGACCGGCTGGAACAGATGGTCGACGCGGTCTCCATTCCGCTGATCGCCGATATGGACACCGGATACGGCAATGCGTTGAACGCGCGGCGAGCGCTCCGGGGTTTCGAGCGGGTCGGCGTCGCCGGCTTCCATCTGGAGGACCAGGTGTTCCCGAAACGCTGCGGCCATTACGAAGGAAAGGCGGTCGTTCCGACCGAAGAGCTCTGCGCCAAGCTGCGGGCCGTCCGCGACGCGCTGACCGACGACGACATGGTGATCATCGCGCGCACCGACTCGCTCGCCGTCGAAGGCATCGACGCCTCAATCGAGCGCATGCACAAATACATGGAGGCCGGCGCGGACGTCGCGTTCATCGAAGCGCCCCGCGACATGGAGCAAATCGAGAAAGTCGCCAAGGAACTGCCCTACCCGAAACTGCTCAACATGTTCTGGGGCGGCAAGACGCCGGTGGTGCCGAAGGACAAGCTGCAGGAGCTGGGCTTCAACCTCGTAATCGTCCCGGGCGACCTGCAACGCACCGCGATCTACGCTATGCAGGAAGCGGCCAAGGCGATCCTTCAGGACGGCCACACCGAATCGCTCGCCGATCACATGGCGACCTTCGAAGACCGCGAAGCCTCGGTGAACACGGCGCATTTCATGGAGCTGGACGAGAAATACGCGGTTTGAGGACGATACACGTCATTCGGTCCGTCATCCCGGCCGCAGTGCAGCGGAGAGCCGGGATCCAGCGACGTGAGAGCGATACCCTTTCCGCCTTGGACCCCGGATCTGCGCGGCTGCGCCGCTTGTCCGGGGTGACGACCTTCATTACCCGTCAAACACAAGCGAGGCAGCCATGAAAGACGCCAGCACCAAACGCCGGGAATTACGCGTGAAACTGAACAGCGGGACCCTGGTCGTCGCACCCGGCGCGCATAACGGATTAAGCGCGCGGCTGGTCGCCGATGCCGGGTTCGAAGCGGCCTATATGACCGGCTCGGGCGTGGCCAACACGCTGACCGGTGGCGCGGATGTGGGCCTGCTGACCATGACCGAGATGACCATGATGGCGCGTTTCATGGCGCTGGCGTCCGACATTCCGGTGATCTGCGACGCCGACACCGGCTACGGCAACGCGATCAACGTGATCCGCACGGTGCGCGAATACGAGCTGACCGGCGTCGCGGGCATCCATTTGGAAGATCAGGTGAGCCCGAAACGCTGCGGCTCGATCGCCGGCAAGGAGATCGTTCCCGTCGAGGAAGCCTGCGGCAAGATCCGGGCGGCGGTAGACGCGCGCACCGATCCCGACTTCCTGATCATCGCCCGCACCGATGCGCGCGGCCCGCACGACCTGGCCGAGGCGATCCTGCGCTCGCAGCGCTATCACGAGGCCGGCGCCGACATGGCGTTCCCCGACGCGCTGCTGTCGGTCGAGGAATACGCGACCTTCGCCCGCGAGGTGCCGGGGCTGAAGATGTTCAACATGGGCGGCTACGCCAAGAAGCGCACCACGCCGAAGATCCCGTTGGAGCAGGTCCAGGAGATGGGCTACAGCCTCTGCATCCTGCCGCTGCTGGCCCTGCGCGCCGGCGTGCAATCGATGATCGACACGCTGGACGCGTTCAAGCGCGAGGGCATCGACTACGAACTCAAGCAGCTCAAGGCGTTCGAGGACCGGCCGGTCGAGAACTGGTACGAGTTCACCGGCATCGCCGAAATCCGCAAGCTCGAGGACCGCTACCTGTCGGCCGACGCGGTCGAAGCGAAATACGCCCACAGCGCCGGCCACAAACCGGGCGACGAGAAGAATCTGGAGGGTGTCGAGGGCTAGCGCTACCCCGCGCGCCGTTTCGCAAGCCCGCCATAGGCGGTACGGATTTCCTTCACCGCGATATCGCGCAAGCTTTCGGCCGCGGGCGACAGGGCGGCGCCGGTGCGTTTGATGATGCCGATGGTCCGGGTCACCGGCGGCTCGATCAGCGGGCGCGAGACGAGGCCCGCGTCCTTGCGGTTGTGCATCACCGAATAGGGCACGACGCCGACGCCGAAGCCGGTCTGCAGCAGTCCGATCATCGTGCCGAGATGCTGCACCTCATAGTCCCATGTCAGCGCCGCCTGCGGGGTCGCGAGCTGGCGGCCGATGCCGCTTTCGAGACCGAAGGCCACATAGCTTCCCTCATTGAGCGCGGCCCAGCGCAGCGGCCCCCGCCCCGCCAAGGGATGATCCTTGCTGCAGGCCATGACATAGGGTTCTTCCGCGACCGGCTCGAAGTCGATTTCCGGGTCGTCGCGCAGCCGCATGTCGATGCCGAATTCGGCTTCTCCGGCCCGCACCCGGTCGGCGACCCGCAACCCGGTCTCGTCCAGCAGGCGGACCTTCACCTTGGGGTGCGCCGCCCGGAAGGTTTCCAGAATGCGCGGGATGAACCCATAAGCGACCGTCAGCAGGCAGGCGACGGTGACAACGCCCCGGCGCTTGGCAATGACATCCTCGATGTCCGACAGCGAGCCGGTGAATTCGTGCAGCACGCGCAGGGCCGACGGCAGGAAGGTCCTGCCCACTTCGGTCAACTCGACCTGCCGGGTCGTCCGGTTGAACAGGCGCGCGCCGAGATAATCCTCCAGCTTGCCGATCCGCTGGGTCAGCGCCGATTGGGTGACGTTGAGCCGGGAGGCCGCGAGCTTGAAGCCGGACAGTTCGGCCACCGAGACGAAGGCGCGAATATCGTCGAAACCTATTTTCATAAGTTTATCTTATCTATTTCTGATATTAATTAATTTTATTTATTTATCGAGAATATGCAATCTTTCCCTCTGGCCCGAAACGGCTATCGTGGCGATCATGACCGGCCGGACATCGCGCCGGGCCGACACAGCTTCATCACGAATTCGACGCCGCATTCCACAGATCTATGGACCGCGAGCAGCCATGCGTGACTTACGGAGAGATTTGCCATGACCAGCAACGACAGCCTTAAAAGCAAGAAGAGCCTCACGGTAGGCGGCACCGCATACGCCTATTACAGCCTGGCCGCCGCCGAAGCGGCCGGCGCCGGCGATTTCTCCCGCCTGCCCTATTCGCTGAAGGTGCTGGCCGAGAACCTGCTGCGCAACGAGGACGGCAAGGCGGTCACGCTCGACGACGTCAGGGCGCTCGGCCAATGGACCGCGACGAAGACCTCGGACCGGGAAATCGGCTATCACCCGACCCGCGTCATCATGCCCGACGCGTCGGGCATTCCCCTGCTCGCCGACATGTCCGCCATGCGCGACGCCATGGTGCGGCTCGGCGGCGATCCCACGGCGATCAATCCGCGGACGCCGATCGACTTCATCGTCGACCACTCGGTTATCGCCGAGTTCACAGGCTCGGCCGACGCGAAGGAAAAGAATCTCGATATCGAATATGAGCGTAACCGCGAACGCTTCGCCTTCCTGAAATGGGCGCACCAGACCTACAAGAACATCCGCATCGTGCCCCCCGGCAAGGGGATCATGCATCAGATCAACCTGGAATATCTCGGGCGCGTGGTCTGGAGCGACGCGGTCGACGGCGAGATGACTGCCTATCCCGACTGCCTGATCGGCATGGACAGCCACACCCCGATGATCAACGCGCTCGGGATCCTCGGCTGGGGCATGGGCGGCCTCGAAGCCGGCGCGGCGATGATGGGCCAGCCGGTCTCGATGGTGATCCCGGAAGTCATCGGCTGCCGCATGACCGGACGCCTGCCCGAAGGCACGACGGCGACCGATCTGGTGCTGACCGTGACGCAGGCGTTGCGCAAGAAGGGCGTGGTGCAGAAATTCGTCGAATATTGCGGCGACGGGCTCGATACGCTGACCCTGACCGACCGCGCGACGGTCGCCAACATGTCACCGGAATACGGCGCGACGGTCGGCTACTTCCCGGTCGACGAAGAAACGCTCCGCTATCTGCACCTGACCGGCCGGTCGGAAGAGCAGGTCGCGCTGGTCGAGGCCTATACCCGCGAACAGGGCATGTTCCGGGCAGCCGGCGCGCCGGAACCGGTCTTCACCGACGTCATCGAGATCGATCTCGGTGCGGTGGAAACCAGCCTGGCCGGCCCGTCGCGGCCGTATCAGCGCACCCCGCTGGCGCAGGTCCCCGCGAGCTTCGCCGAGGCGCTCAAGGAGCAGCGCGGCGACACCGCCGGCAAGCAAAAGCCGGTGCCGGTGGCGGGCAAGGACTTTACGCTGGGCCACGGATCGGTGGCGATCGCCGCGATCACCAGCTGCACCAACACGTCGAACCCGGCGGTACTGATCGGCGCCGGCCTGCTGGCGCGCAAGGCGATCGCCAACGGGCTGACCACCAAGCCCTGGGTCAAGACCTCGCTCGCGCCGGGCTCGACCATCGTCGGCGACTATCTCGCCGCGTCGGGCCTACAGAAAGATTTGGACCAACTCGGCTATCAGATCGTGGGCTTCGGCTGCATGACCTGCATGGGCGCGTCCGGCCCGCTGGACCCGGCCATTGAGGCCGCCATCGCCGACAACGAACTGGTCGCGGGCGCGGTGCTGTCCGGCAACCGCAATTTCGAGGCGCGTATCCACCCGCTCTGCCGGGTCAACTATCTGGCCTCGCCGCCGCTCGTCGTCGCCTATGCGCTGGCCGGCACGCTCGACATCAACCTGCGCGAGGACCCGCTGGGCGAGGACCAGGACGGCAAGCCGGTCTACCTTGCCGATATCTGGCCGACCGGCGCGGAAATTCAACAGATGATCGCCGACTCCGTGACACGCGAACGCTTCTCCAAGGGCTACGCCACCGTGCTCGACGGCGGTCCGCAATGGGATGCGCTGCAGGCCGGCGGCGGCGCGACCTTCGACTGGGACTCAGCCAGCACTTATCTGCGCCAGCCGCCCTACTTCCTCGAAACCGAACCCGCGCTGGAGCCGGTCCGCGACATCCGCGGCGCGCGCGCGCTGATCATGGCCGGCGACATGACGACCACCGACCACATTTCGCCGGTCAGCGTCATCGGCCCGGACAGTTCGGCGGGCCAATATCTCATTGGCGAGAAGGTCGACCCGAAGGACTTCAACAACTTCATGACGCGCCGCGCCAACCACGAAGTGATGATCCGCGGCACCTTCGCGAACATCCGCTTCAAGAACGAGCTGGCGCCCGGCACCGAAGGCGGTTTCACCCGTCACATGCCGGACGGTGAACAGACCTCCGTGTTCGACGCCGCACTCCGCTACCGCAAGGAGGGCGTGCCGCTGGTCGTCATCGGCGGCAAGGAATACGGCACCGGATCGTCGCGCGATTGGGCCGCCAAGGGAACGCAGCTGCTGGGTATCCGCGCCGTCATCGCCGAAGGGCTCGAGCGCATCCACCGCTCGAACCTTGTCGGCATGGGGGTGATGCCGCTGCAGTTCAAGGACGGCGTCAACCGGCACACGCTGAAGCTCGACGGCAGCGAGACCTATGACATCACCGGATTGGAAGACGGGCTGACACCGCGCATGGACGTGGCCTGCCGCATCACCCGCGCCGACGGATCGACGGAGGACATCACGTTGCTGTGCCGCCTCGATACGGCGGTCGAGGTGGAATACTTCCAGCACGGCGGCATGCTGCACTACGTGCTGCGCCAGGCACTGGGGGAGGCAGCGTAAGGCCGCCGGTTATTTGCGCTTGCTCTGACCCGCGGTCACGCTGCCGATCACCACGACAAAAGCAACGAACAGCACCAGGACCATTGTCAGATAGGCGATTTCACCTTCGGTCATTGACTTCCAATCCACGGAACACGCGCCGGAGGACCGGGAACACGCAAACAGGACGGGGTGGCGATCGACCGCCTCCCTGTCCCCGTTTCACAACACTCGGAGGGCCTGACGGCCTGTTTGCAAGCGTGCCGGAGGCGGGAAGTCGCAACATTGATTTGGATCAACCCGACCGATCCGCCTGAACGGGCGGGCCCCCATCGCGATAGGAAGTGGCGGTCGAGGATTGCCGAAAAGATGCGGCCGGCGCCGGGAGTTCGGACCAAATCAACCTGCCTTTAATTGGAGTCAATTAAGGGCTGAAAAGTTGATAGATTCTGTGAAGATAGAGCAGTTTATGTGCGCCCAAATGGGCGCACGCCGCCCTAGAAGATGAAGGTGACGCCCAACTCCGTCTCGTCCCGATGGACGACCTTGCACCGCACCGTCAGATTGTGTTCGAGCTGAAGGTCGAATTTCTCCGGTAGCAAGCTCACATCCTCGGGCCGCAACCGGGCGCCGTATTCCGATAAATCGACGACAAAACAGCGCATTGCGGCGTCTTCGCCGTAAATCAACCGGCACCGCCGCAACGACCGGATGCGCTCGTCGCCGCGCCGCTCATCGCGCTCCCCTTTCAGGACCGAGATGAAATCGTCCAATCTGCTCAATGGGTCGGTCATGCGCGGCAAAGTAGAGCTAAAGTATTTAAAAAATGGTTTAATCCGTAATCTCGGCGGTTTGCCAATGCGGCCAAAATGCAAAAAAATGCCCGCCGGAATTTGGTTCCGGCGGGCAGTTCCATTTCAGGAAGAAAGCCAGGGAGGCTCATAGTCTTTATAACGAGCCCTACCGGCGGATGGGGTTACGGAAGGATGAAATTTTTGTCGTTCCCACCGACGCCGCGTCACATCACCGGACTCATGCCGCCATCCACATTGATCGCGCAGCCCGTGATGAAGGATCCCGCGTCGGAACACAGGAAACAGGTCATGTTGGCGAATTCCCCGGCCGTGCCGAGCCGACCCAGGGGCAGCTTCATGTCCTTCGCCATCGTGTCGAGATATTGCTCGTAGGTCTGTGATTTGTCGGTGGCTTCCCACCGGTTGAGCCATTGATCGCTCTCGATCCGGCCGACCAGCAGCCCATTGACCAGCACGTTGTGGGGCGCGCCCTCGCCCGCCATCACCTTGGTCAGCGCCATGCCGGCGGCGCGCGACACCGCCGTCGGCGCACCGCCGCCCGGCGGCGCTTTCGCACCTGTGTTGAGCACGTTGATAATACGGCCCCATTTACGCTCGATCATGCCCGGCATGGTGAGCCGCGCGGTCCGGATCGCGCCGTAGAATTTGAGGCCGAGATCCAGATCCCAAAGCTCGTCGGTAATTTCCAAAAACGGCATGCGGCGCGACGTGCCTGCGTTATTCACCAGGATATCGACCGGCCCGAGCTCCTTTTCCACGGTTTTGACCAGCCGCTCGATGTCTTCCGCACTACCCGCGTCGGCGGTGCAGCCGCAGACCTTGCCGCTGCCGGCGGCCTCGACCTCCTTGACCGTCGCGGCCACCATATCGGCGCGCCGTCCGGTCACGCAGACATGCGCGCCCGAAGCCGCGAAATTCAGCGCCATGGCGCGCCCGAGGCCCCGGCTGCTGCCGGTGATCAGCGCCACCCTCCCGTCCATCCTGCAATCCATTGTCTCTCCCTTTCGTTTCTCGTGTCGATTAATTCGAAATGCAATTTCTGCTGGCTAGCGGGCCGCCAGCAACGCCTGCTGTTCCGCTTCCTTGAAGCCGATAAGATAAGTGCCGCCGAGATCGAAGACCGGACGCTTGATCAGCGCCGGATGCTCCCGCATGAGGGCGACCGATTTCGCGTCGTCCGCCGCCGCCGTCTCGGCCGCCGGCAGTTTCCGCCACGTCGTGCCCCGCTTGTTGAGCACCGTGTCGACGCCGAGCGCGGCAATCCACTCATCCAGCGCGTCGGCCGGCAATCCATCGACCCGAAAATCGTGAAACCGGGCCTCGATCCCCTCCGCGGCGAGCCACTTCATCGCCTTGCGGCAGGTGTCGCAATTCTTAATGACGTATACGGTAATCATCGTCGAACCCCCACCCGTCGCTGCCTTTTGCACCGCCTCCAGCATGGACAGGCGGTCGGACGAGTCAAGGCGGATCGGCCGGCAAAGGCGCGTTTTCTGCGGCTTGGAAACCCTGCCGGACGCCTGAACCAGGGCCGGATTTGTGGCCCCCGAAATCGGCCCGCCAATGCCACAGGCTTGCCCCAATTCGTTAATCTTTGGGGAATATCCTGCGTGTTATCAAGGCATCGACCTTAACAAGACTGCGATCCAGATCATCTGCCCATGGCTCGGTTCCTCAATAAAAATTTCATCCTGAGCCTGTTGGCCGCGGTCGCCTTGACCACCATCGTTGCGTTTTTCCTGCCCTACTGGTTGCCGCCGATCCGGGCGCTAGAATACGCCGTCGAAGATTGGCGGGCCGCTCTCCTGCGCGCGCCGGAGCCGCAAAGCCGGGATGTGATCGTGGTCGCCGCGGACGCCGAGACCTTCGAAACGCTGCCCTATAAATCGCCGGTCGACCGGGCGCTGCTGGCGCGGGCCTTGGCCAATATCGCCGCCGCGGGGCCTCGCGCCATCGGCCTTGTCCAGACCTTCACCGGCCCGACCGAAACGGACAAGGATGCCGCGCTTCAACAAGTTCTGCGCAATACAACGGTGCCGCTGGTCGTCGAGACGCCGGGGGCGACAGCGCCGCTGACGGCCACCCAGCGCGCATACGAGCGCGAATATACCGAAGGCCTTGTTACCGGCACGGACACGCTCGGCATCGATGGCGCGGACGGAACGGTTCGCTGGAGTCATCCCGGCGAAGAGTTGAATGGCAAATGGCATCCGGGTTTTGCCAGTGGGCTTGCGGGTCAGGCCGGCGTAAATCCGACGCGCCATGTCTTTCGCCTCGCCTATCACGGAACGCCGAACGAGAACACCCGGCCGTTTCTGACCATCGCGCTGCACACGGCCGCCGGACTGCCGCCAAAATGGTTTGCCGGTAAGGTCGTGCTGATCGGTGTCGACGATCCCGAAAACCGCGTCCATCGCGTCGCCGGACACAGCGGCAGCGAACGGCTTTCACACTTGTCGATCAAGGCGCATGCCACCGCCCAACTGCTGGCGGGACGCGCCGCCGATGTGCCTACTGAATTTACGACCTTGCTCACCATTTTTCTGTTCGCGTCGGTTGCGTCGGCCCTCGCGACACTGCGCTTCCGTACACCGATCCGGCTCGCCGTCGGCGCCGGCGGTCTGACGGCGCTGGTCGCCGCCGATGTCGGACTGACCTGGACCACCGGAATCGCACTCCCGGTGCTGATGCCCGCCCTCGCCTTCGCCGCTTCCTATGGACAGACCAACGCCGCGGTACGCCGCTTCACCCGCAGCCGCCGGGACTATTTGCGCGACCGGTTCGGCGAACGCACCTCCGCCGACATGGTGCGTCAACTCGTCGCCGATCCCGAACGCGCCGGGCTCGAAGGGGCGCAGCAGGCGGTGACCGTGCTGATCAGCAATATGAACGCGTTTTCGCAACTCGCCGACAGCCTGCGGCCGGAGGAGCTGATCTCGATCTTGAACGGCTATCTCGAAGGCCTGTGCGCCATCGTCGCCGAGCATGATGGCATCGTCGACCGCATCGACACCGACTCCGTCGTAGTGGTATTCGGCGCGCCGCTGGAACAGCCCGACCACGGCAGCCGCGCCGTGCGCTGTGTCCTGGCAATGGATGAATTCGCGCTATCCTATCGCGAGCGCCGGGTTACCAGCATCGGCAAGATGGGACACACTCGTTTCGGCATCCATACGGGAAAGGCGATCACCGGAAATTTCGGCGGGAATGCGATCTTCTCCTATGGCGCCATCGGACAGACGGTGAGCCTCGCCGGCCGGCTCGAACAGGCGAACAAATCGCTCGGGACCCGCATTTGCATCAGCGTCGAGGCGGCCCGCGCGGCCTCCGACATCATCGTCCGGCGGATCGGCACGCTGCGCTGGGACAACAGCGACATGCAGGTCGACATCTTCGAGCCGCTCCCCGACTCCGCCAGCGACACGCCCCAGGTGGAGGCCTATATCCGCGCCTATCGCATGGTCATGCAGGACGATCCCGAAGCCGTCACCGAACTCGCGCGCGCGGCGAAAATCGCACCGGCCGACCCGCTTCCCAAGCTCTATCAATTCCGCCTGTCGCAGGGCAAGCCCGGCACGACGATCGTGCTGAAGGCGTAGCGCGGCCCGTCGCGCACCGAGATATACTAGTGCTGCCGGTCTAATACGGCCGGTCGCCGAGAATCACCGTGCGGTGCATCAGCCTGTGCTGTGAAGGATCGAAGGCGTCGCGGCGGTGCATGGCGCAACGGTTGTCCCACAGGATCATGTCGCCGAGCTGCCATTGCTGTGTCCAGCCGAACTCGGGATTGCCGGTCGCATGCGCCCACAGCGCATCGAGAAGCTCTTCGCTCTCCTCCACATCCATGTCCATGATGTAGGACCGCGCGCGGCGGCCGAGATAGAGCGCCTTGCGGCCGGTTTCCGGATGGGTGCGCGCGATCGGATGCACCGCACCGGGCACGTCGCGCACATCGCTGTAGTCGATATCCTCCAGCCCCTCCCGCACGCGGCCGGAACTGTTCTGGGTCTGGTCATGCTTGATCTTGCGGCCCTCGATGGCGCGACTCAGCGCGGCCGGCAACGTCTCGAGCGCGAGATACATGTTCAGGAACGCGGTATCGCCGCCGCCCTCCGGCACTTCCAGGGCGTGCAGCAAACTGCCGGTCGGCGGCAGGTCGAGGTAGGACATATCGGTGTGCCAGACCAACTCGCCGCTGCCGAGCGACCCGGTCGGCTTGCCGTCGATCTCGATATTGGTGATGCGGCTCATTTCCGGGAACTCGGACATCCAGGGCTGCCCCGCGAAACGCGTATGCGGTGACAGGTCGAGCGCGCCGAAGCGCCGCGCAAAGTCGAGATGCGCCCGGTCGTCGAAATCCTGCCCGCGGAAGCGCAGCACGAGATGATCGAGCCACGCCTGTTGGATCGCCGCAAACTGCGCATCGGTGACCGACCGGATATCGAAGCCGCCGACATCGGCCCCAAGCGCCGCGCCGGTGGGCGTGACAGTGATCTCTGACATTCCGTTCTCCTTGGCGCGCAGCGGCGAAACGACCGCCGATTCAGGACACGGCCCGCGATGACGGGCCGGCGATTGAGTGCGATGACCGATTATAGAATTCGCCGCCACCGCCGCAACACGGGCCGGTGCGCCGTTGGCCCGCGCGGTTGACAATGCGCCGTGCAACGCGAAACTTCGGGACCATGCAGCTCGAAAATCTTCATATCGTCGTCACGGGCGGACCCGGCGGGCTCGGCCGCGCCGTGGTCGGCCGCCTGCTCGACGCAGGCGCCAATCTCCACCTCCCGGTGGAACAGGCGTCCCACCTCGACGGCTATCCCCATGCCGGCCACGCCCGGCTGTCGACCCAGGTCGATATCGACCTGACCGATGCGGCGGCGGTGGATGCCTATTACGCGGGCCTGCCCAAGCTCTGGGGATCGATCCACCTTGCCGGCGGCTTTGCCATGGCCTCGCTCGCCGAGACCGACGCGGCGGCGTTTCGGAACATGATCGACATGAACCTGCGCACCTGCTTCCTCTGCTGCCGCGCGGCAGCCGCGTCGATGGGCGCAGGCAAGAAATGCGGGCGCATCGTCAATGTCGCGGCGCGGCCGGGGCTGGAGCCCCGCAGCGGCGCCGGCATGGCGGCGTATGCGGCGTCCAAGGCAGGCGTGGCCGCGCTGACCGTCGCGCTCGGCGAGGAACTCGCCGCGCAGGACATCTGGGTCAACGCCGTCGCCCCCTCGATCATCGACACGCCGGCCAATCGCGAGGCCATGCCCGACGCGGATCACGCGACCTGGCCGAAACCGGACGAGATCGCCGAGACGATCGCCTTTCTGGTCTCGCCGGACAACAAGGTGACGCGCGGCGGTGTCGTACCGGTGTATGGGCGTTTTTGACGGCCGACGCGCAAACGGGCATCAATCGGGACGGCCCGCAAACTTTGATTGAGCCCTGCATCGATAATTTTCTTATCCGACCAACGTAACCCGTCATGACAAAACCCGATCTCGTGACCTTCGATGTCTACATGGCGCTGCTCGATATCGAGGGCAGCCTGGTGCCCGTGGTCGAGGAGACGCTGCACCTGACGCACGATAGCGCGACGGCGTTCGTGCGGACCTGGCGGGCGAAGCAGATGGAGCGCGCGGCAATCAGCAATTCTCTGGAAATGGGGCGCACCTCGTTCCGCGACGCGACCGGCATGGCGCTGGATTACGTTGCTGGCCGCAACCGCATCGCGGTCCCCCCCGACATGCGCGATTCCCTTATCCTGGCATGGGATACGCTGAAGCCCTGGCCCGAGGCCGACGACGCCATTGCCGCGGTAAAGGCGAAGGGCGTGAAGACTGCGATTCTCTCGAATGGCGATCAGGATATGCTCGAAGCGGCCGCCCGCAATTTCAACGCGGGCTTCGATCACATCCTGTCGTCCGAACTCGCCAGGAAGTACAAACCGCATCCCGCCATGTACAACCTGCCGACCCAGTCCCTCGGCATTGCCAAGACGCGCGTCCTGCACGTCGCCGGCAGCGGAAACGATGTGCTCGGCGCGGTCGCTGCCGGGATGCCCTGCGTCTGGTCGAACCGGCAGAAGGATATCCTGCTGGATCCGCGCTATCCGCCGACGAAAATCCTGCCCGACCTCAGCGGTGTGGCCGACCTTCTTTAGCGGTCCAGCGGTCTAGATACCGATATCCTGCAAATTGTAGTCCCGGATTTCCGCAGCCGCGGCCGGGGTCCAGCGGAATTGCTCCGCGCTATCGGCCAGCGGTGCGTATCGGTATGGCGTCTCATCCGGAAAGCGCTGACGGCGCGCGTCGATACTATACTGAATGAGGCGTGCGCGATTGCGGATATAGGTCTCATCGTAGACCGAAACCGGATTGTGAACGCCGCCGCTTTCAACGCCCAGCACGGATGCGCGGCGATGAAAGCCCATGTTCAGCGTTACCCGCACGTTCGGGCTGGTGTTGGCGAACGACCCGTGGATCACCTGGCGGTTTGAAATCGCCACGTCGCCCGGCCCGCAGATGAACGGCACCGCATCCGGCAAACGTTCGGAGCCGGCAGCCCGCACCATGGCCGCGATATCGACCTTGCCGCACCGATGCGATCCCGGGACCGCCCAGAGCCCGTTCGCCGCATCGCAGCCATAGAGCTGCACCATGAAGTTGAAGCCATGGGTGCCCTCGTCCAGATCCGGGTCGTCCCAATGGGTCCAGCCGTCCTGATGCCAGGCAACCGAGCCGCCGAGGCGCGGCTGCTTGATCCAGATCGCCTCGTTGAAGGGCGCGAAATCGGGACCGTTGACCGCTTCGGCGACCGCCAGCAACTGCGGATGCCCGTACAGGCGCAGGCACGCCTCCGAATGTTGCAGCGAGCCGTGAATAAGCTGCAGGACGTGGTCCGGCGCACCTTGCGGCGCTTCGGGTTCGACCATTTTGACGGGATGCCACCCGTAAGACGCATCGGTGCCGCCCAGCGGATCCGAAAGCGGTTTGACCCAACGAAGCGGCCGCGACTTCAGCCCCGCATTGAAGGACGGGCGGCCGTACTGGTCGATTTCCGCGTCCTTGGTGACCGGCGCACGATCCAACAGCCCGGCAAGGTCGCGCTCGATATCGCGCAGCTCGTCCGCGCCGACGACATTTTCGAAAATGTAGAATCCATGCCGGGAATAGGCGTCGAGAATAGCCGGGTCGAGCCCGCCGTCCGGCCCGAAGCGGATCGGTCCGCGATTGTCCATGGCCAACGCACGCGCCGTGCCGTCCGTGCGGTAGCGCACCATCTCCGCTTCGTCGGGACCATAATCGACGGCGGGAATTTCCAGCAGAGGAAGATTGACCACGATATTGCGTCCTTATGCCAGGTTTGATCCGGTACGCGCCCTAGCGATTAACGGCGCTCGGCTCGAAGGCGTCCGCCCGCTCGTCCGGGCCGGTTTCCGCCAGTTCGCTGGCCGGGTCTCCGGCGACGCGCACATGCCGCATCACCCGGAGCTGGTTGTAGTCATAGGGGCAGGCGCGATGCAGAACGCACCGATTGTCCCAGATCATCACGTCGCCGGGCCGCCAGCGATGGGTGTAGACGCGCGGCGGCCGGATTGCATGCGCGAGCAACGCGTCCAGCAGGTCCTGCGCGTCGTCGTCCTCCATCCCGGGAATACGGTAGGCGTGCCGGCCGATGAACAGCGATTTGCGCCCGGTTTCCGGATGGATCTTCACCAGCGGGCGCAACGGCGCGCCTTTGGTGTGATAGCCGTAGCCATCGCCGGAGCGAAATTCGAAACCGGCCTTGGCCTGTGATGCGTAGAGCGAGTGATAGGCCGAAAGACCGGCGATCTTTTCCTGCATCGGCGCATCCAGCGTGTCGTACGCGGCCCGCATGTCGACGAGCGCCGTCTCCCCACCCTGCGGCGGCACGATTTGCGCGGCCAGAATCGACGCCTTGGCTGCAAGCGGCATGTAGGAACTGTCCGTATGCCAGCCTTCATTGCCGCGCAGCGACTGGTAGCGCTTTTCATCGGGCATCATTATACCGCCATCGGGCCGCTGGTTGCTGATCGGCACGGATTTGAGTCCTTCGCGCAGCAACTCTATATCGCCGAACCGCTCGCCGAACGCGACTTGCTCTGCGTCGCCGATATGCTGATCCGGGAAGACGAGCGCGCCGTATTCGAGGAAGGCCTCGTCAACGGCCCTGCCCTCGGCCGAGCTCATATGCGCGAGGTCGATATCGGTTATCCGCGCGCCGAGGGTGGTTTCGAGGGGCGTTACGGTGGGCATACTATCCGGACCTCCGTGCGAGCGCCGGACAAGCCGGCCTTGCCGCCTAGAGTAATCCGGCTTCCCGGATTCGGGAAGAGCGCTCTCGGGCTTCGGTCGAGGCAATTTGGGACAACCCTAAATTTATACTCCGCCTTTAGCCATTGGCACGCCGGCGATAGGATACCGCAGAGGCGCAACGAAGGAGAACCGCCGCATGAGCCTGCCCCTATCCGATCGAGTCCAAATCGGCATTCAGACCATCCATCGCCGCACGGAACCGGCGACCGGCGACTGGCATCCAACGATTCAGGACGGCCGCGCGATCGTCTCCCTGGTGGACCGGCTCGGTTACGATTCGATCTGGGTCGGCGATCATCTCTCCTTCGCGATCCCAATCCTGGATCCGATCATCCAGTTGGCCCAGGCCGCCGTCGTCAGCGAGCGGCTGACGATCGGCACCGGCGTCTATTTGTTGCCGCTGCGCCATCCGGGGCCGGTCGCCAAGCAAATCGCCACCCTCGACCTGGTGACCGGCGGACGCCTGATCTTCGGCGTCGGGGTCGGCGGTGAATTCCATACCGACTACGATGTCGCCGGAGTGCCCATGAACGAACGCGGCGCCCGGCTGACCGAAGGCATCAAGGTGCTGCGCAAGCTGTGGTCCGGCGAAAAAGTCTCGAATGACGGTCGCTACTTTCCGTTCGGCGATTTGGCGATGACGCCGCCGCCGTTCCAGGAAGGCGGACCGCCGATCTGGTGCGGCGGGCGTTCCGAGGCCGCCTTGAAACGGGCGGGCGAATTGGCCGACGGATATATCTCCTATGTCGTCACGCCGGAGATGTTCGCCGACGCCATGACAAAGATCGCGGCGGCGGCCGAGGCGGCAAAGCGCGACGTCACCGCCTTCGGGACTGGCCACCTGCTGTTCGCGCGGCTCGACAACACCTATGAGGAAGCGCTGGATAAAGCGACCGAATCCCTGTCGGTACGCTACGCCATGGATTTCCGGAAACCCGCCATGCGCTACTGCGCGCTCGGCACGCCGGCCGATGTGGCAGACCGGATCGGCGAGTTCCTCGCCGCCGGGGTGCGGCATCTGGTGATGGACCTCGTCGGTCCCTACGAAGAACGGGACGCGCAGATCGAATGGTTCGCCCGCGACGTCCTGCCGCTGGTCCGCGCCTGGACGCCCGGTTGAGCCGGCGGGAGACGCCAGTGACCGTCACCATCAGGCCGACCGCTGCGACCCTCGGCGCCGATATCGAGGGGATCGACATGCGCAATCCGCTCGACGCCGACGCGGCGACCGCCATCGAGCGGGCGTTTCTCGATCATCGCGTGCTGCGGCTTCGCGGCCCCGTGTTGACGCCACGGGAGTTATCCGCGTTTTCGGTGCAGTTCGGTGCTTTGCAACCCCATGTGCAGCGCAAGTTCCAGCATCCCGAAGACCCCAATGTCGTCGAAATGCGCAACTTCGACGCGGACGGAAAATTCGATCTCGCCGCCGCCTCGCGGGGCGCGATGGAGCGGCTGCGCGACGGCTGGCATTCCGATCTGTCCTACGATGCGGTGCCGGCCAAGGCGACGCTGCTGCATGCCCTGGAGATCCCGAGCCGCGGCGGCAACACCTGCTTCACCGACACCCACGCCGCCTACACCGCCCTGCCGGAGGCGATGAAACGACGCATCGCGGGGCTTATGGCGGAATTCTCCTACGGTGCGAACAGCCGCAACGAGAAGACGAATTTGGCGGCAAGCTCGCTGGATCAACAGGGCCGCGACAGCACGACGGTCGTCCACCCGGTCGTCTGCGTGCATCCGGTGACCCGGCGGCCGGCAATCTATGTGAACCCGCTCATTACGGTACGGATCCTGGAAGTATCCGAGGCGGAAAGCGATGCCATCCTCGACAACTTGTTCGACTGGATCGACCGGCCCGACTTCCGCTGGGAACACGAATGGCGCGTCGGCGACACGTTGATGTGGGAAAACCGCGGCGGCGTAATGCATTGCGGCCGGCTCGACTATCCGCGCGACGAGCGCCGGCAATTCATCCGCACCACCGTTCGCGGCCAGACGATCGAGATGCATGGCGCCGCGTAAGCGCCGGCGGCGGCCGCATTGTCGAACGAAGCGCGCATGGTATTCTCGGCCATGACCCGAAAAATGGTGAACCGGCGCAGCGCCATGATCTTCCCGGCGCTGCAACCCGAACGATACGACGAGGCGGTAAGCGCCGGCCCCGACATCGCGGTCTTCGATCTGGAGGACGGCACCGCAACCGACCGCAAGGCCGAGGCGCGCGAGGCGGTGGCGCCGGTCTTTGGACGCGATAACGGCGGACAGATTCTGAAGTATCTCCGCATCAACCATCCCCGCACGCTGGACGGTCTGCGCGACATGGTCGCGGTCGCCGAATGGAGCTCACCGCCGGACGGCTTGTTGCTGCCAAAGATCGAATCCGCTGACGAAATCCGGCAGGTAACGGACACCGTGTGCATGGTGCATCCCGAAATCGAGCTGATGCCCATCATCGAATCGCCGCGGGGGCTCGAAAACGTCCTGGACATCGCGAACGCCGGGCCGCGCGTGGTCATGCTGCTGCTTGGCAGCGACGATCTTTCCGGCACGGTCGGTTCCGATCGGTCCTGGGATGCGCTGGCCTATGCGCGGGGCCGGGTCGCCGCGGCCGCGGGCGATGCGGGGATCGAGGCCATGGACGGCGCCTTCTACGACCCGGAAGACGAAGCGGGCCTCATCGAAGAGTTGCGACGCGCCGCCGCCATGGGCTTCACCGGCAAGGCGTCGTATCACGCGAGCCAGATTCCCCATATCCACGCGGCTTTCACGCCGGATGCCGACGATGTCGCGGAAGCACGGCGCATCCTCGCGGCCGCCGCCGCAGATTCAATCGGCAACACCCGGCTGGACGGACGCATGGTCAACGCGGCAATCGTCAAGCGCGCCCGACGGCTGCTGGATATTGCGGAACGCCGGGGCGTCGCATAACTCCACACCGTGCATCGTTTACACAAAGGCAGGTCACGAATGGCAAATCTGAACGGAAAAATCGCCCTCATTACCGGGGCCGGCGGCCGCAAGGGCGTTGGCCGGGCGACGGCACTGAAGCTGGCATCCCTGGGCGCCGATGTGGCGATCACGGATATCCAGCGTCCCGACGACGACCTGCCGCCGCAGGAACGCGGCGATCAATGGAACGGTATCGAAAGCGTCGCCGAGGAAGTCCGCGCGCTCGGCCGCGAATGCCTGACGATGACATGCGACCTGTCCGTCAGCGCGGAAATTCAGGCCCTGGTCGTAAAGGTCGTCGCGCATTTCGGCCGCATCGACATCCTGGTCAACAATGCGCGCGCGATCATCGGCCGCGACCGCGTGCCGGTGTGGGAATTGGACGAAGATGTCTGGCAGCATTTCCTCGACATCAACATCACCGCGGTGTTCCTCGGCACCAAATTCACCGCCGAACACATGATCCGTCAAGGCAGCGGCCGCATCATCAACATTGCATCCAACGCGTCGAAACGCGGCAGCGCAACCGGCAGCGCCTACTCCGCGTCGAAATTCGCCGTGCTCGGCCTGACGCAATGCGCCGCGCTCGATCTGGCGCCGCACAAGATCACCGTCAATTCGGTGTGCCCCGGCGGCATCAATACGGATCGCATGAACTATGCGGAACAGGCGGCGGCCGAGGCGCAGGGCGTCCCGTTGGAAACCTACCGCGCGCAGGTCGTGGAGCGCATGAACCAGGCGACCCCAATGGGACGCGTCGCCGAGGCCGAAGACGTGGCAAATCTCGTCGCCTTTCTCGCCTCGGACGAAGCGGAGATGATCACCGGCCAGGCCTACAACATCAACGGCGGCACGATATTTCACTAACATCAAACTGCGCCGGGAAAATCATTCGAAATCGATTTGCACCGCGCCGAGACACCCGAAATCGGCGACGACATGGTCGCCCGGTTTTACCTTGTCGAGTCCGGTGCAGGTCCCCGTCGACACGCAGATGCCCCGCGTCAGGCCGGCGCCGCGCCGCGACTGCTGATTGGCCAGCCAGACCATGACATTCATCGGGTCGCCGAGCGCACGAGCCCCCTCGCCTGCGCCGCAAGCATACCCATCGATCGTCATCGCAACCCGGTGCGCCTTTAGATCGATGGTTCGCCAATCCGTCGTCCACGGCCCCAGGACCAGACCGATATTGGCCCCGCTATCCGCCGTCACCAGGTAACGGCCCTTTCCCGCCAGGCCGGCGGCGATTCGCGTTCCCACCACCTCGATCGCACCGGCCACCGCGTCGATCGCCTCCTCTACCTCCGCGCGGCCATAGGCCTCGGCGCGCGCCGGCAGATCCTGTCCCAATCGAAACGCGAACTCGCCCTCGACCGCCGGCATCTGCGCGGTCTCGATGGCGAGCCGCACCGGGCTCTCGTGAAGATAGGGTGCGAGAACCGGGCACGACCCGGGCTCCGAGGTGCCGAGCAGCCGTTGCGCTTCCTGGCTTGTGGAGCCGACCTTGAAGCCGAGCGTCGGGTGGCCCGACAGGCGCATGATCTCGGCCTGCACCGCGTAGGCGTCGTCGAGTGTTGCCGGCTCGACGATTTCATCGGCCGGAACCACGCCGCCGGTCTTCCGCGCATGCCAGAGCCGGTCCGCCAAATCGCTCATTTCATCTGTCCTTCGTCCCCGGAGTAGCCCCGCCTGAGAAAATCCTATTCTATACCGGCCGCGGTTACAGCAGTGACACACAGCGACACGCAGAGACACGCAGAGAAAAGGAGCGTACCTATGCCCAAGGACGATCGCACCCCGATACTCGTCGGCGTCGGCCAGGTCGAGCAGCGCGAAGACAATCCAGCGCAGGCAAAACAACCGCTCGACCTGATGGTGCAAGCGGTCGAGGCGGCGGCGGCGGATTGCGGCAATCCGAAAGTCCTCCAAGCCGCGGATTCCGTGCGCGTCGTGCGCGGCATCTGGGGCTACGGCAATCCGGCGCGCATCGTGGCCGAGCGCATCGGCGCCGGCGGCGCCGAAACCGGGCTGACCTCGATCGGCGGCAACTACGTGCAGTCGCTGACCAACCGCATTTTTCTCGACATCCAAAGCGGCAGGAACGATTTGATCGTCGTCACCGGCGGCGAGTGCGGCCGCACCCAGGCGCGGGCGCGCAAGGCCGGGCTCGATCTCGATTGGAACCCGGCCGCGACCGCACCGGGGGCGAGCCCGACCGCGCGGGACACCGGCGATACGCCGGACCTGTTTCACGGCAGCCATAAGATTACCCGCCACGAGGCGGAACTGCGGCGCGGGCTGGAACGGCCGATCCAGTTCTATCCGATGTTCGAGATTGCCTTGCGGCATGCGAACGGCGAAAGCGTCGACGGACATCTCGAGCGCATCTCGGAACTCTGGGCCGGGTTCAACCGGGTCGCGGTCGAAAACCCCAACGCGTGGATCCGCAAACCCTTTAGCCCCGCCGACATCCGCACGCCGTCGCCCGCGAACCGGCCGGTCTCCTACCCCTATACGAAGCTGATGAATTCCAACAACAGCGTCGATCAGGGCGCGGCGCTGATCCTGACATCGGTCGCCAAGGCACGCGTTCTCGGCATCCCGGAAGACTGCTGGATCTACCCGCACGCCGGGACCGAGGCCTGGGATCACCTCTACGTCTCCGAGCGCGACACCTTGCACACCTCCCCCGCCATCCGGCTCGCCGCCGCAAAGCTGTTCGACCTCACCGGCTTCGGCGTCGCCGACATGGACACCATCGACCTCTACAGTTGTTTTCCGGCGGCGGTCCAGGTATCCGCCAACGAGATCGGCATCCCGCAGGACCGGCCGCTGACCGTTACCGGCGGGCTGACCTTCGCGGGCGGGCCGCTGAACAATTACGTGATGCACGCCATCGCGCGCACGGTCGACCTGTTGCGCGAAAGGCCGGGCGGCCGCGGACTGGTCACCGCCAATAGCGGATTGCTGACCAAGCACGCGCTCTGCATTTATGCCGCAAACCCGCCCGAACGCCCCTTCGCCTGGGCCGATGTGCAGGCCGAGGTCGATGCGACGCCGCGCCGCGACGTCGCCCTCGAACACGACGGCGCGGCAACGGTGGAATCCTATGTGGTGATGTACGACGCCGCCGGCGCGCCGCGGGTCGCGCAC
>JBFFGE010000032.1:0-30168 GCA_041557595.1 Alphaproteobacteria bacterium
ACGGTGATACTTGAAGCTTCGGGCGACCATGTGGACGCCGTTCGCCAGCAGGGCGGACGCCAGGGTGTCGCCTTCGAAGCCGGCGTATCGCTGCCCGTCGAAGGTGAATTTCAGAGGTGCCGTGCGGTCGACCAGCCCGCCCTCGGCGGTGCGAAAGGATCGGCTCATGATTTGGCCGCCGGCTTGGTGTCGCCGACCGCATAGGTGGCAATCACTTCATGACTGACGGTATCGCGTAGCGCATTGAACCAGCGCCGGCAGCCATGGACATGGAGCCAGCGTTCATAGTGCCGACCCTTGGGATTGGTGCGCATGAAGAGATAATCCGCCCAATCCGCGTCGCTCATGGTCCAGGAGTTTTCCGGCCGGGCAATGTGGGCTTCGCCGCCGTAGTGGAATTCGTTTTCGTCGCGCGCGCCGCAATAGGGGCAGGGGATCAGAAGCATCCCGGGTCTCCTAATGCGCCACCGCGGCCGCCAGGTTTTCGTCAACCAGGTTGCCGGTGTGAAAGCGCTCCAGCGTGAAGGGCGCGGCGAGGGGATGAGGGGCGTCATAGGCAATCGTGTGCGCGAAGACATGGCCGGATCCGGGCGTCGCCTTGAACCCGCCGGTACCCCAGCCGCAATTGAAGTACAGACCTGCGACCGGCGTCCTGGTGATCAGCGGGCTCGCATCCGGACAGATATCGACGATACCGCCCCATTTCCGGAGCATGCGCAGCCGACTGAAGATCGGATAGAGCTCGACCACTGCCGCCATTTGCTCCTCGATCACCGGTAGCGATCCGCGCTGGGCATAGGAGTTGAATCCGTCGATACCGGCGCCGATGACCAGCTCGCCCTTGTCGGATTGGCTGACATAGACATGAACCGCGTTGGACATTGTGACTGTATTGAGGATCGGTTTCAGCGGTTCTGATACCAGCGCCTGCAGCGGGTGGCTCTCGATCGGTAATCGAAGCCCTGCCATGGCCGCGAGAACCGAAGAATGCCCCGCCGCGACGCAGGCGACCTTGCCGGTCCGGATGAGCCCGCGAGAGGTTTCAACCCCTTCGATTCCCCCTTCGGCGATGCGAAAGCCGGTAACCTCGCAGTTTTGAACGATATCGACGCCGAGCGAGTCGGCGGCGCGCGCATAGCCCCAGGCGACGGCGTCGTGCCGGGCGACGCCCGCCTTGCGCTGCAGGCTGCCCGCCAGCACGGGATATCGCACATCCTTCGAGATATTCAGGATCGGACAGAATGCCTTGCATTGTCCGGGTGTCAGCATTTCGAGGTCGATACCGTTGAGCCGGTTGGCCGCGTGCAGCCGCGCCAGGATTTTCAGTTCATGCTCCGTATGGGCGAGGGTGAGCACGCCGCGGCGGCTGTACATCACATTGAAATTGAGCGCCTGGCTCAACCCGTCCCAGAGTCCCAGCGCGTGGTTATAAAGCGCGGCGCTGGCGTCCTGAAGATAGTTAGCGCGGATGATCGTCGTGTTGCGGCCGGTATTGCCGCCGCCGAGCCAGCCCTTTTCCAGCACCGCGACGTTGGTGATGCCGTGTTCCGCGGCGAGATAATAAGCGGTGGCGAGCCCATGGCCGCCGCCGCCGACGATCACCACGTCATAGCTTCGCTTCGGTTCCGGATCGCGCCAGGCCCGCCGCCAGCCGCGATGGCGGTCGGAGGCATTCCGGATCAGGCTAAAGAGGGAGTATTTGGTCACGGTCCGCTGACGGTAGGGGCGGGTGTCCGCCGATTGGAAAAGTGATGCCGGGATTTCAGCTTAATCAAATGTGCCCGGTTCGCATCAGGAAAAACATATTAATTGCGACGGGACACGGCATGTCGCGCGCTTCCGGCTAGGCGGCCGGAAGAATTTGAGCTGGACGGTATCCGAATTCCAAAATGCTGCGCTGCGGCTATTTGTCTGCTTTCAGGTCTTGAAAAGAGATCCGGCTTGACTAAATTTCTCCATGAGATATTTATTAAACAATCGTTTGATTAATTTGTCCGGACAAGTCGGAACGTATTCGAGGAAGACATGACGGAAGCCATCGATCTAGACGACAAGGCGCCGGAATCCGGGGTTGCCGCAACACGGGGGCCTGGCCGCCCGGGCGGCGACGAGAGCCGTGCACGCATCGTGGCGGCGGCGGGCCGGTTGTTTGCGGATCGGAGCTTCGACGGCGTATCGGTCCGCGAACTGGCCCAGGCGGCGTCCGTGAACGCGGCTGCAATAAATTATCATTTCGGCGGCAAGGAAGCGCTCTATCACGAAGTCCTGCGGCAGTTGATTTCCGATACCGAACCGTTCTTCCGGATCATCCTGGAAGGGTTGGCGGACGGACTCGCCCAGGCCAAGGGCGACCGGGCCGCGCTTGCCCGGGCGACCGCGGCTCTGGTTCGGTCGCTATTGACCGGGGTGCTGGGCGACGAAGCCGCGCACTGGCAGATGCCGTTGCTTCTGCGTGAATTCCATCACCCGTCCGGCGAGTTTCCCATGCTTATCCGCGAACGGATCGATCCGGTGCATGACGCGGTCGGCGAATTGATCGCCGCGGCGACGGGCAACGATCCGAAGTCGCCGGAGACGAAATTGCTGACCGCCAATTTGATCGGCCAATGCATGATGTTCCGCGTGGCGCGGGGGCTGGTCCTGGCCCGGCTCGATTGGGACGAATATGCGCCGGACCGGATCGAGTTGGTCATTCGGACGATGACGCCGCGCATTCTGGCGATGCTGGATCTGCCGAATGAAGGCGATCATGGCCGGGAGGCGGCGTTATGAAACACCCAAACGACATCGCCGCTGCCGCCATGGACCGCGTCAGAGTGGCGCGACGCGGCATGTTCGGGAAACGCTTCTTGATGGTCGCCCTGCCGCTGTTGATCATCGCGGTTGGCGTGCTGATCACCGTGTACCTTGTGTCGACCCGCCCGGAGGTTGCCGCGAAACCGGTGCTCGAGCGCGTTTGGACCGTTGCGGCGGTCCCGGCGGTGGCGGAAAAAGTGCAGCCCGACCAAAGATTTTTCGGCCGCGTGGTGGCGGGACGCGAAACCGAAGTCCGGGCCGAAGTATCCGGCAAGGTCGTCGAGGTCGGGCCGGCTTACCTGGAGGGCGGCGTCGTCCGCGAGGGCGATCTGCTGGTGCGGATCGACCCGTTCGATTTCGACGCCAAACTGCGCGAAATCAAATCCGACCTGAAGGGTGCGGAAGAGATGATCGCGCGCGACGAAGAACAAGTCGCAATCGCGGAGCGCGACGTTGCGCGCCGCAAGAAGCTGTCCGGCAGCGGTCATGTCTCGCGAAAGGCGCTGGACGACGCGATGCTGCGCTTGAGCGAAACCCAGCAGCGGGTGATCGATCGCCGAAACCGGATTGAACAGCTCGCCGTGGCGCGCGACCGCGCCGAGCGGGACTTGCAGGATACGCGGATCGTGGCGCCTTTCGGCGGGTTTCTCGTCGGCGTTGCGACGGCCCCGGGGAAGTTCGTGAATGTGGGCGACAAGATCGCCAAGACGATTAACGCCGAACGCCTGGAAGTCCGTTTTCTGGTCGGGAACGACCGTTTCAACGCTTTCCTGTCCGACGGTAACTACCAACAGGTGAAAGCCAAGGTGTCCTGGGCCGGGAAGCAGTACGACGCCGTCCTCGATCGCGTGGAAGGCGAAGTTCAGACGGCGAGCGGCGGCGTGGAAGTGTTCGCCCGGCTCACCGACGTGACAGCGGCGACAAATTTACGTCCGGGCGCCTTCGTTGAAGTGATCGTGCCGGGGCCGGTCTATGACGGTGTCGTCCGAATTCCGGAGCAGGCGGTCTATGGCGGCAATACGGTTTATTGCATCGTCGATGGCCGGCTCGACGCGCGCGCGGTGACGGTTGCGGCGCAAATCGGCAACGACGTTTTGATCCGGGGCGATTTCGCCGCGAACGACCGGATTGTCACGACGCGGTTTCCCGAGGTCGGTCCCGGGCTGAAGGTTCGCGTCCCGTGAGCGCGCCGGTCCAGGAACCCGAAGGCGATGGCGCCGGCCGGCGGGGCGGCGGCTTCAATCTGATCGGCCTTTTCGTGCGCCACCGTACGGCGGCGAACCTGTTGATGGTCATCATGATTCTGGTCGGCGTCTTCGGCCTGTTGCGCATCAACACGCAATTCTTCCCCGACTTCGGCATCGATATCGTAACGATCAATGTCGAGTGGCGGGGCGCCAGCGCCGAAGACGTCGATACGAATATCGTCCAGGCGATCGAGCCCGAGGTTCGCTTCCTCGATGGGGTCAAACGCGTCCGCTCGACCGCCAATGAGGGGATTGCGCTGATCGTCCTCGAATTCGAAGCGGGGACGGACCTGCAAGCGGCCCTGTCGGATGTGGAAACCGCGGTCGGACAGGTAACGACGCTGCCGGAGGAGAGCGAAACGCCGGAAGTCCGGCGCGTTGTCCGCTATGACCCGATCAGCAGGGTCGTGATCTCCGGCCCCTTTTCGGAGGCCGCCCTCAAGTCGATCGCCAAGCGAATGCGGGACGAATTGTTGTCGCGCGGCATCGACAAGATCACCCTGGCCGGTGCGCGCGACGAGGAGATCTGGGTCGAGATCGAGCCCGCCAAATTGCTCGAGCTGGATCTTACCTTGCAGGATATCGCGACGCGGATCGGCGAAACCTCGCAGGATCTGCCGTCCGGCGATACCGCCGGCGCCTTTAAGAAGCAGATCCGCAGCATTGGCCTCGAAAAGTCCGCCTCGGGGATCGGCCGGATCGAGATTCGGTCCCTGCCGTCGGGCCAAAAAATCTACCTGCGCGATGTTGCCCGGGTCAGCGAGCAATTCGACGAGAGAATGACGCAGGTGCGCCGCGAAGGGCAGGAAGCGGTGGAGCTCAATATCCTCCGGTCGGTCAATGCCGACGCCCTGAAGGTCGCCGATATCGTCAATGCATATCTGGCGGAAGTGGTGCCGACGCTGACGCCCGGGTTGCGGGTCGAGCAATACAATATTCAGGCCGAACTGATCCGCGACCGGATCAACTTGCTGCTGAAAAACGGAGTCGGCGGGCTGGTTCTCGTGGTTATCGTGCTGTTCATCTTCCTCAATGCGCCGGTCGCGTTCTGGGTCGCCATCGGCATTCCGGTCTCCCTGATGGCGACGATCGCAATCATGCTGGCGACCGGTCAGACGATCAATATGATCAGTCTGTTCGGCATGATCATGGCGCTCGGGATCGTGGTCGACGATGCGATCGTTGTCGGCGAGCACGCGGACGCCCTGCACAAACGCGGTCTCGACCCGCTCAGCGCCGCCGAAACCGGCGCGCGCCGCATGGCCGGGCCGGTATTCTCGTCGTCATTGACCACGATCGCGGCCTTCATGCCGCTGCTCGTCATTTCCGACATCATCGGCGATATCATCGTCGGGATCCCCTATGTGGTGATCGCGATCATCGTCGCCAGCCTGGTCGAATGTTTCCTGGCGTTGCCGGGCCATCTTCGCGGCGCCTTCACCTGGGGATCCGGCCGCGAATGGCCGTTGCGGGTCTGGTTCAACGGCCATTTCGATAACTTCAGGGACGGCAGCTTCCGCCGGATGCTGGAAATCACGGTCAATTGGCGATACGCGACGCTGGCGGTCGCCATTGCCGCCATGATCGTGAGTGTCGGCCTCATCAAGGGCGGCCGCGTCGGCTTTCATTTTTTCCCAAACCCGGAATCGGATCTGGTCTATGCCAATGTCCAGATGGTGGCCGGTACGCCGCGCAGCGAAACGCTGGAGATGGTGCGCGCGCTGCAACGCGGCCTGCAGCAGGCCGAGCATAAGCTTACCGGCGGGGAAAGCGGGCTGGTCAAGATCAGCGTCGATTCGATCGGCGCTTCGGTCGGACGGCGGGATGCGGGGCAGGGAGTCGATGGGGATAATGTGGGCGGCGTGACGGTAGAGCTGATGCCGTCGGATACGCGCACCGTCCGAACCAGCGAATTCGTAGCGGCCTGGCGTGCGGCGGTCGAGCCGGTGGCCGGGCTCGAGACGATGACCATCCTGTCGGCGCAGGGCGGACCGCCCGGACTTCCCATCGATATTCGCCTTTCGGGCGGCGATCTCACGTCGTTGAAACTTGCCGCGCGCGAGGTGCGGGACATGCTGTCGCGGTATCCCGGCGTGTCCGATATCGCGGACGACCTGGCCTACGGCAAGCAGGAATCGATCCTGCGCCTGACGCCGCAAGGGCGGGCCGTCGGTTTCACCACGCAACGGGTCGGTCAGCAGATTCGGCATGCCTTCGATGGCGCGGTCGCGCGGCGCTTTCCGCGGGACGACGAGGAAGTCACCATTCGCGTACGCTATCCCCGGGAGGCCGCGGATACGGGCGTATTGCAGAGCGTCTATCTGCGGGCCGCCGACGGCATGGAGGTGCCGCTGGGCGAGGTCGTTCAATTCGAAAACAAACAGGGCTTCGCTCGTATCAAGCGCGAGGACGGTCAGCGTCAGGTCGCGGTGACCGCCGAAATAGATACCGCGCAAACGAACTCCGACAAGGTCATCGAATCGCTCAATCGCGACGGTATTTTCAATATCGCGACCAAATACGGTCTGTCCCTGAAATACGCCGGCAAGGCGGAGGAGCAGATTCAGACCCAAAAGGACATGCGTACGGGGGCAATCTTCGGGTTGATTGCGATTTTCATCGTCCTCGCCTGGGTCTTCGGCAGCTATTCGCGGCCATTGGTGGTGATGTCGATCATTCCCTTGTCTTTCGTCGGCGCGACCTTCGGTCATCTGCTGTTGGGCTACGATATGACCATTCTCAGTCAGATCGCCCTGGTCGGTCTGGCCGGGATCGTGGTCAACGATTCGATCATTCTCGTGACCACGATCGATGAGCGATTGCGGCGCGGCGAAGATTTCACGACGGCGGTGGTCGACGGCACGCGGGACCGGCTGCGCGCGGTCATCCTGACGTCGCTGACCACCATCGGCGGCATCACGCCACTGTTGTTCGAGACCAGTTTCCAGGCGCAGTTCCTGGTTCCCATGGCGATTACCCTGGTCTTCGGGTTGATGATCACCACGTTCCTCGTGCTGTTCATTATTCCGTCGCTGATCGCAATTCAGGGCGATATCGCCATGATGTTCGGCAGACGGCGGCGTGGCGGCAAGCGGTTGCCCGACACCTCGCCGACGGCGGCGGAGTAGCGTTCCGCATAAAATCCTTTCCCCGTAGGTCGGATTGTTCTTTGATCGTCCGATGATTCCCGGTTCAGTGTGGCCGGGTACAACGTCGGGAAAGACATGCCGGAGAGTTCTTACGATGTGATTGTCATTGGCGGCGGCGTTATCGGCGCCTCCACCGCGTTCCATCTGAAGCAACTTGGCGCCGGCCGGGTTTTGATGCTGGAGCGCAATCAGATATGCACTGGCGGGACCGCAAGATCCTGCGCCATTTGCCGCAGTCATTATTCCATCGCGACGAACACTGAACTGGCGGTCAGGAGCCATGAAATCTTCCGGCATTTTCCCTCCTATGTCGGCGTCAAGGACGCGGCAAGCGGTTGGGTGGAATCCGGATATTTGATTCTCGCGGACGACGCGATGGCGGACTCGTTGAGCGGAAACCTGCGCATGCAGGCGGGCGTCGGCGCCGAAACCTTCGAGATATCAAAGGCGGAAGCGAACAAGCTCCACCCGCTTCTGAATTTGGACGACGTTTCCATCGTCGGCTATGAGCCCGATTCCGGTTATGCCGATCCCTACCTGACGACGACCGGATTCGTCAGCGGCGCCCGCGCGCTGGGGGTCGAGGTTAAACCTGACACACCAGTGACCGGCTTGTTGCGGGACGGCAACCGCGTCACCGGCGCGAAGACGCCGGCGGGCGATTTCCACGCGGATATGGTGTTCTCGGCGATCGGGCCGTGGAGCCAGCTCTACAGGGAGTGGCTGGGTCTCGAATTGCCGCTCGAGGTCTCCAAGCATATCGTGCTGACATTCCGGATTGCCGAGGATTATCGCCGCACACTGCCGATCGTGAAGGACCTGACGGTCGGGAATAAGATGTATTTTAGGCCGGCGTCGGGTGGCGTCGTGCTGGTCGGTACCGGCGATCACGGCGATCCGCTGGGCGAGGCCGACGATCTGGACGCGAATGTGTCCGATGATTTCGTGTTGCTGCAGGGCGGTCAGATCGCCAATCGTATGCCGGCGTTTGCCGAGGCCCAACTGGTCGACTCCTGGACCGGGCCGTATGACATTCCGCCGGACTGGAATCCGGTCTTGGGGCCGGTCGACGGCATCGAGGGGTTCTATCTCGCCTATGGATTTTCCGGCCATGGATTCAAGCTCGCGCCGATGCTGGGCAAGGTCCTGGCGCAGGACATTCTCGGACAGGATACGGACGTTGATATCGGCGCCTATGGCCTGGGCCGGTTCGCCGAGGGCAAGCTGTTGACGGGCGCATACGGGATCGGATCGATTTCATGATCTGAGGCGGCGCCCGACCGCGCGCCGCGCGTCGGGGCCGCGATCTTACAGGAAGGAAACTCAGGCATGGCCAGGGCACGCGACGCTGAGACCGAGGTGGTGCCGGCACATATCCATCCGGTCTACGAACGATCGGCGAACGACCATGGCCCCGTCCTGAACCAGGTTAAGCGCGTTGCGTATCTGCCTGGGCCCATAGCGGGCTAGCCGGTCGTATCTTGAAACGCACAACCGGTTTCGTCAGCCTGCGGCTAGCCTTCTACTATGCCGCGTTTTTCGCGGTGGTCGGCATTTCCATGCCCTATTGGCCGGTCTGGCTGGAGAGCCGGGGACTCGACCCGGTCGATATCGGCATCGTGCTCGCGGTAGGCCGCTGGGCCAGCATCGTAACGACGCCGATGGTAGCGCAGTTCGCGGACCGTAGCGGCGAGCGGAAGCGTCTGTTGATCCTGCTCACCTGCGGCCTGTTTCTCAGTTACCTGCTATACGGCTTTGCCGTCGGCTTCTGGGCCATTTTAGTCATCGCCATTCCGGCGGCGATGTTCCGGGGCGCGATCAACCCGGTCGGCGATAGCCTGACCATGACCAATGCGGCCCGTGGCCGGACCGATTACGGCCGTGTCCGTTTGTGGGGCTCGGTGACGTTTATCCTGGCGTCCTTTGCCGGCGGAGAGATGCTGGCGCGTTGGGACGAGGATATCGTGCTGTGGGCAATCCTGGTGCTGATCGGATTGGGGGTCGTGAGTTGCTTTTTCCTGCCGGACACGGCGGTGGAACGCGCGCCAAAGCAGCGCGGCGCCTTTTGGCTGTTGGTGCGGAACCCGGTGATCCTTTGTTTCCTCGCCACGATGGCGCTGCTGTCGAGCAGCCATGCGGTGATTTATGCCTTCGGCACCCTGCATTGGCGGCAGGCCGGCGTCAGCGACCGGATGATCGGCCTGCTTTGGTCGGAAGGCGTGGTGGCGGAAATTGTTCTGTTCGCCTTCGGCGCCGCTGTCGTGCGCCGCATCGGCGTCCTCAATCTTATGCTGCTGGCGTCGATTGGGGGACTAATCCGTTGGACGTTGCTCGGCACCAGCACCGAGTTGCCCGTCCTGCTGTCGGTGCAGGCGCTGCACGGGTTGACCTTTGGCGCGGCCCATTTGGGCGCAATGCATTTCATCGCGCAGGCGGCTCCGGCGGGATACTCGGCGACGGTTCAGAGCCTGTACAACGCCATCGCCATGAGCGCGGCAATCGCCATCGCGGTGCCGCTATCCGGACCGCTGTTCGAAGCGGTCGGCGGAAAGGCGTATTTCGCGATGACGGCGTTGTCCGTGGCGGGCGGTTGCGGCGCGCTTATTTTGCGCGGCCTGTGGAACGGCGAGAGACTCGCGCTCCCCGAAGCACGGCCGCCTATTTGAGGGTTTTCAGATAGGCGATGATATCGTCCCGGTCCTTGGGCTTGGGGAGTTTCAGGGTCATCGTCGACCGCTTTTTCTCACCCGCAATGTCCGACAGGAATTTCGACGGGTCGGCAATATACATCCCGATTTTTTCTTCGTCCCAGGCAAATGGCGCCTTCGCACAGGCGGTTTTATACACCGAGGAATACCGCGCCTTCGGTACGGAGCCGCACTGGCGGCCGACGATACCGAACAGGCTTGGTCCAATTCGATTTACGCCCTTGACCGGCGAGTGACATGCCTTGCATTTGTTGAACACTTTCTTGCCTTTCGTCGCATCACCCGCGATGGCGGATGTGGCGCCCATGGCAAAGAAGGAAATGCCGGCAATTAGGGCGATCAGTCCGTTGGATCGGTTCATAGTCTCGTCGTCTCCTGTTCCGATTCGTCTTCGCGCTCGGGAAGAGTCCAGCCGGTTGCCGTCGTATTCCCTGCGCCGCAGCTAAGTATTCGGTTTTGGATTGTCAGTCAAAGACAGTTAAGAATCGCCGAACTTCTGCGCCTTAGAAGATATCATAACGCGGATTGCGGCGGCGTGACGTCTATCACAATGACGTGACAAAGAGTGAGTCCCGAGGCGGACGTCACGGCATTAGGCTAGCGCTCTGATCTTGAAATCGGCGGCGCGGGTCACCGGTAGTCACGACATCTGATGGAGGACTCAATGCAATCAAGGGCTAAAATGCTCACGTCTACGGTCATACCTCTTGCCGTCGCGGCCGGTGTCGCCGGCGTTGTCGCCGCGGGGTCTGTGGTGATCCACGCGGCAAACGCCAATCCCAGCGCCTCCAATAAGATGAGCAATCCTGCCGCGGTAAGACGCTCCGGCGTCCAATTGGCGGCCTGCAACCCCTGCAAGGCGAAGCGTGGCTGTAATCCTTGCGCCGCGAAAGGCTGCAATCCCTGCGCGGCGAAGCGCGGGTGCAATCCGTGCGCGGCCAAGGGCTGCAACCCCTGCGCGGCGAGAGGCTGCAATCCTTGCGGTGGGGCTTGTAATCCGTGCGGCGGCGGCGCGGCGAAATACAGCGCGCGCTGTGTCATCCCTCGGCTGAAAACCGCTTCCCTGTGCAATCCCTGTGCGGCCAAGGGCTGTAACCCGTGCGCCGCGAAAAAGGGCTGCAATCCTTGTGCGGCAAAAGGCTGTAACCCCTGCGCTGCGAAGCGCGGGTGCAACCCCTGTGCAGCCAAGGGATGTAACCCCTGCGCCGCAAAGCGCGGTTGCAACCCGTGCGCGGCCAAGGGCTGCAACCCCTGCGCGGCGAGAGGCTGCAACCCCTGCGGCGGCGCCTGCAATCCGTGTGGGGGCGCGGCGCAAATCGATTTGACCGCTGCCGAAGCGAAGAACGCCTATGACTGCATCCTGAAAGAGATGGGCCAGGCGTATGGAAAATCCGGTCTCTGGGTCGCAAAGACCTATGCGGGCTGGAAACGTTACAGCAAGGTGGCGTATCAGTCGGCCACCCATAGCAACCGCTTCGTCCAGAACTACGCAAACCCGCAAGGCAGACAATACGGCCGGTTTGAAAAGGCCGGCAAGATGCCGGAGGGCGCCTATCTGGTGAAGGACAGCTTTACCGTCAGCAAGGACGGCAAGATTGGCGTCGGTCCGTTGTTCGTCATGCGCAAGATGCAAGCCGGCTTCAACGCCGCCAGCGGTGACTGGAAGTATGCGATGGTCATGCCGAACGGTGCGTTCTTTGGCGAGACCAACGGCAAGAACTCCAAGAACATGAAGTTCTGTATCGACTGCCACATCACCGTGGCCGAAGATCAGGACTCGATGATGTTCCTGCCGGAGAACCTCCGCAATTAGGCAAGAGCGGTTCCCGGCATCCACGGGTTCAACGGCGGGCGGGCTTCATTTGGAGCCCGCCCGTCCTGCTTCGGGTGGAAACGATGCGGTGCTGTTTGATTTCCTTGATCGTGTTGTGCGCGTGCGCCGCACCCGGCCGCGCGGATTTCATGAACGCCCTATCCGCCTACGATGCGGGCGCCTATGGAGTGGCGTTCACCGAATGGCGCCGCCTCGCGGAAGCCGGCGATCTCGACGCCCAGGTGGCCCTGGCGGGGTTGTACGAGGCCGGGCTTGGAGTGCCGCAGAATTATCGCGCGGCCGCGCGCTGGTATCAACGCGCCGCGCATCGGGGCAATGTGATCGCGCGTCTGAATATCGGCGAGTTCTACAGCCGGGGGATCGGTGTCGTCCGCGATCACGCGCGGGCGTGGTTTTGGCTGAGCCTCGCCGCCAACGGCGGAAGTAATTGGGCGCGCCGCCGCCGCGCCGTACTGGCCGGAACGATGGCGCCCGGCGAATTGTCCCGTGCCGAAGCGCTGATGAAGGCCAATCGGAACGAGGGGCAGGGGAACCCAGAAAGGTAGACCGCCCGCTCGGCCTTGCGATTTGCCGATTGTGCCCGTCGCCCGCTAGAGTGCATTTAAACCCGCCGCCCCGCCGCCAATGGCCGCGACAGATCAATGCACCTAAAGGAGTTGCCATGCCCTACGAAGACATCATCTTCGAAGAAAAGAACCATGTGGCCACCATTACGCTGAACCGGCCCGATCGCTACAACGCGCTGCGCGGGCAGACCTATGAAGAACTGCTGGACGCGATCAAGCAGGGCGGCTGGAACCGGAACAACAGCGCCATCGTATTGACCGGTGCGGGCGACCGCGCGTTTTGCACCGGCGGCGATCAGCAGGACAAGAAGGGCAAGACCCGCATGGGCCGCGGCACGGTCCGCGTGCCGATCGAAGAGATCCATTCGGCGATGCGTGAAGTGCCCGTGCCGGTGATCGCCAAGGTGCGCGGCTACGCGATCGGCGGCGGCAATGTCCTGGCGACCCTGTGCGATCTCACCATCGCGTCGGAAAACGCGGTCTTCGGTCAGGTCGGCCCGAAGGTGGGCTCGGTCGATCCCGGCTTCGGCACCGCCTATCTCGCGCGCATCGTCGGTGAAAAGAAAGCGCGCGAAATCTGGTATCTCTGCCGCCGCTATTCGGCGCAGGAAGCGCTGGACATGGGATTGATCAATGCGGTGGTGCCGGACGACCGTCTCGATGCCGAAGTGGACCAATGGTGCGCCGAACTGGCCGAACGCAGCCCGACCGCCATCGCGCTCTGCAAGCGCAGCTTCAATGCGGACACGGATCATATCAAAGGCATCGCGGCTCTCGGATTCGAAGCGGTCGAATTGTTCTACGGCACCGAGGAATCGAAGGAAGGCGGCAACGCCTTCCGGGAAAAGCGCAGCCCCGATTTCCGCGGCAAACGCATGGAGCGGTATTGACGTCGGTTTGGGAAGCGGTCTACCAGCCGATCGCGCGGGACGGCCGGCGCGGATCGGCGCCGCCCTGCAGTATCCTGGTCTTCAGATCCTGCGCAATCAGGCAGACCCCGGCGGTCTTCCAGGTCATGTCGTCCAGGCGTTCGACCTTGTGACCCTTGGCCGCGAGGGTGTCGGAGGTTTTTTCTTCGATCCGCCCTTCCATTGACAGGCGACCCGGATACGCCGTGTGCGGCGAGAAAGTGTCCGGCTGGCTATGGGTGATAAATCGCGGCGCCTCGACCGCCGCCTGCGGATCCATGCCGAACAGTTCCATGTTGAGAAGAACTTGCAGGACGGCCTGGCACTGGGTGTCGCCGCCGGGCGTGCCGATCGGCATGACCAACTCGCCGTCGCGCATCGCCAGCGCCGGGTTGGGGGTGAGGCGGGGCCGCTTGCCCGGCGCGACCGACGACGCATGACCCGGCACCGCGAAGGATTGCGAGCCGCGTGCCGACGGACAGAGGCCGGTGCCTGGAATGACCGGCGATTCCCACGTCACGTCCGAAGGATTTGAGGAAAACACCATGCCGTCCCGGTCGATGACGCAGACATAGGAGGTATCGCCGGGCATCGGCGGACTCTCCATCGAAGTCGCGGATTGCCAGGCGGGCCCTGGTGAATTTCCGAAATCTCCGGCGGGCGGCATTTCGGCCCAGGCCTCGTCCCGCCGAATTTGGCCGCGCCGGTCTGTGTTGTAGGAATTCGACAGCAGGCGTTCCAGCGGCACGTCGACGAAGAGCGGGTCGCCGTAATAGCGCTCACGGTCGGCTAGGGCGAGCTTCATGCTTTCGGCCACAACATGGATATAGTCGGAGCTGTTGTGACCCATTCCGCGAAGATCGAATCCTTCCAGTAATGCCATCATTTGCAGCAGCACCGGTCCCTGGCACCATGGTCCGCAGGTGTAGACGTCGAGCGGAGCGCCGAGTCCTCGGAACGCCATCTTGACCGGCGGCTCGATGGTTGATCGAAAGCCCGCCATGTCTTCCGCGGCTAGCAGGCCGCCATTCTCGCGGTGGTACTTCAAAATGGTCTGCGCGATATCGCCCGTATAGAAGGCGTCGCGCGCAGCGCGCAGTCCGGCTTGGCGGCCGCGATTTGCCATTGCCGTCTCTTCATCCGCCATATGTTGCAGCGAGCATGCCAGATCGGTCTGCACAAACCGCTCGCCCGGCTCCGGCGGCCGGTTCTGCGGCAGATAAATGGCCGCGTTCGACGGCCACATCCGGTATTTTTGCTCGTTGGCTTTGACGTATGCGGTCATCATCGGATGCATGGCGAAGCCGTCCCGGGCGTACCGAATGGCCGCCCCGGCCACGTCACCGAACGACATCGTGCCGAATTTTGCGAGCGCCTGTATATTGGCGTCTGGGGCGGCCGGCACCACGGTGCGCAGGATACCGAGCGGAATTTCGCCGCCGTGCTCCTTCACGAAGGTTTCCAGCCGGGCCGCCCTGGGCCAGGGGCCGAGCCCAGTGATCGTGAGGACGCAGCTGTCCCGGTTGGCCGCGTCCGGCCGATAGATCAGGATCGGTGCAACCCCCGCGATGTTGACCATATCGCTTTGCAGCACGCCCAATGCCAGATTGGCGGCAACCCCGGCATCGACAGAGTTACCGCCCGCCTCCAGGATGTCGAAAGCGGCCTGTGCGGCCAGATAATGCCCGGCAGACACCATATAACGCGTGCCGCGGACGGTGGGCTGATAGGCCATGGTGCGTGCTCCCGGAGTGCGATGGAGGGCGGCTGTCGGCATTATGCAGGAGAGGAAGAGTGGTGGCTACGTCGCAGGCGCTTGTGATGATCGAGGTTGCGTTTCAGCTGACGCAGTCGCAGGTGGTGCCATAGACGTTTCTCGGCTTCGGTCGAGTTATTGCGTCATTGTCGCGCACGGGTCGATGCCATGGCTTAACCCGTATTGGTCGCAAAGAAATTGCGCCGGGTAGCCCGTCGTGAATTACGGAATGTACGCCCCTACCACCCGATCGCCCGCGATTGCCGCCGTGCGTCGGCGCCGCCGGCGATGCGGCCGGTTTGCCGGTCCTGCACGATGGCGCAGACCGAGCCCGCCTTGCGCGTGAGTTCCGGCCACCATTCGACCTTGTGACCCTTGGCGGCGAGCGCATCGCCCGCGCCGGAATCGATCCGGTTCTCCAGGCGCAGCACGCCGGGTTCCGCCTGATGCGGCTCGAAGGAACTCGGCTGGCTGTAGGTGCCGAAGCGCGGCGCCTCGATGGCCTCCTGTGGGTCCAGGCCGAATTGATGAATGTTCAGAAATACTTGTAGCATCGCTTGGCATTGCACGTCGCCGCCGGGCGTACCGAACGGCATTGTCATCTTGCCGTCGATCATCGCCAGGGCCGGGTTTGGTGTCAGCCGCGGGCGCTTGCCCGGCGCGATGGCGCTGGGATGACCCTCGACCGCCCAGTTTTGCGAGCCACGGCTGGACGCTACCAGCCCGAGGCCGGGAATGAGCGGCGAGGCGCCGCAACTGTCCGACGGCGTCACCGAGAAGGCGTTGCCCTGCGCGTCGATCGCGCAGGCATAGGACGTATCCTGCTGCATGTAGGCCGGCGCATGAACCGAGGTGGAATAGCTGGGACCGCCGGGCGCGAAGCCGTCGATAACGCCATGCGGCGGCATCTCGGGCCATGCCTCTTCCGCGCGCAGCTGTTTGCGGCGTTCCTTGGTGTATGAGTCGGATAGCAGGATTTCGAGCGGCACGTCGACGAAGCGCGGATCGCCGTAATAGCGCTCGCGGTCGGCGAAGGCGAGTTTGATCGCTTCGGACACGGTATGGATGTAGTCGGCGGAGTTGTGGCCCATCTTCTTCAGGTCGTAGCCTTCGACCAGCGCCATCATTTGCAACAGCGTCGGTCCCTGGCACCAGGGCCCGCAGGTGTAGACGTCGATACCCCAATAGGTCCGTTTCACCGGATCCTCGATGGCGACATGGAACTCGCGCATATCCTCTTCGGTGATGAAGCCGCCTTCCTCGCGGTGGAACTTGGCGATGGTCTTGGCGATGTCGCCTTCATAGAAGGCCGCGCGCGCCGCCTTGAGGCCGGCGTCGCGACCGCTTTTGGTGGCGACGGCGGATTCCTCGTCCACCATGTATTGCAGCGACCGGGCGAGGTCGGCCTGCACGAAGTTTTCGCCGACCTCCGGGACGCGGCCATTCGGCATCATGATCGCCATGTTGCTGGGGTAGTTGGCGTAGCCGTCCTTGGTGCTTGCGATGGTTCCCGCCATCGTCTCGTGCATGCTGAACCCTTCGCGGGCGCAGCGGATCGCGCCTTCTGCGACCTCGCCGAAGCTTTTCGTGCCGTAGCGCATCAAGGCGGTGAGCCAGGCATCCGGCGCTGCGGGGATGACGGACCGGCGCGCGCCGGCGGGGACGGTGCCGTTATGCTCGCGGATGAACACGTCGAGCTCGGCTTTTTTCGGCCACCAGCCGAGGCCGCTGATCGTCACCACCTCGTTGGTTTCCGCCAGATAAAGGATCATCGGGGCGACACCGCCGACATTGACGATGTCGCTCTGCACGACGGCGAGGGTCATTGCCGAGGCCACGCCCGCATCCACCGCATTGCCGCCATCCTCGAGGATATTGAAACCGGCTTGCGCCGCCAGGTAATGGCCGGCGGCGACCATGTAGCGGGTTCCAAGCATTGTCGGTTGATAGGGCATGGCGGTTCTCCCTTGGCGCGGCGCGGCACTGCGCGCGGCTGCTGCGGTGCAATTCGGTTACGATAAGGGAGTTTAGACCCGGAAGGGCCGTCGCGGGAAGGGGATCAACCGCGATAGGCGATGTCTTCGACGACCGCTTCGCTTGCCAGCTTGCCGTCGGGGTTGATCAACGAGATTGCCTCGATCGGTCCGTCTGCGCTACGGCGCGCCCATAGCTCCATTTTTTCGTCCCAGAACATCGGCCGTCGGAAGCGGATGCGAATCTTCAGCCGATCTGGCGGTGCCGGATCGCACAGCGCCGCCATCATGAAGCGGACTGCGACCAGACCCGCGGCGATCGGCGCGCGGAAACCGAACGCCTGGGCGGTCTTGGGATCCGAGTGGATCAGATTGTCCGCTTCGTCGCTATAAGCGGCGACCTGTTCGGGAATGAGCTGATGGGTCGCGGTCAGCGCCATGCCGTCGCGCGGGTCGCCGACGGCCCCCGGTTTCTTCTTGCCGCTCGGCTTGGCGCCGACCGCGGGATCGAGCACCAGCGAACTGCGGGCGGCGCGCACGGGCACACTGCCATCGGCGCGCGCGAAATCGAACCTGCTGGCAACGACATGGCCGCGGGGTTCCTGGACCATCTCCATCACTTCGCCGCGGATGGTCAAGGGCTCACCCAGCATCACGGGTTCACGCATGTCGAAGAATTGCGCCATGTGGACGCTGCCATTGATCGAAATGCCGGCCCTTTTTGCGGACAGGATCGTGGCGAGTGCGAGCACGGTGATATCCAGCCGCTCGCCATACAGCGCCGGGTCGATGCCGCAACAGGCGAGCTTTGCCGCCTGTTGCTCGGCCGTGGTCACGAAATCCCACTCGGGAAATTCGAGGCCGGGCGCGTATGTTGTCGTCTTTTTGGGCATAATTTTGATCGTTAAAATTTTAATTTAATTTCGTGCGCGGGTAATTGTCATTCGTCACACCCCGGCGAGCGGTACGCCCGTTCTATATACGAATGGTTGTATATCATTTGCCTTATTGATATCAACGCGATTGCCCCATGCGGATAATACCGCGTAAAACGTGACCCGCCAGGCAAGGCACCATCAATCAATCCATCCTCGCCGGCACCGGGTCGCCGAGCGGCACCTGCATCAGGTCTTCGCCCCAGAACAGGTTTCCTTTGTATATTTCCTGCATTTCGGCGATCAGTTTTTCCTTCACGCCGGGCACGTCCATTTGCAGCAGCATGTGGCTCATCACCAGAGTGCGCACGCCGGTTTTTGCGCCGAGCTCGGCCAGTTCGCGATGCCCCATGCAGCCCTTGGTATAGGCCTCCGACGGCTCTGTGCCGGTGATGTACTGGCACATATGGACCAGAACGTCCGCGCCCGTCGCCAGTTTCTCCATAGCCGTGCAGGGGCCGCAATCCCCGGAATACACGAAGGAGCCCTCGGGCGTATCGAGGCGAAAGCCATAGCAGACCAGATAGGGCTGCACATGGGGCACGCTGGCCACGGTTAGTTTCCAGCCGTTCTCCTCGACCGTGTCGCCGCTGCGCAGCTCGGCGACAACCGGAGCGGGCCGGGCGCGTTCCCCTTCGCCGCCGCGGTTGCGGTAGACATCCATGCTGAGCGCGTGATTGGTCCGCGCGATCAGGTCCGGTCCGAACACGCCGTCGTCGTCGATCAACAGGCCGGTCGTGCGCGCCATGCCCGGCGGTCCATACACCTTGAGTTCGGGTATCTTGCCGCCGCCCTGGTCCCAGCGCGTGATGAGAAGGCGCGGATAGTCCATGCAATGATCGTAGTGCAAATGGCTGCAGACGAAGTGCGTGACGTCGGTTGCCTTGTAACCGGCTTCGAGCAAACGGTGATGTGCGCCCGCGCCGTGGTCGAAGACGATGACGTCGTCGCCGGTCTCGACAAGGTAGCCGGAACACATGCGCTTGAGCGACGGGGTGGGCGTGCCGGTGCCGAGCAGGGTAATGCGCATCGCGATGCCTCGAATTCGTTTCCTTCTGAGACCATACGGCGTGCCTGCCGCGCTGTCATCGGGCGCGCGGCCGCCCTATGATCGGCGGAAGACCGAAAGAACGGGGGATATGCGACATGACCGAACGTCCATTCGAGATGGTGCCGCTGCCGGCGCAGCGCAGCACCGAAAAACCGCGCAAGAGCGGCATTACCATGATGATGGATTGGGGACTGCCGTTGCAGCATCTGGACGATGTGCTCGGCCTTGTCGCGCCCTATGTCGATCTCGGCAAGATCGTCGCGGGCACGGCCCGGCTCTATGAGTCGGACATGTTTCGGCAAAAGCTGGCCCTGTTCAAACGGCACGATGTGAAACCCTTTATCGGCGGCCAATTCCTCGAATACGTGTTCGCGACACAAGGGTGGGATGCGGTCGCCCCCTATTGCGAAGAGGCCAAGCGGTTCGGCATCGAGGCGATCGAGGTTTCCGATAATTGCGTGCCGTTGAACGATCAGGAACGATTCCGCATGATCAGTATCGCGGTGGCGTGCGGTCTCGAAGTACATGGCGAGGTCGGCTCCAAGGACGTGCAGCAGAGCCCGAAGGAACTGGCGGCGCAGGCCGACATCTGCTTCGAGGCGGGCTGCGACATGGTGCTGGTTGAGGCCGCCGAATTCGCCAAGAACGGCGCGATCGACCGCAAAATGCTTGACGGGCTGATCGCCGTGATGGACCTGTCAAAAGCGCTGTTCGAGCTGCCGGGCTGGTGGATCAAGGGGACGACGGCGAACGACGTCTTCGAACTGCAGAAGATCTTCGTACAGGAGTTCGGCCCGGACGCCAATATCGCCAATGTCCAGCCGGATACGGTCATGAGCCTGGAGGCGCTGCGCTGCGGGCTCAGCGTGATCGGACCGGAAGTGCGGGCCGATCGGGCGGCGGAGTAGGGCGCGGGTCGGCGCGCCCCGCGGGGCCGTTATCGCCGAATTGTCCGGCACTCATAGGCGTGCCGGCTGATTTCTGCGTTGGCGGCGTCGCGCACCTGGCGTACCAGCACGGTTTCCAACAGGATTGCCCGGGGCCGCGCGGACCAGTCGATGCGCAGCTGCAAGGGGCGCTGCGCCTGCGGGAGATTGGGTAGAAGGCTATCGCTGGTGAGCTGGGCCGACTGGTTGGGTTCCAGCGTCTGATCGGCCGGGCCGAGTACGCCATTTCCAAAGGCCGGAAATCCGGCGACATCCGAATCGAAAAGCGACGCGCCGGTGGCGTCGAAAAGCCGGATACGGTCGATGGTGATCGACCGTACGGGATCACTAGTTGCGCAGCGTATAGACCGCGCGATGCGCCTGTGTTCCGCCGAGACGGACGAAATCGTTGCCGCCGCACATCACGGTCGCGGAACGCGCCTGCGTGCTGCCATCGGCATGACCAGCATGGACCCTCGGAACGGCGAAAACCAGCAGCGCGAGAAGCAGTAACGCGGTGCAAAAGTAATTTGCTTTCTGCATTATGTCGTTCCTTTCAGGGTACGCTGGCGATTCGACCGTTTGCCAAGTCAAAATGGTTAAAAGAGATGTATTTATCAGTCGATTAAGTGTCTTAGTTGCGACGTTATCTTCGAATTTACTCAAATATCATCGAAACTTAATTCAATTAAATATGCGGGGGACCGTCAATTAACTCCAAAGAGGTATTGGCGGCGTTTCCGCCGGTTACCCGCAGATTCGACCGTAATGATATATTTACCAATCCGCCGTTGAATGCCCGTCGAATCGGTTTTTCGACCGTTTGGCGCGCAATAAGCGCCCAAAAGTAGGTGGTCTCTCTTCATTTCGGGTGGGTAATAATATGAAAATCAAGAAAATCGGTGCCGGCGTTGCCGCGTTTTTCATTCTAGTTACGTTCTGGCTCTCCGCCTATCGCGTGCAGGAATACGAACGCGCGGTCCTCACCCGATTTGGCGAATATAAGGAAGTCGTGGGACCGGGCCTGCATTGGAAACTTCCCTATATCGACAGCGCGACATTTTTCCAGATCAGCATTCAGGAAATTGTCCAGTCCAAGGTCAATACCTATACGGTGGATAACCAGCAGCTGGATGCCCGGATCGTGGTGTTCTATCGAATTCCGGCCGCCAGCATCGAATATATATACAAGAGCGTCCCCGACCTGGCCGCGCGGCTGCGCGCGCTGTCCGTCGATCGCTTCAAGAGCGAAATGGGCAAGATGAACATCACCCAGGTTGCCCAAAAGCGGGGACTTGTGCGAGACACCATCAAGGCGGTCCTCTCGGCGACCGCCAAGGATATCCTGCATATCGACGTCACCGATTTCCAGATTCCCAATATCGACTACACGCCGGGGTTCAGGCGGGCCGTCGAACAGGCCGCGATCGCCAAGACGCTGGTCGAGAAGGCGGAACAGGAAAAGCGCGAGAAGACGGTCCAAGCGGAAACCGCCAAGATCGAGGCGCTAGGTAAGGCCAATGCTGCGCGCGAAGACGCCAAGGGCAAGGCGGATGCGATCCGTTTCAATGCGGAGGCCACCGCGGCGCAAATCCGGCTGGAAGGCGACGCGAAGGCCGAAGCGATCCAGAAACAGGCGAAGGCGCTTGGCAACAACCCGTTGCTCGTCGAATACCGCAAGGCGGAACAGTGGAAGGGCAACGTGCCGCAATGGACCGGCGGCGGCGGCCTGCCGGTGATCAACCTGTCGCCGCCGGGCAGGAAATAACCTCGGCCAGGTCAAAAAATGGACGCTGCGGTTTATGAGCGTCCATTTTTTTTTAATGCAAATTCATGGATGTATTTCTTTTAACGCCATTTTAAGACAAATCCGAAACGATCCATTTTAGAACCGCTGGAATGGCGGCGTCGCGTTCGCAAAATCGCGAAATTCAGTTTCTCCGAGGATTGAGGGTAGTTCGATGTCAGACGCACCAGTGTTCAATTTTGGCGAAGGGTCGCCGGACTATATCGCCTACAAGCTGCTGCAGGACGTGATGCAGGCCGAGAACCGGGGCCTGTCGACGGCCGGTCCGGCTGCCTTGCAGACCCTGGCCGACCGGGTCTATCTGTTGAACACCTATCACGAGTGTCTCATGACGGTTAAGGGCCGGCGGATCGCCGCGCCGAAGCCCGGCTCGGTGGTCACGGGCTAGATGCCAGCCGCTACGGCAGTTCGTATACCGGCGTCTTGACCGGCTCGCCGGCGAAATGCCGGCGTATGTTTTCCACCACCAGATCGTCCATAGCGTGCCGTGTATCGGTCGTGCCGCTGCCGTGATGCGGCTGCAGCACGACATTTTCCATCGCGATCAAGGCGTCGGGGACGCGCGGTTCATCTTCGTAGACGTCGAGCGCGGCGCCGGCGATGCGGCCAGCCGAGAGCGCGGCGATCAAGGCCGGTTCGTCGACCACGGAACCGCGCGAGATATTGATCAAAAATCCCTCCGGTCCAAGCGCGTCGAGCACGTCGGTGTTCACGAGATGATGGGTCTCCGGTCCGCCGGGGCAGGTCAGCATCAGGAAATCGCAATTCGCGGCGAGCGCGACGGCGTCCTCGTAGTAATCGTAGGTGACGCTGGCTTGGGCATGGCGGCCGTGATAGGCCACCGGCATGCCGAAGGCTTCGGCGCGCCATGCGGCGGCCTTGCCGATCCTTCCGAGACCGATGATCCCCAGGCGCCGGCCGCTTACCTTGACGCCGAGCCCGAAACGGCCCTTCTGCGGCCACCGCCCGGCGCGGACGTAGCGATCGCCCTCCGTGACCCGGCGTGCGACCGCGAGCAGCAGGGCCATACCGAGATCGGCGCAGCATTCGGTGAGGACGTCCGGCGTATTGGTCAGAACGATGCCGCGCTCCCGCGCCGCCTGATCGTCGATGGTGTCGTAGCCGACCGCCCAATTCGCGATGATTTCAAGGTTGGGAGTGGCGTCCATCAACGCCGCATCGGCGCCGCCGACCGCCCCCTGCGAGAGATAGCCGCGAATTTTGCCGCCGACTTCAGCAAGCAGCGCCTGCCGGTCTTCCGCCCGGTAATAATCGTGCAAATCGCATTCGTCCTTGAGCGCCTCGATCACGCGCGGCGGCATGGGAGATACGACGAGAATTTGTGGTTTCATGTGCGTTATGCCGTGGGTTGCTTGAAACGCTCGTCCGGAGCATACGCGGCGCCCGCCGGGACGCCGGGTTCAGAACGAAGCGACGCTATCCATTTTCTTACGCACTCGTCCCGGACGCCGCAACCTCAATGCACTTCGGGTTCGGGAAGCAATTCGCTCGATTGCAGGAAGTCGAAGTCGCAGCCCTTGTCCGCCTGCTGAATATGTTGCGTGAACATCCAGCCGTATCCGCGCGGATAATGCGCTTTCGGCTGGGTCCATGCTTCGCGGCGCCTGGCCAATTCTTTCTCGCTGACCTGAAGGTTGAGCGTGCGGCCGAAGATGTCGAGCTCGATCATGTCGCCGTCCTGCACCAGCGCCAGCGGTCCTCCGATGAAGGATTCCGGCGCCACGTGCAGAATGCAGGTGCCGTAGGAGGTGCCGCTCATGCGGGCGTCGGAAATCCGCACCATGTCGCGCACGCCCTGGACCAGAAGCTTCTTGGGGATCGGGATCATCCCCCATTCGGGCATGCCGGGGCCGCCGACCGGGCCGGCGTTGCGCATCACCAGGACCGAGTCCGCGGTGACGTCCAGATCGTCCGAATCGATCCGGGCCAGCATCTCGCGATGGTTCTCGAACACCACCGCCGGGCCGGTATGCTTGTGCAGCTTGGGATCGGCCGCGGTGTGCTTGATGACCGCGCCGTCGGGCGCCAGATTGCCGCGCAGCACGACCAGGCCGCCTTCCTCCGACATCGGATTGTCGAGCGTGCGGATCACCTCGTCGTTGTAGACGCCGGCGCCTTCCAAATTTTCGCCCAAGGTCTTGCCGTTGACCGTTAGGCAATCAAGATGGAGGTTTTTGGACAGCCGGTTCAACAGCCCGCGCAACCCGCCCGCATAGTAGAAATCCTCCATCAGGAAGCGGCCCGACGGCCGCGTGTCGGCCAGCACCGGCGTGGTGCGCGACAGCGAATCCAGCAGGTCCAGATCGATCTCGTTGCCGTTCCGCGCGGCGATGGCGAGGATGTGGATCGCCGCATTGGTCGAACCGCCCAGCGTCATCACCGTGACGATGGCATTTTCGATCGCCTTGGGTGTCATGATCTCGCGCGGCGTGAGGTCTTCCCACACCATGTCGACGATGCGCTTGCCGCTGGCCGTCGCCATGCGCGGGTGATTGGAGTCCGGGGCGGGGATGCTGGCCGCACCCGGCAGGGTCATGCCCATCACCTCGGCGACCGAGGTCATCGTCGAGGCGGTTCCCATGGTCATGCAATGGCCGGGCGAGCGCGCGATGCCGTTCTCGATTTCTTCCCAGTCCTGTTGGGTAATGTTGCCGGCGCGCAGTTCGGACCAGTATTTCCAGGTGTCGGTGCCGCTGCCCAGCGCCTCGCCATGCCAATTGCCGCGCAGCATCGGCCCGGCCGGCACGAAGATCGCAGGAATATTCATGCTCGCCGCCGCCATCAGCAACGCCGGCGTGGTCTTGTCGCAACCGCCCATCAGCACCGCGCCGTCCATCGGGTGGCTGCGTAGCAGCTCCTCGGCCTCCATCGCCAGCATGTTGCGATAGAGCATGGTCGACGGTTTGACGATCGGCTCCGACAGCGACATCGCCGGCAATTCGACCGGGAAGCCGCCGGCCTGCCAGACGCCGCGTTTGACCTCTTCCGCGCGCTGCTTGAAATGCGCGTGGCACTGGTTGATCTCGCTCCAGGTGTTGATCACCGCGATCACCGGCTTGCCGGCAAAATCGTCGGTCGCGAAGCCCATCTGCTTGGTGCGCGAACGATGACCGAAGCCGTTCAGATCGTTGACGCCATACCATTGAAAACTGCGCAGATCTTCCGGCTTCTTGCGCTTGCGCGAACCCGCCATGTGTCCTCCCCACGCCGCCGCGCGACGCCGGCGATTGCGAATGTTCAGAATTCCTGTTTCGGTGCTGCTACGGTAGGGGGGAGCCCGTGGCGCTGTCAACGAGGGTACGGCCGCATGCGGCGCGTGGCGGGAGCTTGGCTCCGAAGAAAGCGCCGCCCGGCGTGAATGTCCCGTAATTTCGGAATGTCGAATTGCCCGGACGTCGATTCCCCGAACGTCGATTCAAGAAGCGGATTTTGGCTGGCGCACGAGCCAGGCACGCAGTCTGGCGAGCCTTGCGGGTGGCATATGGCCCTCGGCGTGGAGGCACTTGAACGTCTCGGCCGGCCGGTCGTTGTCGTAGAGACGGCGTGTCGATCCGACGAATTCCTCGCGAAGCGGCGACGGCAGGCCGTCGGTCAAGGCGTCCAGGTCGTGCCTATCCGACAGTTCAAGGATCTTCGCGACGAGTTCTCCGGCGGTAAGGTGGCCGCCTTCGAATCCTTGCACCAGGGTCGCCACGTCTTTCACGCTCTTTATTTTCTCTTCTACGGCATCCATTTGATCTCCGGCCATCGATCACCGACCCGTGCGTTTGCGCCATTCGGCGAAGGCGGCCTTTGTCTCGTCCGTGGTGGCGGGATAGAGGCCGATGACGGACGCGCCGGCGTTCACCTGTTCGGTGACGAAATCCTCGAAGGCGGTCATTTCGGTCGCTTCGTGGGCGATTTCATCGGCCATGTGAAGCGGAATGACGGCGACGCCTTCGCGGTCGCCGACGATGATGTCGCCCGGGAATACCGCGACATCGCCGCAGCCGATCGGGCAGTCGAGTTCGATCGCCTGATGCAGGGTGAGGTTGGTCGGCGCCGACGGCCGATTGTGGTAGCAGTGCATCTCCAAAGCCCCGATTTCGGGCGCGTCGCGGAAACCACCATCGGTCACGACCCCGGCAACGCCGCGCTTCATCATTCGCGTGACCAGTATGGATCCGGCGGACGCCGCGCGCGGGTCCTTGCGGCTGTCGATCACCATCACGTGCCCGGGCGGGCAGGCCTCGACGGCGACGCGTTGCGGATGGGCCGGGTCCTGGAACACGCTGATCGGGTTCAAATCCTCACGCGCCGGGATGTAGCGCAGCGTGTAGGCTTGGCCAACCATGTTTTCGGCTTTCGGGGCGACCGGGCGGACGTCCTGGACGAATTGATTTCTCAGGCCCTGCTTGAAGAGCGCCGTAGTGAGGGTCGCCGTGCTGACCTTCTTGAGTTTCTCTCGTGTCTCGGCGTCAAGGGTCGCGGTACTCATGGGGCGGATTCCGATCGTGTTGGCGGCGGGGCATCGGCCTGATCAGGCGCGGCGCTATCCTCGCAATATAGTACCCGAAACCGGAACGCGATTCGATCGAGCGTTATGGGGCGCCTTTGCGGATGCGTCGGCCTATGGCTCACGCGCGGCGCATGGATTCGCACGCGTCGGTCAGAACGCCGGTGACCAAATCCAGTTTGCGGCCGGACAGTTCGAGCAGCCGCTCGACCGAGTAGTCGCCATAATTGGGCGGCGGAAAGGCGGCGTGGCGCGCGCCGAGCACCAGCCGATCGATCCGTGCGATGCTGATCGCCCACAGGCACATCGGGCAGGGTTCCATCGTGGTGTAAAGCGTCGCGCCCGGAAGTTCGAGTGTGTCAAGGTCGCGGCAGGCGGCGCGAATTGCCACCGTCTCGGCATGGTTGGTCGGGTCGCCTTCGCTGATCACCGTGTTGTACCCGGTGGCGACGACCGCGCCGTCCCGCACGATGACCGACCCGACCGGGCGGTTGCCCTGCGCCGCGCCGACGCGGGCGGCCTCGAGCGCCATGTGCATGAATCGATCGTGTTCCGTCATGATCCGCCTCCGGGGTTCGGTGCAGCGACAGGGTCGATCACGGGAAGACTACCCTGCACGGCGAGGTTGGCCAAGACGAATCGCCATGCCGCCCGGCGTCCCGGGCCCACCGGTTTACCGGCGCGACCTAGCGTCTTAGGGTAGGCGGCACCAGGCAACGGAGAATGACAATGCCCCTGACGCGTCACGTGGATACTGATCGCTGGCCCTTTACGCTGACTCCGCTGTCGGCGGTTATGGCGGCGGAAATCCGGAGCCTCGACCTGTCACGGCCGATAGACGATCCGCTGCGGGATGTCGTCCGGGAGGCTTTCCTGAGGTATCACGTGTTGTGTTTTCGCGACCAACGCCTCACGGGCGAGCAGTTGGTGGCGTTCAGCCAACGGTTCGGGCCGCTGGAATCGCACATCAACCACGAGTTCCGGGGCGACGCGATCCCGGAATTGCACCGGGTTTCTAACCTGGGCGATGACGGACAGCCGACCAGTGAATTGAAGGCGAAAGGCAATTTTCACTGGCACACCGACAAGTCGTACCTGCCGGTACCGTCGCTGGCGACGCTGCTGCATGCGGTGGAATTGCCGCCGACCGGCGGCGCGACGCAATTCGCCGACATGCATGCGGCCTATGACGCCCTGTCACCGGACCGGAAGGCGGAATACGCGGAGATTCGGGTTGTGCACAGTTGGGAGCAGTCCCGCAAAAATTCCGGTAGCCGCCCGGCGACCGAACAGGAAAAGCGCGACGCGCCGCCGGTGGTCCATCCGCTGGTTCGCACGCATCCGGAAACGGGACGCAAGGGTCTGTATATCGGCGATCACAGCTCGCATATAGAGGGCAGGCCCTTCGCCGAGGGACGGGCGTTTCTGGCCGACTTGCAGGAGCAGGCAACGCAGGAGCCGGTGGTCTACCGCCATCAGTGGCAGCCGGGCGATTTGATCATGTGGGACAATCGCTGCCTGCTGCATCGGGCGACTGCGGATTTCGACTTGAACGCGCATCGCCGGGTGCTGCACCGAACCGTAATCCGGGGGTCGGCGCCCGTCTGAACGATACCTGCCGCCCAGCAATTGCGCCCGATTGGGGAAGCGACTAGATTTGCCCGGACAAATTTCCTCGGTCGAGCGGTTCAGGGAGTTTCGGGATGCAACAAACGAGCGTGGGCGCGGATGTCCGGAACGATGCCAAGGCAGCGGCGCGTCCATTTGCGGTTCGACGGATTTCGGAGGTTGCGGGCGGCGAGATCACCGGCATCGACCTGTCGCAGCCGATCGACGCGGCGACCCGGGACGCCATCCTCGACGCCTTTCTCGAATACCATGTGCTGGTGTTTCGCGATCAGGATGTGAGCGGAGAGCAGCAGCTCGCCTTCACGGAGAATTTCGGCGAGATCGAAGGCCACGTCGTGCGGGATTTCTCCGGCAAGAAGGTGCCGAACATGCACGTCATCTCGAACCTGGACGCCGACGGCAATCCGACCAGCCGGCCCTATACCAGCGGAAACTATTACTGGCATACCGACAAGTCCTATCACGCGGTGCCGTCGCTGATGACGCTGCTGCACGCCAAGGAACTGCCGCCGGCAGGCGGCGACACGCAGTTCTGCAACATGTATCTGTCCTATGAGGCCATGCCGGAAGCGCGCCGCCGGGAACTGGCCGACCTCGAGGTGGTGCACAGCTGGGAGGCGAACCGCCGGAATACCGGCCACAAGCCGCCGACGGAAGCGGAAAAGCGCGAACGGCCGCCGGTCACCCATCCCCTGATTCGCACCCACCCGGATACCGACCGAAAGCTGCTGTATATCGGCATTCACACGTCGCACATCGTCGGCATGCCCGAAGCGGAAGGCCGCGCGCTGCTGGACGAGCTGATCGACTACGCGACGAAGCCGGAATACGTCTACTCGCACAACTGGCGGGCCGGCGATTTCGTCATGTGGGACAATCGCTGCCTGGTGCATCGCGCGGTGAAGGATTACGACATGGATCTCCATCGCCGCGTCCTGCACCGCACCGTGGTGCGCGGCACGGCGCCGTATTGAGCAAGCGGCCGCGATCGTCTCGACCCTTGCGGTCGATGTGCCCGCGGTTGGATGCGCTCAGAAGCGCGAGATGCAAAGGTCATTCAGTCAACAATTGCAGAGTCTTGATGAGACATTTTGAGACGGGGAGCGAGTAATATGGGAATGGTGGAAGACAAGGTCATCGTCGTGACCGGCGCGGGACGGGGGATCGGCCGCGGTTTCGCGAAGCTGATGGCGGAACATGGCGCCAAGGTGGTCGTTAACGATCTCGGCGGATCGGTCGACGGGCAGGGCGCGGACAAGGGCCCGGCGCAGGAAGTCGTCGAAGAGATCCGCAGCGCCGGCGGCGAAGCGGTCGCCAGCACCGACAGCGTGTCGGACCCGAAGAGCGCCGGGCACATCATTCAGGCCGCGCTCGACAGCTTCGGTCGCATCGACGCGGTGGTGAACAACGCGGGCATCCTGCGCGACGGCATTTTCCACAAGATGGAGGACGCGGACTGGCACGCGGTGATCGACGTCCACCTCAACGGCAGCTTCTACACCAGCCGCGCCGCGGCGCCGTATTTCCGCAAGCAGAGTTCCGGCTGCTACGTCCATATGACCTCGACCTCGGGCCTGGTCGGCAATATCGGGCAGGCGAATTATTCCGCGGCGAAACTCGGCATTATGGGGCTGTCCCGCTCGATCGCGCTCGACATGGCGCGCTACCGCGTGCGGTCGAACTGCATTACGCCTTTCGCCTGGAGCCGTATGATCGGCTCGATCCCGACAAACACGCCCGACCAGCAGGAGCGGGTCGAACGGATCAAGCAGATGACGCCGGAAAAGATTGCGCCGATGGCGGTCTATCTCTGCAGCCACAAGGCGGATGAAGACGGCATCAGCGGTCAGATCTTCGGCGTTCGTTTCAACGAGATATTTCTGTTCAATCAGCCGCGGCCGGTGCGGGCGGTGCAGCGGGCGGATGGCTGGACACCCGAGCGGATCGCCGAGGAAGCGATCCCGTCGGTCAAGGCACAGCTCACGCCGCTGGAAGTCTCGGCCGACGTGTTTTGCTGGGATCCCGTATAGGGCGGGAACGGCGGATCAGGCCTCGATCCGCATTTCCATGAAGCTTGCCGGCGGCGTCCAGGTGCCGGGGAAGTAACGGTTGCCCCAGCGGCATATTTCCTGAAGGACGGGCAGCAGGCCCGTGCCCTTGTCGGTTAGCACATATTCGTTGCGCAGGGGCCGCTGCTGATAGGGCTGTTTCTCGATTAGCCCTTCCAGTTCCAGCCGTTTGAGCCGGTCCGCCAGGATGTTGGTCGGGATGCCTTCCGGGGAGGCGAGGAATTCGCCATACCGCCGCTTGCCCGTCAGCAGGTCGCGGACGACCACGAGCGTCCATTTGTCGCCGATGATCTCGAGC
>JBFFGE010000033.1:0-29897 GCA_041557595.1 Alphaproteobacteria bacterium
CATACGACGCCATAACATTTTTATATTCGGCAAGCGCAATGGTGTCGGTTATTGCTTTCCTATCAATAGATGAGTTTATGCTGCGATAATAATTGACCATTGCGGTGGGCCTGTCTTTGCGTGGCAAACACATAAATCCACTGATAATTCGAACGTCTAGTTCTTTCCGAGGAATGAAGCTGAAAGTGATATCAGTTTTCGCGAATAGCGATGAGTTTCTAAGCTTCGCATCGATCACGTCTAACAACATCAATTCGCAATGGTTGCATGATGGCGATCCAAATATGTGAAGCTTATTACTGCTACTTTCCGATTTAATGGTGAACGACGCGATTACGGGCGAACTCTTGATTTTTAGTTCATTTAGCGACTGCGTCGTTTGGCATGCCCAAAGGACAAGCGCGATTGAAATCACAACAAAGATTTTGGGCATAGTTTTGCGCTCACGCTTCCGCTAGTTGGATCATGACCCAGTTTTCAATACTAACGAGATGCAGTGAGATTTCCTAATTGCCCATTTCCATTAATCCCTGTTGGCCGTCACAATCGGCTCGCTATTCTTCGATGTCTAGTTACCGCTTAGGGTCAAAGGCGGTAGTCACGGCCGCCGCCGAAAATGTCGGCTTCTGAGGGGAGAGCAGAAGCAAGTCGCGCAATAGCGGACTCCCGAGATTTTCGGCTCCGCTAGAGCGGTGAGTTTTGGGGCTGGGTTAGAGAGGTGAAATTAGCTCAATCGGGCGAAGGGCCAGAGGGGGGAGACCAGCAGGAACGCTGTCACCCTTTGACTCGACTGTACCGGGACGCCTTGAGCTTACCGTCAGGGTGATAGCCAACGACATCAGGTTTACCGTCCCCGTTTGTGTCATGATAGGAAACGTCCCAACGACCATCTCGGTCGTTGTCGATTACGACGGCATCAATCTTGCCGTCATAATTGGTATCAAATTCGAAGCGCGAGCCCAAAGTTTTGTCTGCGGGATAAAAAAGCACAGAGTCAGCTTTCCCATCGCAATTCCGATCAAAATTCTTCATATAGCCCGACTTATCCTTGGCCTGTCCTTCAGCCAACACGCGCCACTTGCACTTACCGCGCTTTGGTGTGCCCGTCTTCACTGCGACCTTCTTATTAGGTGCCTTCAAGAATCGCTTTATCTCGTCCGCCGCCACCGCGAAATTCAGGCCTTGGTATTTCGGCAGCGTGAATGAATTCACGCCAATAATTTTTCCGTCATCATTGAGAAGCGGCCCACCTGAATTTCCGGGGTTTATAGGTGTTTGAGTTTGAATGACACTCGCCTTGTAGGTACGGCCCTTTGACTTCCATTCATACGATTTTCGAATTTGGCTAATTATTCCCCTCGTATAAGTCCACCATTGGCCGCCTGGATGACCTATTGCATGGGCATCCGCCCCCACTCGGGTCTTGGCGCTGCTCTCAAAGGAAATAGCTTTAGCCCCGGCTGGTAGCTTTTGAACTTGTATCAGCGCGAGGTCCTTCACCGGATCGACCTTCATGACGCGTGCCATCACAACGTCGGCAGCCCCAAACTTTAAGCTATCCAATTTAGGTTTGAAGATTACCCCGACCTCACGAAACCCTCTGACGACATGCCAGTTCGTCAGGATTTCACCATTGCCGGAAATAACAGTTCCAGAACCTGTGGTAATGGATTTGGGTTTGGAGTCCTTTGCCGCCACAATAAGAACAACTGACGGCGAAACTCCCGCAAATAAACGAATTTCCTTAGCACCGCGTGTCCGGTATTCGGACGGAGGCTTTAATTCGCTAAGTGCCGAAGCCGCCGCATATGCCGTAAAGCCATCGCTTACCGTGGAATCCATCGTGAATGCTAGCGCAGTGGATTTTGACTCCACACCAAGCTCTGGTAGCGATTGACCAAGAAAATCGCGATAACCGGCAACAGCGCTGCCGCTAACGCTTATGGCTAATAATAGCTTGGTTAAGGCGAGAATTCGGAGTTTCATCTTTGAAATGGCCTGAGCCTCTATGGATCACCCGACCATGTTAGCCCGCCGACCCGTAATTCGAACAGTTCTTATCACTGCCCTGTTTGCCGTCGCGCTTATAAGGAGTCCTGAAGCCGCCGAAGAACCCAAAAACGAAAAACTTAAACCTCAACAAGAACAGCAAATTGCCTGGAAACAATTTCGCCAAGGCCGAATCAATGATGCCATTGAGACTTATGAACGTGCTCTGTTGAATGCCCAAGACGCCAGGGAGGGGTCTTATACTGCTCAGCAAATGGCATGGATGTGTCGAGCGGTTTCCTCAGTGGAATGCATGGTCCGCGCAACTTCCTGGATGAAACGGCACCACAAGAAATTGCCAGAAGGTGACCAGGATACACATGGTACGTCGCTATATTTTTGGCAATATTATGCAAATATCCTCAATGGTAATTCAGAAATAATTCAAGACGAAAGTCACATTCGTAACTTCGATTCTTTAGATCCTGTAGTTGGCTATTTTTATTACACAGAATGGAAATTATTATACGCCCAGATACTTCAAAGTCAGGGCCGACACTACGACGCTCAAATAGCTACTAGTCTTGCCTTATCTACTGCTCTCACCAGTGATTCTCTAACAGATAATCATTGGCTAGCGTCAGCACTCTCTCGAATAATTGGGTTGCTTTATGAAATTGGGGACAACTTAAAGGCTTGGCGTATCTTAGAGACAACCAAAGAATTTATAAGTGCGAATTTGGGAAATGGTCCAGAGTTTGCGATATTTATTTATTATAAAGGAAAATTACTTGTTGATCGCGGTCGGATTAACGAAGCGATTGCACATTTTTCATCAGCAAAAGTAATTTATTCCAAGCTTCAAATTGATGAGAAATTTAAGGACTTTTTCCTAACAGAGTTTCAGAATTTTCTGATATTGACACTACTTGATGGCGGATATTATGACGAGGCTGCCAAACAACTAAGTAATCATCCACTAAAAAAATGGCGAAAGGAGATAAAGTCACGCCCTAATTTTGAACACCTCCCGCATTTTATTTATGCGATTATGGATGTATTGGTGGCCAACGTGAATAATAAGGAGCAGGACCCAGATTGGGAGCAATTGTTTCGCGCTGACCTAGAATGGATTCCTCTCGAAGGGACAAGGGCAGAATTCGACATCTACCGCCGATATGCTTTGGCCGTATTAGAGCTGGAGAGAGATAAAGCGCAAGCTCAGTCTATGTTTCGGGCAACAGCTCGGCTTGCGCTAGAACGTTTCGAAAATCGGTTCACCAATCTCGATAATGCATTCCCTCTCCCGACTCTTATCGCGAGGGCCGTTCTCGAAGTCACACTCCCATTAATTGGGTCAACGATTGATGAGGATGGATCGCTCTTTCTACGGGTATCAGAACACCTAAACCGAAACGTAAAGTTTAGTTTGGCTGATGTGCTTTCAAACGTCGCGCATCAACCAGACGCTGCAAGGCGCAAAGCCGCAAAAATCTCATATCGTTTGGCTCGCCAACAGAGCGAATATGAACTCAATGTACTTAGGCTTAAGCTCGGGACGCCCCACGTGCCGGTCGTACGACCACCAGCCAAGACGATCCTGGAGGTGACGAAGAAATATATTTCAGGTCGAGAACGCCTACGAAATGAGGCGCTTCAAATTCGAGAGACAGCGCGAGACCGCGGCTTTCTGCCTACCCTTCCAGAAATCCAAAAAATCCTGAGACCTGATGAAGCGCTTGTAATCCATCTCATATCGGGATTTCACATATACAAGGCATGCATTAGGCGGGATCGATGGCTCATTGCGAACGCGAATATTGGCCGAATCGCCAGTCAAATTGCACGCGACAACAAATTGGTTTCGTTGGCCCTAACGGCGACGCGCCCGCCATCAGACGTTTTGGACTCACAATATCCTGTTAATGCTGCTCGACGCCTATTCAGTTTGTTTTTCGATGGTCTGGAAACATGCATCACAGATGGGACCCATATCATCGCTGCTTCCCCCATTGGAGAGGAAGCCCCATTGCATGCGTTGCTCAAGGAAGCACCCGCGACGGTGGAGGGGCGGTACGACCTATCGAAAGCACGTTGGCTAGGAGTAGAGCATCCGATCTCGCAGCTTGTGTCTGTACGAGCATTTGCTGCGTCAAGAAAAATTGCTGAACGAAGTGCGGGTGACCTGCCCTTTCTAGGAGTTGGTGATCCTGTTTTATCGACACGAATTGCTGAAAACGTAAGTGGTGGACAGTTCCTTGCTCGACGAAGCGCTCCGACTCTGAGTGGTCAATTGCATGATTTGCCTGAATTGCCGGAAACAGGCGAAGAGCTGAGAGCCATAGGAAAGCTGTTTAAAAATCCCACCCTTCTGTTGCGTGACGATGCAACAGAGGAACGTTTTCGATTGCAGCCGCTCTCCAGATTTAACCTCATCAATTTCGCGACGCATGGACTTGTGCAAGGCGATATTTCTGGTCTAACAGAGGCTGCTCTCGTTATGACGCCGAAAGCAAACGCCCTAGATGACCCCTCAAACGACGGCCTGCTTACGGCTCGTGAATTGGCGAATCTTCAATTCGGCGCTCGCATTGTCGTCTTATCTGCATGCAATACGGCCAACTTTAGCCAGAAGCTTTTTAATAACGAGGTGCAGGGATTGACCATGGCGTTTGCGCTATCTGGGGTGCCAACCGTCATCGCATCGCGATGGCCTGTTGAAACCGACACCAACAAACGGCTCATTACAGAGTTTTATTCCCAGCTCACAAGCAAAGATCATCCAAGCGCCGCTGAGTCATTTCGGAGAGCGATACAGAAGACGATCAACGACGCACCGTCACGTGCGTTCTACCATCCGAGATTTTGGGCTGCCTTCGCCGTGATGGGCGATGGTTCGGTCACACTTAATGCTGCACGGAATTAGGTCTTCTCGTGCTACCTTCAATGAGTGTCGCCCATCCGGACGGCCAGAACAGCCTGCGTCGGCGCAATGTTTTATTGCGGTCGGACGTTTGGGCGGGCGTGCAGTCACTGGAATGTCCGCTCCTAGGGGCAAAGCGCACCTAATCCTCACAAAAGCGCACTCCCGAGTATTTCGGCTCCGCTAGAGTGGCGAGTATTTGGGGGCCGCTAGAGAGGTGGAACTAACGCAACGCCACGAAGGCCCAGGGGGGGGGGCTTACCCCCTATGTCCACGGCCTGATAAATGCGTAGGCAGTTTTGCTGCCCAAACATGCCACCGTCCGCTCTAAAATGGCACGTAGCGTGGTACTGAATGTGGTACTATTCTAATTTTTACTAAATTATCTTTATATATAATAAATGGTTATGAATAAATAATGGCGGAGGGAGAGGGATTCGAACCCTCGCAACGGTGTTACCCGTTGACGGATTAGCAATCCGCTGCATTACCACTCTGCCATCCCTCCACTGGAACCGCCGCGGCTGATCGGCCAGCGATGTACCGCGCACACCGGCGGCTGTCAATGACGGCGCGGGCCGGCGCCCCAGGCGGATGGCGGCGGGGCCTTTCCCGATCAGGCGATCGGGCTGCCGCTCAGCGTGGTGCGGTGGAGATAGCGGCGCTGTGCCGGGGTGTAGTCGTTGAGCGCGATATGCTGGGTCTGGATGTTGTCCCACATCACCACGTCGCCGACCCGCCATGTGTGGCGGTAAACGAATTCGGGCCGGGTGCAAAAGGCGCATAAATTGTCGAGCAGCGCCCTGCCCTCGTCCGGCGCCATGCCGACGACCCGGGCCGTATGCCCCTCGTTGACATAGATGATCGGCCGCCCGGTCACCGGATGATGCTGCACGATCCGGTGCACCACTTCAGGCGTCTTGGCCGCATGGTCGTCGGCCAGCACCGCATCCGGATTGCCGTCGGCGATCAGCTTTGCATGGCGATGCGCCAGGCTGTAGACGGCCTCCAGCCCGTCGATCCGCCCGCGCTTTTCCTCGGGCAGGGCGTCATACGCCGCCGCTGTGCTGGCGAACAAGGTATCGCCGAGCGGTTTGCCGTCCTGCGTCGGGATCTCGATGGCGTGCAGCATCGAGCCCCGGCTGGGTACGTCCATGTAGGACAAATCGGTGTGCCAGTAGCGGCCCGCGTCGTGGATCCCGACATATTCGTCGTTTTCCTTGACGTTGGAGACGACGAGAATTTCCGGATGGTCCCGGTGGTTCCAGTGATCGAACACATGGACGTCGAGCGCCCCGAACCGCCGGCTGAACGCCACCTGCACATCCGGCTCCAGCGATTGATCGCGGAAGACCAATACGCCGTGGGTGTTAAAGGCGTCCTCGATCGCGCCGAACGTCGCGTCATCGATATCGTCCGCCAGATTGACGCCGGAGATTTCCACCCCCAAGACCTTCGTCAACGGCTCAATCGTCAATGCCATAATTGCGCTCCCATCGTCCGACGCCGCCTGAGTGGTTTCCCGGTCCTGCCGCTACCGTGATTCTGCGCCTGCCGCCATCGTCCGGTCAACCGCCCCGGGATTAATCCCGCTCCGGCGCCACGGTTCCCTTGGATACCGCCGATGGTTTCATGCTTTAATCCGCCCGCCGGCCATCGGCTGGGAAATGGCCGGAATGAATGACGCCCGCCGGAGCGGGTCGTTCCAGGGTGGGACATGGATTCCGATAAGGCAGAGCACATAACGCCGGGCCGGCGCCTTATCCTGACCATCGGCGTCATGTTGGCGACCGGCCTGCAATTCCTCGACGGCACCATCCTGGCGCTGGTCATGCCGCAGATGCAGGGCAGCCTGTCGACCACCCAGGATCAGATTGCCTGGGTCGCCACCGCCTATCTGGTCACCGCCGCGATGTTCATGCCGATGGCCGGCTGGCTCGCCGGCTATGTCGGCCGCCGGCGCATGCTGCTGGTCGCCGTACTCATCTATTCCCTGCTCTCCGCCCTGGTCGGCGCCGCTGACTCGCTGGAACAGGTGATCATGCTGCGCGTCGCCATGGGGCTGTGCGGCGCGGTCCTGGTGCCGCTGTCGCAATCGGCGATGCTCGACATCTATCCGCCGGAAAAGCACGGCATGGCGATGGCGCTGTGGGGCATCGCAACGACGCTCGGCCCCGCGGTCGCGCCGATGCTGGGCGGCTATCTCGCCGACCTGCACAGCTGGCGCTGGGCGTTCTACTCGGTTTTTCCGTTCGGCTTCGTCGGCTTCGTGATCCTACTGGCCCTGCTGCCCGAAGGGCTGCGCCAGACCGGCCGGCGCCTCGACCTCACCGGGTTCGTTCTGCTGATGATCGCGGTGGGCTCGCTGCAGCTTATGATCAACCGCGGCGAGCGGGAGGACTGGTTCGATTCCACCGAAATCATTATCGAGGCCGCGGTCGCCGTCGTCGGCTTCTATATGTTCGTCGTGCACACGATCTTCGCCAAGCAGCCGTTCCTGAATCTCGCGCTGCTGCGCAACCGGAACTATATCGCGGGAATCCTGCTCGTGCTGATCACCGGGCCGACGCAATACGCCACCGTGGTGATCATGCCGGTGATGGTGCAGGCGGTGTACGGCTATCCGATCCTGACCGCGGGCGTGATCATGACGCCCCGCGGCATCGCGACCATCATCTCGATGGCCGCCGCCGGCTGGCTGATGCCGCGCATGGACAGCCGGCTGATGATGATCGGCGGTTTCATCATCCTGATTGCCTCGAACTATCTGGTCGCCTTTTTCGGCGCCGAGGTTGGCTTCTGGCAGGTCATGTTCGCTTCTTTCGGCCAGGGCATGGGGATGGGCTTCACCCTCGTGCCGCTGACCACCATCACCTATTCGACGCTGGCGCCCCAGCTGCGGCCGGAAGCGGCCGCCTTCTTCAACCTGTGCCGGGGGCTGAGCGGCGCGATGTCGATCGCCATCATCATCGCCGTGCTGACCCGGTCCACCCAGAGCACCCGGAACTTCCTAGTAGAGTTCATTAATCCGGTGCGCGAGCTGCTTTACGGATCCGGCCTGCCGATCTATTGGCAGACCGAATCCCTGCGCGGCCTCACCGCGTTGAACGTGGAGGTCAACCATCAGGCGATGCTGGTCGGTTTCCAGAACAGCTTCATGATCATGATGCTCGTACCGGCGGTCGGCATCATCCTGACCCTGCTGCTGGGCAAGCCGAAGACGTCGTAGGGGGCGTGGCTCCGACAACCACCGGATGCCGCTTTCGTTGACACTTTAAGCCAAGAAGAGCACCATTCGGGCGACAGGCGACGACGACTTACGATATTTGCAATCCGGATGGGGAGATTGGAATGACGGGTCGACAGCTTCACACCTCCATTGCCTTGCTTACCGCGATGCTCTTTGCGGCGCCGCTTTCCGGTGCTCACGGCGCCCCGCAGGCGCTGGCCCTGTTGAATACCGGCGGGCCGGTACCGCTGACCTGCGCCGACGGCATCTGCAAGGCCGAGTTCAGCACCTACTGCCTGCAGCAGGAGCGCGACCTGCCCGGCGCGGGGGTCGCTTACACGGTCGCGCAAGACGGCCCGGTGCGGCTGGTCCTGACCGGCGCGGACGGCACTATCCGGACGCTGCCGGCGGCGGCGCATATCCGCGTCACGGCGGCGCGCGCGAGCCATACGGCCGTGGTCATTGAGATGCCGCAGGCGTCGCTGGCGGCGCTCGGCGCGCAGCGGGCCGCGATCGATGTCGGCGACCGGGTGACCCTCACGCCGGTTCCCGTGGCCGGCGATCCCAACCCGCAATCCGAACAGGATCAGCATATCGCCGCCGGTCCGCTGCGGACCCTCGGCGCCAAGGTGGTCAACCCCGCCGGACCGGCGGTCGCGACGGTGCGCGTTCTCAATCGGCTGGTCAACGCCTTGCCGGAAGTCATTGAAATCGACCGCACCGCCGGGAAACGGATGTTGCGGCGGGCGCTAAAGGATGGCTTCGCCAGCGCACCCTCGCCCCAGGTGACGCAGGCGTCGCAGGAATTCGCCGCGTGCTGGAACACCCGGCATATCGAGGTCGGCGCCTATTCGGTGCGCAACTGCCTGCAACGCCGCCATGACGGGCTGATGTGGGATCAGGTCAAACGCTATTGGAAGGCCGCCGGCGCCGGAAGCTGAACGGCGCGGCCGCCAACCCGCTCTACATGTTGAGGCCGCCCAGCGTCGGCATGCCCTTCTTGACGGCCGGCCGTTCCCACAACGCGTCGTACCAGCGCTTGACGTTCGGGTAGTCGTTCAAATCCGTCGAATGGCGTGGATGGCGGTGCGCCCAGGGCAGGATCGCGACATCGGCGATCGTGTATTCGTCGCCGGCCACGTATTCGTTGTCCGCGAGCCGACGGTCGAGCACGCCGTACAGCCGATGCGTTTCCTTGGTGTAGCGCTCGACGCCGTACTCGTCGGGCTCATCCATGCCGCGGAAATGATGCACCTGGCCCAGCATCGGACCGAAACCGCCCATCTGCCACATCAGCCATTCCAGCATGGCGATGCGTTTGCGCGCGTCGGTCGGGATCAGCTTGCCGGTCTTCTCCCCCAGATAGATCAGGATCGCCCCGGTCTCGAACACCGACACGGGCTTCCCGTCCGGCCCGTCCGGATCGATGATCGCGGGAATGCGGTTGTTCGGCGAAATCTTCAGGAAGGCCTCGCCGAATTGCTCACCCTTGCTGATGTTGATCGGGTGCTCCTTGTAGGGCAGGCCTACTTCTTCCAGCATGACGGAGACCTTGCGCCCGTTCGGCGTGGCCCAGGTGTAGAGATCGATGGTCATCGGCGGCTCCCGGTTGATGCGTGGCGCGGGGTTACCCCGCGGTGCTAGACTTTTCCCGTCTAGCATACATTAACAAGGGGCGAGAGCACGATGGCGGCATATCTGATCGCGCAAATTTCGATCCACGATCTCGAAACCTTCAAGAAATATCAGGCCGAGGTGCCGGCGACGATCGCCAAGCACGGCGGCAAGTATCTGGTGCGCGGCGGTGAGGTGACGCCGATGGAAGGCGACTGGCAGCCGGACCGCATGGTGGTGCTGGAATTTCCCGACATGGCGACGCTAAAGACCTGGTACAACTCGAACGACTACCAGTCGATCATCGCCCTCCGCACCGACGCCGCCGACGGCGACATGATTTTCGTGGAGGGGGTGTAGGCTCCCAAGCCCTCAATGCACGACACCCTTGTCGAACAGCGGCACACGGGAATCGCGCATGACGACGATCAGCAGCGCGCCGGCGGCGAAGCCGCCGATATGCGCCCACCACGCGACCTGGCCGCCGATTTCGAAGACGACGTTGAGGATCTGCAGCACGATCCATACCGCCAGCACGAAATAGGCCGGCAGGTAGAGCGGAAACCATTTGAGCGCCAGCACCAGGATCTTCACCTTCGGGTGCAGCATGATATAGGCGCCCATCACGCCGGCGACCGCGCCGCTCGCCCCCACCGTCGGTATCTTGACGTCCGGCAGCATCGCCGCGTGGGCAACGCCGCCCGCCGCGCCGCAGACCAGGAAGAACAGCAGGAACTTCCAGTGGCCCATCGAATCCTCGATGTTGTCGCCGAACACCCACAGGAACAGCATGTTGCCCAGCAGGTGCCAGACGTCGCCATGCAGGAACAGCGAGGTCAGCAACGTCATTTCGGCGGGAATGGGGCCCAAGGCCGGATCGAGCCGGTCCGCGCCCAGCAGCACCGAGGGGATCATGCCATAGACCAGCACCGCCCGTTCGGCCAGCAGCGGCGGCAGGTTGATCTCCCACAGGAAGACCAGGACACACACCGCGATGACGGCAAACGTCATGTATTGAAAGGGAATGATGCGGAGCGGGTTGCGGTCGTACAGCGGCAGCAGCATGGACGTCGCACCCCTTCCCGAATGCCCCGATGCAAACAATCATGGAATCTCTTTGCTATAGTTGGGCATACGGGTCGCCGGCTCAAGCGTCGATGCGCCGGGCCGGCGACCATCATTGGAGGAAACCAGCCATGCTGCCATCGCTCGACCGCTTCCCGTATTCGCCGATCCGCGCCCGCCCCGATTTCAGCTGGCCCGACGGCAAACGCGTCGCCGTACATGTCGCCATCAATCTGGAGCATTTCATCTTCGGCGGCGGCGGCGTCAATCTGGATCGCGACACGGCGCCGCCCAACCATCGCAGCTACCTTTGGCGGGAATACGGCAACCGCGTCGGCATCTGGCGGCTGCTCGACCTGTTCGACGAGATGGAAATCCCGATGGGCGTGATCGCCAACAGCGCCATCTACGAACATTGCCCTGACGTGATGGACGCGTTCCGCGCGCGCGGCGACGAGGTGATCGGCCATGGCCGCACCAACTCCAAGCCGCAATCGGAAATGGGCGAGGACGAGGAGCGCGCTATGATCGCCGAGGCCACGCGCATCATCGCCGAAGCCGAAGCCGCGCCGCCGGCGGGCTGGCTCAGCCCCTACCTGATGCCGTCGGACAACACGCCCGATCTGTTGAAGGAAGCGGGCTACACCTATCTGCTCGACTGGGGCCTGTGCGACGACCAGCCCTTCTGGTCGCGCACCAGGGCCGGCCCCCTGCTGGCCGTGCCCTACACGATCGAGCTCAACGACCAGCCGGCCATGGTCTATCGCCGCGACCGGCCGCGCGATTTCGCCGAGATGTCGATCGACCATCTGAACGAACACATCAACGGCTCGGCGCGATACAGCACGGTCTGCGTCATCTCGCTGCACAGCTTCATCGTCGGCCAGCCTTTCCGGCTCGCCCATCTGCGACACATTCTGGAGCACATACGCGCGCGCAAGGATGAGGTTTGGCTGACCCGGCCCGGCGACATCGCGCGGCACTACATGGCGCTGCCGGAGGAGTCGCAGTTGACCGTGGCGTGAGGAGGAGTCTCATCCTTGTTACGTCTTGCGCTCACGGCGCCTCCTCGCTCGGCGCGAAAGCATATTGAGGCTTTCCACAAGCGCCGAGAACGCCATCGCGGCGTAAATATAACCTTTCGGCACCGGCGCCCCGAATCCTTCGGCAATCAGCGTGGTTCCGATCAACAGGAGAAAACCGAGCGCGAGCATGACGATCGTCGGATTGGCGTGAATGAAGTCGGCCAGGGGATCGGCGGCAATCAGCATGACGACGACGGCGACCACAACCGCGACCACCATGATCGGCAAATGCGGCGTCATCCCGACCGCGGTGATGATGCTGTCGATGGAAAACACCAGGTCGAGCGCCAGGATCTGTCCCACCACCCCGGCAAATCCGGGCGCGGCGCGCGCGGCGCCGGAAGGGGACTGGTCCGGTTCCGGATCGACATTGTGATGAATCTCCCGCGTCGCCTTCCAAACGAGAAACAGGCCGCCGGCAATCAGGATGATGTCGCGCCAGGAAAAGCCCTGATCGAATACGGTGAAGATGGGTTCGGTGAGCTGGATGATAAACGCGATGGTCGCCAGCAAGACGAGCCGCAGGATCAGCGCCCCGGCGATGCCTATCCGGCGGGCGCGCGGACGATTCTGTTCCGGCAGTTTATTCGTGAGAATCGAGATGAAGATCAAATTGTCGATCCCGAGGACCACCTCCATGACGATCAGCGTCGCAAGCGCGACCCACGCCGCAGGATCCGCGGCGAGCGCTACCCAGCTTTCCATGCACTGTGCCCCTAATCTTTCCCAACCGGCCCTAAAGGTGAGGACAGAAACACGCGCAAACAAGGTTTATTAAAGTAATTGATATTTTTCAAAGCATTGTCGCGATGTACCTGTTCCTTGCGACAGGATCACCCACTGCACAGGCGACGTAGATTTCGATGATTTCGGCAATTCACCCGGTGGGCGATTTGGTGTAGTTTGGTCGGCTATGACAGCGGTGTCGCAGAGATCGCCGCAAGGGGAAAGCCGATTACCAAGCCCTTCACCGAGGTCGAGCAGGCGCGTTTCCGGAACCTGCTGGAACTAGCCAACAGCAGTCCGTATCAGGGCGAACGCGACAACGCAGTCGCGGCGGCCGAGCGGCTGGCCAAACGTCATGGCATGACGCTCGAGGAAGCCGCTACCGGACGCACCCAGGCCCCGCCCCGGGAGTTCGTCGAGCGCAGCCCCGGTGTCTCGCAGATGCGCGACCTGACGCATGTCGTCCACTTGATGGATTATCAGATCCAACTCGACAAGGCGCGCATCGCCGAGGCCATGGAGCAGGCGAAATCGCGCGGCTTGAAAATCGACACACCGAAGAAGGGCCGGCCCCGCGCGGTACGGGAATGGCGCACGACGCGAAGCAAGCGCCGCATGGAGCCGCATCAACACGCCCGCGTCCTGATCCGGGAAACCTCGCTCCCGGTCGAGGAAATCGCCAGTATCACCGGCCTCGACGTCTACAAGGTCGCCGAGGAAAAGCTGAAGCTGCGCAACCCGGGGCCAAAAACGCGCAAGGTTGGCTAATGCAAATTCCGAGCGGACCCAAATGGTTCGCGGCGACGTATGTGCGAAAAAGCAGGGCGATGGACCATATCAGCCGTGTCAATTAAGACGGGAAATGGGCCGCCGGCTCAAACGCCCAGCTTATCCCGGCAGATCCGGAACCCGCTCTCGACGAACGCGGGCAGGTCGCGCCGCATATCCGCCAGGGACAGCGCCTCGGTGGCGGTGGCGACGATGCCGACGAACTCATCTGTGTGCCAATGGCCGGTCACCGGCGGCGCCGGCAAGTCCTTGGTATCGATCTCCGACCAGGGGCTGATGTAGAAATACGGCTCGCCATAGTGTTCGTCGCCCGGCGAAAATCCGACGCCGACGGTGGTGGATTGCTCCGCACCGGCGCCATCGAAATTCACTTCGGTCGCCAGGTCGTAATGATGCGCCCAACAGCGAACCGGACCCGGCGACAGATCCGAATTTCGACCGGCAAATTCCGAAAGGATTGCCGCCGAAAGCGAAAACCAGGCGGACAGCGCCGCAAACGTCTCGGCTTGGCCGTCCGTGGAATAGGTCTCGATCGCATCGGTTTCCGGCGGCATTTCATAGCTTGGCGACTGCCCGGAAACCGGCTTCAACGCCAGTTTCTCGAGTTCCGCGTCCAACCAGGCATCCGCGTCGCGGACCGCAACGCCTTGCAGCGCCATGCAGGCAAGGCGGTCGGCGCCCCGATATACCGCCAATTCGAATAGACCGGGGATCAGCGCGACTTCGACGCTCTTGTCGCCTTTCCCGATAGGATGCGACAGAAACCCATTGAAGCCCCGGTGCCAGCCGAGATTTGCATGGCTGTCGTCATCCTTTGCCGCAAGGTTCACCCGCGCTGCCATGCTGACCGATTGCACGGATTTGTGCGTCATGAAGCGGGCCGTCGTCAGCGACGCCGGCGCCGCTGAACGAATTTGGTCGATTTCCTTCATTACGATCCTTTGCACCAGGTATCTATGCCGCCGTGCGGCCTAAACCAGCTCCGCATCCGTGATGATCTCGACAAGCGACGGGCCCGGCTTCGCAATCGCTTCCTCAAGCACGGATTTCAGCCGGCCGGCATCGGTGACCTTGTAGCCGTTGCCGCCGCAAAGCTTGGCGAAGGCGGCAAAGGACGGATTGTGAAGATCGGTTTGCCATACCGGCCATTCGCCCGCGCGCTGTTCCTTGGAAATCTTGCCGAGTTCGCTGTTGTTGAGCAGCACATGGGTAATGTTCATGCCGTATTTGACCGCGGTCGTGAATTCCATCGCGTATTGGCCGAACCCGCCGTCGCCCGAAATGGAGATGACCTTTCGGCCGGAAAATTCGTCGAAATCCTGCGTCGCCGCCCAGGCGCCCATTGCCGCCGGAAAAGCGAAGCCGATCGATCCCAAATACCCCGACATCAGGACCGCCTGACCGCAGGTCTCGAAATAGCGGCCGAATGAATAAGTATTGTTGCCGACATCCACCGGCATGATCGCGTCGCTCGGCGCGACCTCGGTCAAGGCGGCAAACACCGACGCGGCGGACAACCCGCCCTTGCCGCCTTCCTTCGCCCGACCGGCCTTTTCGTCCCGCCATTCCTGCCAGCGCGCCGCGATATCGGACAGCTGATCGGCCGCGGTGAGCTTGGCGGGCAACGCCTCCGCAAACGCGTCTACGGCGCACCCCACCTCGCCCAATACCGGCAGGGTCACCGCGTGAAACTTGCCGAGATGCATCGGGTCGAAGTCGACCTGGATGATCGGTTTCGATTCCTCGATCCCCGTATGGTTCGAGAACGATGTGCCGAGAGCGATGATAAGATCGCACTCGTTCATGAACCAGCTTGCGATCGGCGTGCCGGACCGGCCGAGGACGCCGCAGGCGTTCGGGTGGGTGTCCGGGATGAAGCCTTTCGCCTTGAACGTGGTCAGGATCGGCGCCTTCAGGCGTTCGGCGAGCTTGATGATCGCCGGCATCGCTTCTCGCGCGCCATAACCGACGATGAAGATTGGCCGTTTGGCCGGCGCGATCAGTTTCACCGCCTGTTTGACCGCGTCCGCGGACGGCGACACGTGCCGGTCTCCGAGCCGCCCTTCCGGCCCCGCGGGTTTCGCGGAATCCTCCGCCGGTACCGTCTGCACGTCGTCCGGAAAAATGAGATGCGCGACATCCCGATCGACGAGTGCGCTCTTGCAGGCGAGCGACATAAGCTCCGCGTGCCGGGAGGTATGCAGCACCGTCTGGGAAAATCGCGAAACCGCCTCGAAGGCTGATGAAAGATCGATCTCCTGGAATGCGCCGGGGCCGAAAACCTGCACGTCTACCTGCCCCGTGAGTGCCAGCACCGGCGCCCGGTCGACCTTCGCGTCCCACAATCCGGTCATCAGATTGGTCGCGCCCGGCCCCGCTATCGTCAGGCACGCGGCCGGACGGCCGGTCAGCTTGCCGTAGCCCGACGCGGCGAATGCCGCGGCGCCTTCGTGGCGAATACCGATATAGCCGAGATTGCCGTCCGCCTCCTGGCGGCGCAGTGCATCGGCCAACCCAAGGTTCGAGTGACCGACCATGCCGAAGACGCGCCGCACCCCCCAATTCACCATCGTCTTCGCCATGACGTCGGTGACCGTCGCGGTGTGCGCCGGTTCGGCCTCGACTCCGACATAGATCCCGTCCTCGCGCGCCTCGATCGGATACGTCTCCTGGCCGGAGTCCTCGTGACCGCCCGGCGGCTTGCCGGTGAGCGGGTCGAAATCCCAACCATGCCACGGACAGCGCAACCAGCACTTGCCGTCGATGCCGTGCTCGATCGAGCCCTCGCCCAACGGACCGCCCTGATGGGGACAATGATTGTCCATCGCCGCGTATTGCCCTTCGAAATGAACGATCGCGACCGACTTCGTGCCGGCGGCCACCGCTTTGGCGCGGCCCTCCGGCACCTCGTCCAAATCCGCGACCCGATGCCAGACAATTTCCTGCGGCGTATTCACCAACTCGACCCCCCACTGTTGAACTTCACGAACCCAAGATTAGATGCGGCAACCGGCGGCAAGGTTACAGGCAATGCGCGTATTCGCTAATCAACGCGCGCGCGCATCGAGAATCGCCCGCACCAGATCCTCCGGAACGTCATCGGGCACCGGCGCGTCGGCGTCGGCGAAAACACGCTTGGATACTTCGATCGTGCGCCGATATGCCGCAAGATAATCACCGCATTCGCGGCAAAGCTTCAGATGGAACTCGAAGACCCGCACTTGCCGTTTGGGCAGCGATCCTTCGATGTAGTCGATCATGAAATTCTCGAAGTCCCGGCAATTGATCATCATCGGGATATTCCGAAACATGATCCCTTTGGCATTCCGCATCATCCTGGACATCAGCGACGTGGTCATTGCCCCTCTCCCCTCATGAGCGGTTCCAGCAGCCGTTTCAAGGCGGCGCGCGCACGGTGAAGGCGGACCTTCACATTTACCGGCGACATGCCGAGCGTCTCGGCAACTTCCGCGGTCGTCATTTCCTCGATGTCGCGAAGCAGCAGGACACTTCGGTAGCTTTCCGGCAATTCGTCCACTTTTTGCAACACAAGCGTGCGCAAGCGCTCCGAGCCGACAATCTGTTCCGGCGTCAATACTCGCCGCCATGGTTCCTCGATGCGGCATTCGTTGGCATCGAAACTCGGCAGGAGCGTCTCGAGATCGCTCTCCTTGCGGGCGCGCCGGCCGCGCAATTTCATGAGCGCGGCGTTGACGACAATCCGGTTCAGCCACGTCTTGAAACCGGAGCGCCGCTCGAAACCAGCCAACCGCGAAAACCCATTGGCAAACGCGTCCTGGACGCAATCTTCGGCGAGCGCCCGGTCCCGTGTGATGCTCAGCGCAACCCGTAGCATCCACCCGCCATGCCGACGGACCAAGGTCTCGGCCGCGGACTCACTATGCGCCAGAACGCGATCGACGAGTTCGCCGTCACTGTCGTCGGTGAGTTGCTTTCTGCGGGCTTCGCTCACACGCCGTTCCTGTCGTGATGAGGAAAAGATGTAACCTTCGCTGTTTGTAGTGCATCTATTCCAAGTCCGTTGCAACCGGACGCACCCCGCAAACCTGAATGGAGAAAGCGCATGGGGCTGGAGGGACTAGCGATCGTCGCCGCCGCCGCGCTGGCGTTTGCTCTCCTGTCGAAACGCCTCGAGGGATCGATCCTTACCCTTCCCATCTTCATCGTCGCCTTCGGCTGGACCATCGGTTCCGGCGGTCTCGGCATCGTCGCGCTGACGCCGTCCCATGGATCGATCCATATCCTGGCGGAAATCACCCTGGTGCTGGTGCTGTTTTCCGACGCGTCGCGAATCGACCTGAAGCGGCTGATCGCCGATCACAACCTGCCGCAACGCATGCTGCTGATCGGCATGCCACTAACCATTGCCCTCGGGGCGCTTGTCGCCCTCCTCCTCTTTCAGGACATGTCCTGGGCGTTGGCGTTTTTGCTCGCCGCGATCCTCGCCCCGACCGACGCGGCGCTCGGCCAATCGGTCGTATCCAATCCGGTGGTCCCGGTGCGCATTCGCCAGGCCTTGAATGTCGAGAGCGGGCTGAACGACGGCATCGCCCTGCCGGTGGTGCTGATCTTTGCGATTTGCGCGGGCGCAGCGTCGAGTGAGACTTCGAGCACCGCCGACATTGCCCGTTTCACGGTATTGCAGGTAACGCTCGGCCCCGTTGCCGGCATCGTGGTCGGGTATGTCGGGGCATTCGTCATCGACCGGGCGAGCGTCCGCGACTGGATGAGCCAGCCATTCGAAGGCATCGCCATCCTGTCGATTGCGGCGCTGGCATTCGCCGCCGCCGAGCTGATCGGCGGCAACGGCTTTATCGCGGCCTTCGCCGGCGGGCTCATGTTCGGCGCCAAGATCGGGGAGAAATGCACCTTCCTGCTCGAATTCATGGAAACCGAGGGGCAAATTCTGACGCTCGTGACGTTTCTCATTTTCGGCACCGCGATGGTGCCGGCCGCAATCGCCGGATTTACCGGCGAAACGCTGCTATATGCGGTACTTTCCCTCACGCTCATTCGCATCGTTCCCGTCCATCTCTCGCTGATCGGGACGCGTCTTTCGGGACGGAGCCGACTGTTCCTCGGATGGTTCGGGCCGCGCGGGCTCGCATCGATCCTGTTTGCACTGCTGATCCTGGAAAAGCATCCGATCCCCGGCGCGGAACAAATCCTGACCTGCGTCGTTCTAACTGTCCTGTTGAGCGTGCTGCTCCATGGTGTTTCCGCCGCGCCGCTGGCCACCGCTTACAGCAAATTCGTCGCCGCGCGCGGCGAATGCGAAGAAACCAAACCGGTCCCCGAAATGCCGGTACGCCACAAGATGTCATCCCCATCAACAGCCGAGTGAAGGGAAACCGGATGAAGAAAATTGCCATTGCGCGGATTGACGATTTGAGTGATCGCGAGCCCGCCTATGCCTTGGTCGCCAATGTCGACCTCGTGGTTGTCCGCTATGACGACGCGGTTTCCGTCATGTACGGCCGCTGTCGGCACCGCGGCGCCCTGCTCGCGGATGGTTTCGTCAGAGGCAACGACTTGATCTGCGGACTGCACGACTGGGACTACCGGCTGGATACAGGTGTTTCCGCCTACAGCAACGACGAGGTGCTGGAGAAATTTTCCTCCTGGATCGAAGACGGCGCGGTTCTCGTCGACGAAGACGAGATCGCAAACTGGGCGCTCGATCATCCGCAACCCTACGACCGGGACGCCTATCTCGGCTTGTATGACGACGTCCACGGTGCGCCGGAAGAACCGCACGTCAAACTCATTCAGGGCTATGCGAAAGACGGGCTGTCCAAGACCGGGCACCACGGCGTGGTCGCGGCGATGGGCGTGCCCCGTCAGGAATTGCCGAGTTGGGACGACATCCAGGTCATCACGGCACAGCTCCATAAAGCACCTCTGCTCGACGATGCGCCGGTGGCAACCGACGTGGTCATCGGCCCGAACGCGCAGAAACCGCTTCGGCTCGAGATCCCGCTTTTCGTTTCCGACATGAGCTACGGCGCGCTATCGGAGCCCGCAAAGATCGCGCTTTCCAAGGGGGCGGATTTAGCGGGGACCGGTATCTGCTCCGGCGAAGGCGGGATGCTGCCGGAAGAGCAGCAGGCGAATTCGCGCTATTTCTACGAATTGGCGTCGGGCCGGTTCGGCTTTTCCTGGGACAAGCTGTCGGCCGTTCAGGCTTTCCATTTCAAGGGCGGACAAGGCGCCAAGACCGGCACCGGCGGACATTTGCCGGGTCACAAGGTGATGGGGAAAATCGCCGAGGTCCGGGGCCTGAAGGAAGGCGAGCCGGCCGTCAGCCCGGCGCGATTCCCGGAATGGACCGAGGTAACGCAAATCAAGGAGTTCGCCGACGAGGTGCGCGACCGCACGGGCGGCATCCCGATCGGCTACAAACTGTCCGCGCAGCATATCGAAAAGGACATCGACGCCGCGCTCGACGTCGGTGTGGACTACATCATCCTCGATGGCCGCGGCGGCGGGACCGGAGCGGCCCCGATCATCTTTCGCGACAACATCTCGGTGCCGACAATACCGGCGCTTGCCCGAGCCCGGCGGCACCTCGACGCGTCGAACCGCAGGGACGTGACACTGGTGATTACCGGCGGGCTCCGCAAGCCCGCCGATTTCGCGAAGGCGCTGGCGCTCGGCGCCGATGCTATCGCGGTTTCAAACGCGGCATTGCAGGCGATCGGCTGTCTCGGCATGCGCGCATGTCATACCAACAACTGCCCGGTCGGCATTGCGACCCAGAAACCGCATTTGATGAACCGCTTGATCGTCGATAAATCGGCGGAACGGCTTAAACTGTTTTTCGAGAGCAGCATCGACCTGATGAAGATTCTCGCCCGCGCCTGCGGCCACGATCACCTAAACCAGCTCTGCCATGAAGACCTGATCACCTGGAAACCGGAAATGACCCAGATATCAGGCGTGACCTATGGCGGCGTGACGCCGCCGTCAGGATAAATCGTCCGGCACCGGCGTCTCCGGCTTCATGCCCTTGCGTTTCTGCTGGTCGCTGATCCGGCCGTTTTCGAGATAGTCGCCGGCGACCGCTCGGTTCGCCATGGCTTCCCAACGGTCGCTCCAGCGGCCGAGTTCGTAGCCGTGCCAGGGCGATTCGGGCTTGAGCGGCGGCAGGCCGAGCTCGTTCCAGATTTCCCGCGCCTCTTCCATGTATTGCGGCCGCGGCAGCGCCAGTGGCGGCATATCGTCCTTCAGCGTGGCGTCGATCAGCAGCGCGGAATCATCCTCGACGCCGCGTTCGATCTTCGGCCCCTGCCCCTTGCTCTGATAGTCGAGAATACGCGCGTCCAGCGCCGGGTTCGCCCGGTAGCCCAGCGCCCAGAACACCGCGTCGCCGTTATCCGGATCGATATCCTCGTTGATCGCGATGACGAACTTGCCGCAGGCCGCCTGCAACGACGCGGTGGCGTACAGCGCGCGCCAGATTTCGGTGCGCGGAACGCCGCGCTCGAACTGCACGAAGATCACCTTGCGGATGTTGGTGAGGGGCTCGTGCATGGCGACGCGGACGACGCCCTTGATGCCGAGCTCGTCGCGCAGATGGGACAGGAACAATGGCTCATAGGCAACGCGCTTGATGACGCTGGATTCGCTCGGCGTCACTTGCGAGATGATCGACGGCAGCACCGGCGTCGCCTTGTGCGTGATCGCGGTGACCTGCATGCGCATGTTGTAGTCTTCCAGCGCCACGTAACCGCTGGACTCGCCGAACGGCGCCTCGGGTTCCAGGTATTCGGTATCGATCAGCCCTTCGACCACAAGCTCGGATTCGGCGGGCACCATCAGGTCGACCGATTTGGCCTTCACCACATTGATCGCTTCGCCCGCCAGCCCGCCCGCGACATGCAGTTCTTCGAGACCGATCGGCAGCTTCTGCGGCGCGGTGTAGATCGCCGCCGGCGGACAGCCGAGCACGATGGCGATCGGCATCTTCTCGCCGCGCGCCTGATACTTCTGCCAGTGCAGGTAGCCCTCCGCGCCGCCCGGACGCACCACCATGCGCACCGCGAGCCGGTCCGGCGCCTTCAGCCCGGCGCGATAGGTGCCCATGTTCTGGGTGCCGGTATCGGGATCGCGGGTAATGCAGGCGGTCATGGTGAGATAGGGCGCCACGTCAAATCCGGGCGTGGATATCGGGATCGGCAGGGCGTCCATGCCGTTGCCCTCGCCCTGCAACGCCGCTCCCTCGATCACTACGTCGTGGCACGGCGCCTCCGTCACCACGCGCGGCGGGATCGGATTGGCGATCGCCCGCTGCCACAGCGCGCCGATCTCGTCGCGGTCGACGCCCATGCCGATGCAATAGATGTCCGGATTGGCGGCCAGCGCGCCGACCAGAACCGGCATGTCGTAGCGCCGTCCCTTGGCGTCCGTGACGTTGGTGAACAGGAACGCCCTGCGCTCGGACTCGGGGATGCCGCCGCGGAATTGCCAGCGCACCAGCGGCTGCAGGTGCCGGTCCTTGTCGATCGGCTCTTCGATCGTGATCAGCAACCCCGCTTCCTGCAGCGCCGCAAGATGTTCCTGCAAATCGCGATAGCCACGCGTTTTTTCCGACCTGGCGCTCATGCCTCGCCGTCCCGATCCGCCGCGACCGAGCGCACCGGCGTCTCCGGCCGCACGCCCTTGCGGATCTGCTGGTCGGTGCGGCGGCCGTTTTCCAGATAGCCGCCCTCGACCGCACGCGCCGCCGCCGCGTCCCATTCGTCGGTCCAGTCGCCAAGCGAATAGCCGTGCCAGGGCGCTTGCGGGGTCAGCGGCGGCAGACCGAGCCGTTCCCAGATCTCCTTCGCCTCTTCCATGTATTGCTTCTTCGGCAGCGCCACCGGCGGCATGTCGCCCTTCAAGGTCGCATCGATCAGCATCGTCGAGTCATTCTCGCCGCTGCCGCGCGGGCCGTGCCCGCGATTTCGGTGCGGCAGGATCTGCACGTCGAGCGACGGGTTGCTGCGATAGCCCATGGCCCAGAACACCGCGTCCGGATTGTCCGGGTCGATATCCTCGTCGACCGCGATCACGTATTTGCCGACCGCCGATTGCAGCATCGACGCGCCGTACAGCGCGCGCCAGATCTCGGTACGCGGCATGCCGCGCGCCACCTGGATGAATACCACCTTGCGGATATTGGTCAGCGGCTCGTGCATCGACACCCGCGTCACCCCCTTGATGCCGAGATCGTCGCGCAAATGGGCGAGAAACAACGGCTCGCAGGCCACCCGCTTGATCACGCTGGATTCGCTCGGCGTCACCTGCGACACGATCGACGGGATGACCGGCCGGCTCTTGTGCGTGATCGCCGTAACCTGCATCCGCATGTTGTACGCTTCAAGCGCAATGTGGCCGTGCGATTCGCCGAACGGCGCTTCCGGTTCCAGGTATTCGGTGTCGATCAATCCCTCGATCACCAACTCCGACTCCGCAGGCACCATCAGGTCGACGGTGCGCGCGCGCACGATGTCAATCGGCGACCCCACGATGCCGCCCGCCACCGCCATCTCATCCTGACCGACGCGTAATTTCTGCGGCGCGGTGTAGACCACAGGCGGCGGCGCGCCAAGCACGATGGCGATCGGCATCTTCTCCCCGCGCGCCTGATATTTCCGCCAGTGCAGATAGCCCTCGGCGCCGCCCGGCCGGGTCGCCATGCGCACCGCCAACCGGTCCGGCGCTTTCAACCCGGCGCGATAGGTCCCCATGTTCTGCGTTCCGGTTTCCGGATCGCGGGTGATGCAACACGTCATGGTGAGGTAGGGCGCGGCGTCGAAGCCCGGCGTGGAAATCGGGATCGGCAGGGCGTCCATGCCGTTGCCCTCGCCGGTCAGCGCATGGCCCTCCACCACCACCTCATGGCACGGCGCGGTCTCGACGATATTCGGCGCAATGGGGTTGGCGATCGCGCGGTCCCAGACCGGCCCGATTTCTTCGCGCGGCACGCCCATGCCGATGCAATAGATCGCCGGATTGGCGGCGAGGCCGCCGATCAGAACCGGCATGTCGAATTTGCGGCCCTTGGCGTCGACGATGTTGGTGAACAGGAACGCCTTTCGCTCGGATTCAGGAATCCCGCCGCGGAACTGCCAGCGCACCAACGCGTGCATGTGACGATCCTTGTCGATCTCCCGGTCGACGGTAACCAACAAACCCGCCGCGTCGAGGGCCTTCATATGTTGCTGCAGATCGCGGTAGGGTCGGCGCGCGGGTGAAGCGTTCGAATCGGACATACGTAAACTCTACGTCACCCCTGACCGGAGGCAAAGACGCAGGACCTGACGTTTCGACTGCGGGATGGTTTCGCGGCGGGCCTTAGTTGGTCTTCTGCCGGAACACGTAACAGCCGTCTTCCACCCCGTCGAAATAGTCGCTGATGCCGGGGTGTAGAATCGGTTCGTCGCTGTCGTCGTGCTTGAGGTTTTGTTCGGAAACGTAGGCGATATAGGTGGTCTTGTCGGTATTTTCGGCCAGCAGATGATAGAAGGGCTGGTCCTTGCGCGGACGCGTCTCGATCGGAATCGCCTCGTACCATTCTTCCGAATTGGCGAACACCGGATCGACGTCGAAGATGATTCCTCGAAACCCGTATTTCTTATGATGCACGATCTGACCAATTTGAAATTTGGCAATGCGATGTTTCATTGGGACCTCCAGGCGCCCTTATTCTTATCGAGAGACTCGCGACATCCGCGAACCGCTCGGATCGGTACGGCGAGCCCGTTCCGTTCGCCCTGCCCCGCAACGACCCCTGCAATGGACAGACCCTTCGACGAACAGTTCTTGGCACACCTCCCGCCCCGTCACCTTGCGGCTTCGGACGCCTCATACTGCCCGAGGCACTGTCCGAGTTAAAAGGGCAAAAGCGGGTTGCCGCAATCGATATTGGGCTAACGGTTCGGAAATACCACGAAAAGACCGTCTACCCATTCATTGCGTAGCCCTGAAAAAACAAGGGAATACGCGCCATCAGGATGCCCCAATTTGCCGACTCGGGAGAATTCACGCCCCCATCGGCGCCGTTGGACCCACGCCCGCCACGGTCGTTCGGTGCATGACGCGGTGATGTTTCGTTACCTCGTAGGGGCAGACTCGATGCAGCACGCAGCGATTGTCGTACATCACCAAATCCTTCGGCCGCCACGCATGGCTGTAGACGAATTTTCGTTGCGTCGCGAACGCCAACAGCTCTTCCAACAGCGCGCGTCCTTCGTCCTCGGGCATGCCGACGATGTGCGAGGCATGCGCGCCGAGGTAGAGTCCCTTCCGCCCGTTCACCGGATTCGACCGCACCACCGCCTGCGGCACCGGCGGCAGGCGCCGGTCTTCATCGGGTTTCGCCACCTGGATATCCACGTTGCGCCGCGAATTCGCATAGTGATGGATCGCCACCAAATCCTCCAACCCATCGCGGCGCGCCTTCGGCAGGGCGGCATAGGCCGCGCGCAGACTGGCGAACTCGGTCTGGCCCCCTTCCGGCGGCACCTCGCGCCCGGACAGCAGCGATGCCGTCGCCGGCACGCGCTTGAACGAACTGTCGGAATGCCACAAGCGATTGCCGAGGCGAAACCGGATCCGATCGTCGTCGGGCGGAATCAGCGACCCGTCCGCATCGACATTGGTGATATGCACGACAAGGCCGCCCCGATTCTGGTTGCCCGCGTGCTTGTAGGTCTCCTCGAGCGCACCGAAACGCCGGCTGAAGGCGACTTGCTGCGCATCGTCGATATCCTGCCCGGGAAACACCAGAACCGAATATTCCTCGAAGGCATCCCGGATTTCCTGAAACGTATCCCGATCGATGCCCGCCGCGATATCGACGCCGCTGACCTCTGCGCCCAGTGCCGGCGTCAATTCACGAAATGAAATCGCCATTGCCGGTTTCCTCCGCTTGTTCCTTCGACCACGTGGCGGAATTGAACATCAACCGGGCGACGGACACAAATGCCCGCACAGGCCGCCCTTTGATTCATCGGTGCCGGTGGGCGAAACTTGGCCCTGCACTTTATCTCAATTTGCCCCGGAGCCCTGACAATGGCGGCGCTGCAGTCCGACACCAACGCCTCCGCGAAACGCATCGCCGTGATCGGCGCCGGCGCGTCCGGGCTGTGCGTCAGCAAATACCTGTTGCAGGCAGGTTTCGACGTGACGATCTTCGAAATCGGCACGCAGATCGGCGGGCTGTGGTGCTATCAAAACGACAACGGCCGTTCGTCCTGTTACCGCACGCTGCACATCAACACGTCGAAGGGCGTCACGCATTTTCACGATTACGACTTCGCGCCGGACGTCCAGGCATTTCCCGACCACCGCGACATGCACGCCTATCTCACCGCCTACGCCGATCATTTCGGGGTGACGCCGCACATTCGCTTCGAGACGCCGATCGCGTCCGTGCGGCCGGCCAATACGCCCGGAGACGGCGCACCGCGCTGGAGCATCGAGACGGCGCAGGGCGAGGTGCTGGAATTCGACACGGTCATCGCCTGCACCGGGCACCTGACGAAGCCGCTGCACGTGCCGATGTTCCGGGACGGCTTCACCGCGGAATACGTTCACTCGCACGACTACCGCGAACCGGAAGATTTCGTCGGCAAACGGATTTGCGTCGTCGGCGTCGGCAACAGCGGCTGCGACATCGTCAGCGACATTTGCGTCACCGCGCGGCGCGCCGTGCTGGTAGCGCGTTCGGGCGTTCAGGTGCTGCCGAAACTCTTTTTCGGCCTGCCCTTTACCGACATCACCAACCAACTGCAGCGCGGCTGGATTCCCGATTGGCTGCGCGCGCGGCTGATCCGCTACATGACCTATGCGGTGCATGGCGACATGACGAAACTCGGCTTCAAGCCGCTCACCGAGCGCGCCCATGTCACGAGCAACGCCAATGTGGTCGGCCACATCGCCTATCGGCGCATCGAGGTTAAACAGGGCATCGACCGCATCGACGGCAGGACGATCCATTTTTCCGACGGCACGGCGGAAGATTTCGATACCTTGATCGCCGCAACCGGATACCTGATCGATCTGCCCTACCTGGCGTCCGACCTGGTGCCGGTCGTCGATAACGCCGTCGACCTCTACCAACGCATCGCGCCGCCCGGTTTGCCGGGGCTTTATTTCATGGGGATGTTCAACACGAACACCGCCCTCAACATGATCTACGAGTATCAGGCGCGCTGGATCCGCGAGGTCGAGCTGGGACACGCCGTGCTGCCGCCGGAGGACGAAATGCGGGCGGCGATTGCGCAAAAGCGGGAATGGGCGCGTAACACCTACAAGGAGTCGCTGCGCCACACGATCGAGGAAGAAGTAGTGCCCTACCGGCGGGACCTTCGCCGGTCGCTCAAGCGCATGTGCGCCCTGGCACGGCGCGGCGCCTAGAGCAAATCCCGAGCGAACCGGAACGGTTCGCGACGACGTATTTGCGTAAAAACCAGGAGATAGACCATTTCATATGAGTCAATTTAAACAAGAAATGGTCTAACTCGCCGCAGTGGATCGAATACGCCTATTTTTCGGCGCCCGTATAGAGCATCGACTTGTTCATCGAGCGTGGATCGCGCAACTCCCACCGGCCCTGCTCCACCCGCAGGAAGAATTCGCGTAGCGCCGCGTTGAACGCCTCCGGCTCCTCGAGATTACAGGCATGGCCGGTCTTCGGAATGACCACCAGCCCGGCGCCGGGAATCACCCGTTTCATGAAGACGTTCTCATCGAGGCAGGGTTCGTCCTCGTCGCCGATCACCAGCAGCGACGGCACGGTCATCGCGCTCAATTCGGCTTCCAGATCGTACAGCGACGGACGCCGCGCCTGCACGCCGCGCAAGGTATTGGCCGAACCCTTCGCGGAATGCTCGCACAATTGCTGGATGAATTCCGCGTAGCCGCGCGGATCCTTGTTCTCGTACTGCACCCGGGTCGGCCCGGCGCCGTAGACCTTCCCCATCTTTTCCATGCCTTCGCGGTCCAGCTTGTCGGCGGCCGCTTCGGCTTCCTCGGCGAATTCCGTGCGCCGGTCGAGCGGCGCGCCATAGCCGCATCCGGATATCACAAGGCTGGCCGCCAAATCGGGATAACGCAGGCCGAAATGGCACGCGGCAAATCCTCCCATGCTCAGGCCGACCACATGCGCCTTGTCGATCTTGGCGGCCCGCATCACCGCCGCGATATCGTCGGTCGCGATGTCCTGGCTGTAGAGCGCCGTCGCTTCCGGCACGTCGGAGGGCGGGTAGCCGCGCGCGTTGTAGGCGATGCAGCGATACATGCGTGAAAAGTACCGGACTTGCGGCTCCCAGCTCCGCAGGTCGCCTGCGAATTCATGGACGAAAACGATCGGAAATCCGCTCCCGGTTTCCTCGTAATAGAGCCGCGCACCCTCCGCTTCTGCATAGGACATTGTCTTCTCCCTGTCGCCGCTATCCGGCGGCCAGTGTAGCGCGCCAGCAGCACCGCACAAATTTTTTGGCCCCTCAAATCGCCGGACTCGCAGGCCTGTCGGCGACGCACGGGCAGAAAATGCGTCTTAGTGCTCGACTGCCGATGTGGTAGATTCGGGTCGGATACCCTGAAACGAAGCCTGGGAATGCTGGCATGCCACGGATCGCTATCGGTGGGTTCCACCACGAAACCAACACGTTCGCGCCGGTCAAGGCGGATCTGGAGGATTTCGAGAATTGTCCCGGCCGTCCCCGTGCGCCGCGCGGCACGGAAATCATCGAGGAAGCGACCGGCCTCAATATTTCGATCGCGGGCTTCATCGAACAGGCGCACGACAAGGGCTATGACCTGATCCCGACCCATTGGGCCAACGCCACGCCGTCGGCCTATGTCACCGACCGCGCCTTCGAGACGATCACCGGCCGGATCATCGAGGATCTGCAGGCCGCGCTGCCGGTTGACGGAGTCTATCTCTGCCTGCACGGCGCGATGGTGACCGAGAGCTATCAGGACGGCGAAGGCGAATTGCTGCGCCGGGTGCGCGATGTCGTCGGCCCGGATATTCCCGTCGTCGCGTCGCTCGACCTGCACTGCAACCTGACCCAGCAGATGGTCGATTTGTCGACCGCATTGGTGGCCTACCGCACCTATCCGCATGTGGACATGGCCGAAACCGGACGGCGCGCGGCCCAGCTGCTCGACCGGATCCTGCAGGACGCCGCGGCGCCGGCCAAGACGCTCCGCCGGCCGCACTTCCTGATTCCGCTGGTATGGCAGTGTTCGATGATCGAGCCGGCCAACTCGATCTACGAGCGGCTCAAGGCGCTGGAGCGCGTTTCGCCGGGCGTCTACAGCCTGTCGTTTACGCCGGGCTTCCCGGCCGCCGATATCGCCGAATGCGGCCCCGCCATCGTCGCCTATGCGAATTCGCCGCATGCGGCGGACGAAGCCGCCGACGAGATCGCCCGCATGGTCAACAATGCGGAAGGCGAATTCAACGGCACGCTCTATGCACCCGACGAAGCCGTCCTGCTGGCGATGCGGCGCTATGACGGCAAGCCGATCATCCTCGCCGATACCCAGGACAACCCGGGCGCCGGCGGCGCGTCGGACACGGTCGGCGTGCTCGAATCGATGGTCCGCAACGGCGCCGACGAGGCGGTCTTCGCGATGCTCTACGACCCGCCCGCGGCCGCCGCGGCGCACGCCGCCGGTGTCGGCGCCACCCTCAACCTGTCGGTCGGCGCGAGCACCGGCCAGCCCGGCCAGACGCCGTTTAACGGATCGTTCACGGTCGAAGCGCTGAGCGACGGCCAATTCACCGGCACCGGCCCGATGAAGGTCGGCACGCGCTTCAATCTCGGCCCGACGGCGGTGCTTCGGATCGGCGGGATCAAGGTCATCGTCACCAGCGCCAAGACCCAGGTATCCGATCAATCGATCTTCCGCCATATCGGCATCGAGCCGCGCGATCAGAAAATCATCGCGCTCAAGAGCTCGGTCCATTTCCGCAACGACTTCACCAAGCTGGCCGGCGACATCCTGATCGTGGTTTCGCCGGGACCGAACGTGGCCGATCACCTGGCGCTGGATTACCGCAACCTGCGCGCGGGGCTGCGCCTGACGCCGCTCGGTCCCGAATTCAGGAGCAGTCCGCAAGCCAATTAAACCGGACACCGCAACGCGTAAATGGGAGAACGGATCAATGGGTCAACCGGTCGTGCATTTCGAAATTCATGGCGCAGATTCCGATGAGATCACGGCATTTTACAGCGAGGTCTTCGCCTGGAAGATCAATGCGGACAACCCGATGAACTATGGCCTCGTCGACACCGACGCGGACGGCCACGGCATAGCCGGCGGCATCTGCAAGAGCGACATGGCGCCGACCGTGATGGTCTATGTCCAGGTGGACGACCCGCAAGCCTATCTCGACAAGGTCGCGGCCGCGGGCGGCACCACCCTGCTGCCGCCGACCGAAATTCCTGGCGAAATC
>JBFFGE010000034.1:0-29776 GCA_041557595.1 Alphaproteobacteria bacterium
AAGCCATTGGCCATTACATCGACGGCTTCTACAATCCCCGTCGACGCCACTCCGCGCTCGGCTATCAATCGCCGATCGCATTCGAGGCCATGACGGCCAAAAATGAGACAATGTCTCTCTACTAAAACCGGGCAAGTCCAATTTTCCTCGGCTGGGCGCTCGTCAGGTATGGACGCGAGATCGTCGCCGAGCGGTTGGCAGCCGGACCGCTGGCGCTGTCATTCTTGTGCATCCTGGTGGGCAAGGCACTATCGGCCCGGCACGTGGCGCTAGCATTGGCCGCCGCCGGGACCAGCCTCAATCGTATGGCGAGCTATTACGTCTATAGTCTTGCAGATATCTCAAAGTACCTTCCGGGAGGTGTTTGGGGCCTAATTGGCCGCGTCGCCCTCTACCGGGAGATCAATATGCGGCCGCGTGCCATTACGCAGGCGCTTGTAGTTGAGAACGTATGGCTGCTGGCCGGTGCCGCTTGGGTAGGGTTGGCCGCTGGATGCCTTGGGCTTGCAGGCGGCTTTGCCGGGCTAGTTTCTGCCCGGCTGGGTCTTTCGGCCGCGGCGGTCGCGGCATTCGCCTGGCCAGCTGCGCTGTTGGTCCTGTTGCCGCGATTGATGCGGCCGCCGGGTGGTGGACGCACCATTGCCGGCTTCGTCTGCCTGCAGGCATTGATGTGGACGCTGATCGGGATCAGCTTTGCGGTGCTGTTGCCGTACAGCGTTGCTCCATGGTCCCTGGCAGCGGGCCTGCTCACGGCCATCGGCATTTATGATTTTTCCTTTGCGCTCGGTATGGTGGCCTTCTTTGCTCCGAGCGGGATCGGGGTGCGTGAGAGCACGCTCGTCGCAACGCTTGGGCCGGTCCACGGCATCGACCTTCTCATCCAGATTTCGATCATCAACAGGTTCGTCTGGGTGGCGGCCGATATCGTCTTTGCTCTCGTCGCTCGGCTGTTGTGTCGCGAGGCATGGCTCGCTGCCAAGGCCAGGAGTGCATGAGGTTGCTCGCATGATGGCGCTGTTCCTTGCGCAGGCTGCCGTCGTCTCGGTATTGCTTGGCTTGTGGGGATACGCCAGCCCTCGGACGTTCGGCTTGCCGACGGCCTCCCGTGTCCTCATCGCGCTGTCGCTGACGCCGCTGGTGCTGGGCGCAATCCCCGTCACAGTAGCAGCTGTCGCACCAGGCGCTCCGCGCGTGGTGTTTCTGCTCGGGCCTGTTGTGCCCGTTGCCGCATTGTGCTGGTTGATGCGTGGGACTGTTCGAGCCGCACACCGCGAGGCCATCCAGAGCCTCCGCAGATTACTGCGCGATCCGGGCCGAATTTTCGCGATACTCATCGTCGTTTTGATCGCTGCCATGCTTTTAGGGCGCATCCTCGCCGGTGCGGACGGCACGCCAATCGGGCATGATGCGTTGACGTATTTCGCCGAGGCGCGGGCGTTCGCACAAGCGCGCGACATCGCCTTGATTCCTCGTTTCGACTCGCCGCTCGGCCAAGTCGTCAAGACCCATCCGCACCATTTTTTGTTCCAAGGCTACATCGCCAATGGCCTGATGGCGGCGGGAGATGCGATTGGCCATCCCGACGACTACGTGGCCCGGCTCGCAGTGCAGGGGGTGCTGTTGTTCGTCATGCTGGGCGTATTGGGGCTGACGCTGGCGGTTGGGCCGGTGTGGACTGTCGCACTCGCTGCGACGCTGATCTTCCTGATGGGGGGCTTCGAGTATGTCGCGCGCCAATACAGTCGAGACGCGTTCCGCGTCCTACCATTCGTTGCCATTATTGCCGTCGCCCTGACCGGCGTCGGCCGGCGCGAGCCACTGCCGCTCGGGCGCGTGGCGCTGTTCGGCGCGCTCGTCGGGGCCAACGTGCTCGTGCATACGGTCAACGTCATGCTGTTGTCATTTGGCGGCGCGGCGCTCACCCTGCTGGCGGTCATCCGCAGATACACGTGGCGCAACGTGCTCGTACTCGCGCTCGGTAGCGGACCATTCGCGGCAATTACCTGCTGGCCTTACGTCAGTGACTACGTGCACCGCGGCAACCTATTGGGTCACGGACTACATTACTTTTTCTATCGCGACACTGTGCTATGGCCTGCTTTCGCCGATTTCAAGTATTGGATGAAGCCGATTGGCTTTCTCGAGGCGCTGGAGCGATATGGTTCACAGTACGGCATGGCGTTCTCTATCGCGGCGGTGCTAGCCGCGCTCGTCGTTCTGCCTGGCCTGCGCCGAAGGCAACCGGGACGCGGCAGTGCACTTGGATTCACCTATCTCGTGCTTTATTTCGGGCCGCTAGCTTTCACCGTTGGCGAGTTGTCGCTGCGGGGCTCAATGGTGAGCAACCTGCGCTATGGAATTCCAATATTGGCCCTCGCACCGGCAGTCATCGCACATGGCGTGGCGGTAGCACTTTTCACTCTGCGCATCCGATACCGTTTCTTCTGGCTGCGGCCGCGATTGATAACCGCGTTTCTGGCCATCGCCCTCGCTGCAGTCTCGACATGGAGCATTGGCACCTGGCATCTCTACAACAACCAACGAACGACGCGGTATCTCGATCGGCAGGAGCTGTTTGTCTCGCGCCTCGCCGACAGTCTGCCGCCTGGGGCGCGTTGGGTGACCGACCGCTATACGGTTGCCTATTTCGCCCACCGGGTTCCGATATTCTTTTACACGGACGAGGGACAGCCATTTCTGAAGGCGCGCAACACTACCGAGGTCTGGTCGCTCATCGAGAAGTACAACATCCGCATGGTCGCCCTCTATAGAAAATCGCCCGGCTGGTGGCCGAAAACTTCGCTTTACCAAGCGCTAACCCATTCGACGGGTGTACGCTGGATCAACTCGGAGTCGTGGAAGATATTCCTCATCGACGAACTGCCGGGTGCAACAACGCCGCGGCGGATCAAGGAGTAAGACATAGTCATGTTGGGGCGCGCTCTGATTCACAACCGGCTTTGACGGATCGCGCCGAAATGGTTTCAATCCGGGCGAAAGAGTCCGGAAAGAATTTCGGTACCATCGTTTAGGATGCGGACGCTTTCGCCGTCATCCGCCGAGGGAACCGGAATGCCGCCGCTCTCAAGACGAAATTGCCCGCCGCCCCGCGTGATGTCGAATGTGGCGACCGCGCGATCGGCGAAATACACCGTTACCGTCGTGCCATCGGCCAGGTCGAGGCCCCGCGTGCGCACGGTGAGTTTTTCGCTGCCGTCGGCATACCATTTGCGCTCGACCTTGCCGCGCCCTGCGCCGCCATCGCGCGGGCGAAGCTTCGCTTCGAGTTCGAGAGTGACGCGCCTTGCCGGAAAACCGAACATGCCATTCCTAATTCGCGGCCGGATGCACCAACGCTAGCGCCAAAAGGTTAAGGTGGCGTTGCCGCGCCCGCTCGGGTCTCGGCGAGGCTCGACAGGCGCAGCCGGGAATGATTGAGTGAGTGCGGCGGCAAAATATGATTTCACAGAAGACGAAGAGGAATTGGAAATGGCGGCGCAAAACAAGGTGGCAATCGTAACAGGGGCAGGAAGCGGAATAGGTCGATATTCGGCGATCGCGCTGTTGCATGCCGGGTATTCGGTCGCGCTGGCCGGGCGACGCCTGGAGCCGTTGCAGAAAAGCGTGGCCGAGGCGGGCGACGACGGTGTGCGGGCGCTGCCGGTGTCGACCGATGTCGGCGATGCCGCATCGGTGACCGCGCTGTTCGCCACGACGAAGGAACGTTTCGGCCGTCTCGACGTGCTGTTCAACAATGCGGGCACCGGCGCGCCGCCGGTCCCGTTCGAGGATCTGACCGACGCCCAATGGCAATCGGTGGTCGACGTCAATTTGACGGGATCGTTTCTGTGCGCGCGCGAAGCGTTCCGGATGATGAAAGATCAATCGCCGAAGGGCGGACGCATCATCAACAACGGATCGATTTCCGCGCACGCGCCGCGGCCGAATTCGGCGCCCTATACCGCGACCAAGCACGCGATCACCGGGCTCACCAAGGCGCTATCGCTGGATGGCCGCAAATACGACATCGCCTGCGGTCAAATAGACATCGGCAATGCGGCGACTCCCATGACCGAACGGATGACCAAGGGCGTGCCGCAGGCGAACGGGTCGGTCGAGGTGGAACCTCGAATGGATGTCGAGGCGGTGGCGCGCGCGGTCGTTCACATGTCCGAGCTGCCGCTCGAAGCGAACATTCAATTCATGACGATCATGGCGACCAAGATGCCGTTCGTCGGGCGCGGATAGGATAACGGCGCTTTGCGCGGCCTGAGGACTACCGGCGCCGGCCGCCCTTGAAGATCGATCCCAACACGCCGCGGATGATCTCGCGGCCGAGCGTGGTGCCGATCGACCGCAAGACGCTTTTCACCAGCGCTTCCGTCGGCGTCTGCCGCTGGCGGCCCTTTTTTTCCGCAGCTTCGGGTTCTTGCGCCGCCGCCTCTGCCGCCGATGTCGCCGCCTTTTCCGCCCGTTTCTGCAACAATTCGTAGGCGGATTCGCGGTCGAGTTCGCGGTCGTAGCGTCCGGCGAGCGGGCTGGCGGCCATCACGCCGTCGCGTTCGCTCTGGGTCGCCGGTCCGATCCGCGACGCCGGCGGTCGGATGCGCGTTCGATCGACGATGCCGGGCGCGCCCTTGGCGTCCAGGGTGGAGACCAGCGCTTCGCCGACTTCGAGCTGGGTGATCGCTTCTTCCGCGTCGAACGCGGGATTCTGCCGGAAGGTCTGGGCCGCGGCGCGGACCGCCTTCTGGTCGCGCGGCGTGAAGGCGCGAAGCGCATGCTGTAGTCGGTTGCCGAGTTGCCCCAGCACCTCGTCGGGGATGTCGAGCGGATTTTGCGTCACGAAGTAGACGCCGACGCCCTTCGACCGGATCAGGCGGACGACCTGTTCCACTTTATCGACCAAGACCTTCGGTGCATCGTCGAACAAAAGATGCGCTTCGTCGAAGAAGAAGACCAGTTTCGGGCGGTCCGGGTCGCCGATTTCCGGCAGTTCCTCGAACAGCTCCGACAGCAGCCACAGCAGGAACGTCGCGTAGAGTTTGGGATTGTTGATCAGGCGGTCGGCAGCCAGCACATTGACGATGCCATGCCCGGAACGGTCGGTGCGCAGGAAATCGTGTAGATCCAGCGCGGGCTCGCCGAAAAACGTCTCGGCGTCCTGTTGATCAAGGACCAGCAGCCGACGCTGAATGGCGCCGACCGACTGTTTGCTGACGTTGCCGTATGTCGTCGTCAACGTTGCGGCGCTGTCCGCGACGAATGTCAGCAGCGCGCGCAGATCCTTTAGATCGAGCAGCAGCAAGCCTTCGTCATCGGCAACCTGGAACGCGATATTCAATACGCCTTCCTGGGTGTCGTTGAGGTTCAGCAGCCGGGACAGGAGCACCGGACCCATCTCGGAAATGGTCGCCCGCAAGGGATGGCCCTTTTCGCCGAACAGGTCCCAGAACACCGTCGGGCAGGCGGCCCCCGCATAATTTGAAACGCCGATGCTGTCGGCCCGCTTGGTCAGCCTTTCGTTGAGCGCTGCCGCCTGGCAGATACCCGACAGGTCGCCCTTTACGTCGGAGACGAACACCGGCACGCCGTGTCGCGAAAATCCCTCCGCCAGAACCTGAAGCGTCACCGTCTTGCCGGTCCCCGTCGCCCCGCTGATCAGCCCGTGCCGATTGGCGAGCGCGAGCAGGAGCGATTGCGGCGTCGCCCCTTTGCCGATCAGGATTTCGGAATCGTTGGTCATCAAATTGCTCCCTGGGCTGGATTCTTTGTTGGATTGGGCCGGCGCGAATGAATTGCACCGTCTTACCATGGTCGCATAAAGGACGCGACGGGCGCGGTCGATGGTGTAAGATATTGGTACGGTCTTTATCGACGGGCCGAAAAGATCGTATTCGCCTCGGCCCATACTGCGAATTTATGGGAGGAGCGATCGATGCACAGACTACTCATGGCGGGAATTTTCCTGGCGGCATTGCCGATGACGGGCGCGGTTGCCGCGCCGCAGGCGCTTGGCCTGTTGGCCACCGGCAAGACGCCGGTCGAGCTGAAATGCCTCGATGGCGTCTGCAGCGCCGAGTTTTCGGCGTTTTGTTTGCAGCAGGATCGCACCGTTCCGAAAAACGGCACCGCATATCGTCAGACCGAAGGATCCAGGCTTCGCCTCGTCCTCACCGACGCTGCCGGAACGCAGCGCGCGGTCCCGGCGTCCGGGTTGAAGATCCGCAGTGTCCGCGGGTTTGCCGCGGTGGTCGTCAGCGTTCCCGAGGCGACCGTGAAGAAAGCGGGCGCCAAGCGGGTTGCCCTTTCGGTCGCCGAACCGGCGGTGCTCGCGCCGCATCCGGTTGCCGACGATCGGACGCCGCAGACTGCCGGCGATCTGGTCGCCGCGGCGAAACAATTGCGTCGCATCGGAACGGCGCCGATCGAGGACGGCAGCGCCTTCTCGCACGCCTTCCGGGGCATGATGGCGATGATCAACACCTTGCCGGACGAGCCGGAGGCGCTCGGTTCGGGGGGCGGCGATCTGGCGCGACAGGTGTTGAAGCGCCGGACGATGCCGGCGGAGGCGCGCGCTTTCACCGCCGAACGGCTGGAATATTGCGAGGTGCAGGCCGCGGGCGCCCTTGTCGTGGGCGGTTTGCGGGCGTGTTTGCAGCGGCAACACGATTCGCTGGTGGGGTCCCTCAACCGGAATTACTGGAAGGCGTCGAAACCGGGCAGCTGACGTCTCCACTGTCGCTATCCCGCAGGCCCGCTAGGATGATCGGCGCTTACTCTTATCGATGCGCGGCGGCGGGCGTTCTCTTGCTGCTGTTCGGCGCGCCGCCGGCGTTTGCCGGAATGGCCGAGGCGATGGCGGCCTATCGGCAAGCGGATTACGCCGACGCGGCGCGGCACCTGCAGCCACTTGCCGAAGGCGGCGAGGCGAAGGCGCAATTCTGGCTTGGTCGCCTCTATGCGCGTGGCCACGGCGTGCCGAAGGATCATCGTGCCGCCATGCTTTGGTTTGAGCGCGCCGGCGGGCAAGGCCACGCGATGGCGCAACTCAGCCTCGGGGTGATGTACGAAAAAGGCTTTAGCCGGAAGCACGGTTACGGAGCGGCGATGGCGTGGTATCGCAAGGCCGCTTTGCAGGGAAACGCGGCGGCGCAATTCAATCTCGGGCGCATGTACCGTCTCGGCCACGGCGTCCTGCAGGATTTCGTGCAGGCCTATAAGTGGTTTGCGCTCGCCGCCGCCGGGGGAAACGAAACCGCTCGGCGGTGGCGCGACAAGGCCGCGCAGCTGATGGGGCCAGCGGAGCTTGCCAGGGCGAAAGCCCTGGTGCGCGACGGGCAGTCCACCCGATAGGCGCGGATCGACCCCGGAATCAGGGCAAAAAAATCGCCGCGCTGTGAAGGGCGGCGATCAAGGAAGAGGAGGTATCGCGGATAAGAAATGGTGCTTGTGTTATAGCGCCCGCGCCGGACCCCGGCAGTGACGGGGCTCACGCCGGGCGCAATATCACGGTTTCGTGATCGACGGGGCGCATTTTTTTGCCCGGAGTGGCGCGGACCCCTCGCCGTGACATCAACGCAGGCTGAACCGGATGGGCACCGTTACCAGCGCGGTAACGGCTTTATTCCCCCGCCGGGCCGGCAGAAAGCGCCAGCGCGCCACCGCGTGCCGGGCGGCGTCGTCGAGGCTGCGAGACCCGCTGGAACGGTCGATCACGACCCGTCCGGCGGTTCCATCCGGTAATACCTCCACCTTTAGAAAGACCTGTCCTTCCTGCCCGCGCCGCCGCGCGATAAAGGGGTAGGCCGGCTTCGGATTGTCGCCGCGGGGGGAGGCCCCACGGTCGCCGGCGCCGCTGTGCGCGCCCGGCTTCAAGGTCGCGCGGATCAGGCCGTCCGGCGGACCGGCGTCGTGCGGTGGCGGGGCGTGCGGCATGGGTGAGGGCAATCGCGTGACGGATAGCGGTTTGTCGAGCGGCACTCCCGTATCGGCGAGATGCAAGGGTTTGCGCCGGGCACGGGGCGGAATTGCCCGCACAGCTGGTAATTGCGATATATTTTTCTCTGAAATGGCCGGCGAACGTTTTGCATGCCGGGCCGGTCGTTCGGGCGCTCCCGGCGCGCTCTTTGGCGCGGGCGCGGGCCGCGTCGCGGGCGCCGGCCCCGGGTGAGCTTTCGGCCCCTCGACGACGATTTCGACGGCGATAATGCCGCCGGGCCGGGGCGCCGCCGGCGCTCCATCGTCGGTGTCGATGAACGCGGCGATCAGGGCGGCATGTGCCGCCAGCGAAAACAGCAAGGCCAGCGGCAATGGCGCGGCGCGCAAGGCGTTGAACGGTCTCATGGCGTCGCCCCGCCGTCGCCCGGCCCATTGGCTTTCCATGGCACCACGTAGGATTCGTCTTCGAATTCTCCGTGCACGGCGGAAATGCCGTAGATGTCGGCAAGCCGGTCCCTGGTCAGCACCGCGCCGGGCGGGCCCGCCGCCGCGATCCGGCCGGCGTTCAGCAGGACAAGCCGGTCGCAGTACCGGGACGCCAGGCTGAGGTCGTGCAGCACCACCGCCACTGCGCCGCCCTGACCTGCAAACCGGCGCAGATGGTCCATCACGGACAAGGCGTGGCTCGGGTCGAGATCGGCGACCGGCTCGTCGGCGAGCAGCAGCGCCGGCGTGCCGGCAAGCGCCCGGGCGAGATGGGCGCGCGCCGCTTCGCCGCCGGACAGTCTGTCGAGCCGACGGTCGGCCAGGTGTCCCATATCGGCGAGCGCGAGCGCCGCCGCGACCGCCGCCGCATCGCCCGGTGTCGGGCGGTCCCAGAAGCCGCGATGCGGCAACCGCCCCAAATCCGCCAATCCCGCGACCGTAATCGGCCAGTGGCAGTCCGGATGCTGCGGCAGGTAGGCGATCCGCCGGGCGCGGTCGCGGCGCGGCCAATCGCCGATATCCCGATCCTCGAGTTTGATGTCGCCCCGGTCCGGCCGCGAAAGGCCCGCCATCAGCCGTAACAGGGTGCTCTTGCCCGCGCCGTTCGGGCCTATCACACCGATCAGGTCGCCCGCCGCCGCGCCGAATCCGATATCCTCCAGGACAGGGCGGCCGCCGCGCGACAGGGAAACATTCCGGAGGGCGAGGAGTGTCATGACGTCCTCCGGCGGGTTTTCAGCACCAGCATCAGGAAGAACGGAACGCCGACCAATGCGGTGACGACGCCGAGGCGGAGTTCGGTCGCCGTGGGCATCAATCGCACCGCAATATCGGCCAACAGCAGCAGCAGGGCGCCGCCGAGCGCGCTTGCCGGCAACAACCGTCCCGGCCGGTGGCCGACCAGCGGGCGCAGCAGGTGCGGCACGACTAGGCCCACGAACCCGATCGATCCGGAGACCGAGACGCTCGCGCCGACGGCGAGCGCGGTGCCGACGATCAGCCGCAACCGCACGCCGCTCAGCGCGAAGCCGAGACTTTCCGCCGTGGCGTCGTCCAGCGACAGCGCATCGAGCGCCCGCGCGGTGCTCGCGATCAGGATCCAACCCGCAAGGATGAACGGCATCGCGAGCCAGAAATGCTCCAGGCTGCGCTCGGCGAGCGACCCCATCAGCCAAAACACGATCTCGGAAACCGCATAGGGACTGGCAGAAAGATTGATCGCGAGCGCAACCAGAGCGCCGCCCAGGCTGCTGATCGCGACCCCGGCCAGGATCAGCACCAGGACGTCCGAATCCCGCCCGGCAATCACATGGAGTAGCAGGACGGCGACCAGCGCGCCGGCGATCCCGCACAGCGGCAGCGCCAGGGTGAAGGCCGCATAGAGTCCGAAATAGAGCGCCAGCACCGCGCCGACGGCGGCGAGACTGGATGCGCCGATGATGCCCGGCTCCGCCAGCGGGTTGCGGAAGAGCCCCTGCATCCCGGACCCGGACAGGCCGAGCGTCGCGCCGATCAGTAGACCGAGCGCGGCGCGCGGCAGCCGAATCTCGCGCATGATGATCGTCGTCGTCTCGTCGGCCCCGCCGAACAGCCCCGCCAGCATTGCCGCCGGCCCCAGCGGAGCGGACCCGATGGCGAGCGACAGGAAGAAGGCTGCGAGGACCGCCGCGCCGAGAAGCGGTAGCGTCCAGCCGATGCGCGCCGGAATGCGGATGGCCGGGATCGCCGTCATCGTCCGGATTCTCCGTCCGTCACTTGGCGATGGAAGGCGGCGAGCATCTCGACCGCCCGTGCGGTTTCCGGCAGGCCGCAAACCCAAAGCCGGCCGGGCAGCGTCACGCGCGGCGTCTTGTCCAGCACCCGCAGCAGCGCCGGATGGCCGAGCGATTCGGCGGCGCGGGAAATTGCCTCCGGCGTCGGGCGGCCCATGATTATGACGTCGGGGGGATCGCTCAGCAGGGTCTCGAGCGAAATACGGCCAATGCCTGCCGCGGATCGGTGGTTGCGGAAACCTGCCTGCGTCATGATCGCCTGGGCCAGGGTTCGCCGGCCCTGCACATGGCCGCCGGCCCTGTAGACCAGTCCCGTCGGCGCGTGCCGGGATCTCGGCCGCGCGGCGGCGAGCCGGGCATCCATGCGCGCGATCAAGGCCTCGCCGCGCGCCGCCGCATCGACGGCCGCCGCCAGCCGCCGGATGTTCCGGCGGATGCCCGCAAAATCATGCGCCAGGGATAGTTCCAGCAGGGGGATGCCGACCCGCCGCAGCAACGCCTTGGTTGCCGGCGTGGTGAACGCACCGGCGACCACCAGATCGGGTGCGAGCCCGAGAATTTCCTCGCCGCCGCCTCGGTTCTGGGGGATTTCGTTTGCGATCCCCGGAACGGTCGAGAGGTCCGGCCGGTCGACCAGGCGACTGAGCGATAGAATCCGATCCTGGCGCACCAGATCGGGCAGCAGCTGATCGGCGCAGAGATAGATCGAGACGATGCGCTGCGGCGATGCCCATCCGGTACTCACGGGAATCATCGCGAGCAACAGTGCCGCCGCCAGCCCAAACCACGGCCGGCGCATGCCTGCATCAAGGAGGGTATGGCGGATCATCCCTTGCCCTTCAGCAGCGTCGCTGGCTCGAAGCGAATGCGCACGCCGCCGAAGGCGGAGATGCCGGGGGTGCCGAAGGTGTAAACCTCCTCGTAGCTTTGATTGAGCAGGTTCTCGGCCCGGACGAAAAGTTCCACCTGGTCGCTGACCCGGTAGGACGCGACGGCGTTGAGCAGCACATAGCCGCCGAGCGTTTCCTGCCGGAACGGGCCGAACGCATTGTCGCGCTGCGGGCCGTTGAAGTTCAGGTCTACGCTGATATTGGCGCGCTTTTCCTCGAGAAACCGGTAGTCGACTTTTACGCCCGCCGCGTGCCGCGGCCGCCGCACCAGTTGCGTGCCGGCGGCATCCTTCGTGGTCATCCAGGTATAGCTGCCGCTCACTTCGAGCCCCTCCGTCAAGCGGGCGCGGGCGGCCAATTCGACGCCGGTGATCCGTGTGGTGCCGGAGAGGTTGGTCGCGGTGCTGCCGAACCCCTGGATCAGATTGTCGATCCGGTTCTGAAAGAATGTCGCGTCCCCGACAAGCCGCCCGTCGAACAGTTTTTGTTCGACGCCGACGTCGAAGCCGCGGGCGGTCTCAGACTGCAAATTCGGATTGCCGGTGAAGGTCGACGTAAAGCCGAACAGCTCGAACAGCGTCGGGTTCTTGACCGCGGTGCCGATGCTTGCATGCAGTTTGCTGTTGGTTTCGGGGATCTGGATCGCGCCGGTCACGCGGTAGGTGGTGGTGTCTTCGAACAGATCGTTGTCGTCGAAGCGGCCGCCGCCGGTCACAAAGAAACGGTCGAACAACCCGATCTGGTACTGGCCGAAATAGGACTGCGATTCGATCGACCGGTCGACGTCGGAAAAGGCCGATTGGGCGCGCACCCGGTTGCGCTCGTTCTCCACGCCAAAGGTCGCCGTGTGCTTCGAGGCGACGGTTTCACGGGTTTCGAAGATGAAATCCGTCTGGTATTGCCATTTGCGCCGGTTGCCGGTGGTGTTGCTCGCCCCGAACGCGCCGCCGTCGTTGTCGAGTTCATTCTCGAACAGCGACCCGGAAAGACGGTTTTCCCACATCCCGTCGAGCAGCGTCAGCTTGATCTCGGCCTGGCCGGACCGCTCGACGCTGTCGGTGAAGGAGTCGTCATCGACCGCGGTGGTGGTGAAGGCGTCGGTTTCCTGCTTGCCGCGCCGCCACCGGCCGCCGAGGCTGAGCTGCAGAATGTCCCAGGGCCGGAACGCCGCATTGGCGTTGATTGTCCGGTTCCGGTACGGATCGCTTTCGCTGTTGCCGCGATCCGCCGCGGCGGCCGAGATTCCGTCGGTCCGGTAGTACGATCCGCCCAAGAAAACTTTGTAGCGTTTGCCGCCGGCGCGGACGCCGCTCTTGGTCTCGACCGTATTGAACGAGCCGTAGCCGGCGCTCGCGGTTACCACCGGCGTGCCGGCGCCTCGTTTCGTGATGATGTTGATCACGCCACCGACAGCATCGCTGCCGTACAAGACGCTTTGCGGCCCGCGCAGCACTTCGATCCGGTCGATTTCGGTGGCCAGCAGGTTCGCGAAATCGAATTGCGAGCTGAGCGCCGGGTCGTTGACCTTCATCCCGTCGATCAGGACCAGGGTCTGGTTGGCCTCGGCGCCGCGCAGGCGCACTTCGGTGAAGGAGCCGCGCGTGCTGGTCCGGTTGACCGTGACGCCGGGCAGGCCGCGCAGGGCGTCGGAGACGAAGCTGATTTTTCGCCGCGCCAGCTCCTCGCCGGTGACCACCGTAATGCTGCTGCCGATTTCGCGGCTCGGCGTCGCCATGCGGGTCGCGGTGACGACGGTCTCCGGCAGCAGCGACGGCTTGGGGGTCTCCGCCGAATAGGCCGTGGCGGCGGCGGCGACGGTCAGGGCCGCAGCCGGTAAGGCGCGGCAGAGGAAACCGGTGCGTCGCCGCGCGCGGTTCGGGGTTACGGGGTCGTCGAATCGATCAAAGGGCATTCCAGGTGTCTCCGTCTCGTCGGGGTGCGTGGGATGCAGAGGACGGACCGGAGGATCCAACGGCAGGCGCGATCCCGCCGTCGCCCACGAACGAAAGGGGCCAAAACGGCGGAACGATTGCCTGACTCGAAATACGAGGGTCTAACGTTTCCCACGGCGGACTCTCCGGCAGCCACGTCTTGCTCGGCGCCACCACAACGGAGATCCGTCCCGTCGGGTTTCCCGCCCGCCGGTTGGGTGACGAAACATGGTGGCAGGTCTCCTGGCTTGCGAGTCCGCGCCGGTCGCCCGGCCTTCCCGGGGAAACCCCAGTGACCGATAGTGGGCGACGGCTCTTCGCCTACAGTTGCGGGAACAGCCGCGGAATTGGTTCGGGCGCAACCACGCCGATCGAACCGCACCGCGTTCCCTATTAGTCCCCTTGCGGGGAACCACCGGGCGGGAGCTTACCGCGGTTGCCGGGGTCGGCACAACGATTGGAAGCGTCGTTCCGGTTCGGTTGGACGATCGATGCGCCGGACGCGGTCCGCATTGCCCGGCTGTGCAAGAGGTATTAGCGTGGATTGCAGGAATGCCGAGGATCGGCCCACTCTGTTCCGGAGGAGACATCGATGACCAACAAGGACACCGGTATTGTCGCGGTCGTCAAACGCGACTGCCCAACCTGCGAGTTGGTGGAGCCGGTGCTGAAGCGGCTGCAGGAGGCGGGCGCGCTGGTCACCGTCTATTCGCAGGACGATCCCGCCTTTCCCGAAAGCGTCGCCGATGTCCGCGACGATCGAACGCTCGAACAGTCTTTCCAATTCGATATCGAATTCGTGCCGACGCTGATCCGTATGGAGGGCGGCAGCGAGACCGGCCGTGTCTTCGGCTGGAACCGGCCGGAGTGGGAGAAATTCACGGGTATCCAGGGGATCGGCGAAGGCTTGCCGGAAAACCAGCCGGGCTGCGGCTCGAAATCGGTGGAGCCCGGCGTCGCCCAAAAACTGCAGGCGCGCTACGGCGAAGTGCCGTTCGTCTCCCGCAAGGTCGAGTTTTCCGACTGGGACGACACCGTCGAGCAGGCCTTCGACCGGGGCTGGACGGACGGCCTGCCCATCGTCCCGCCGACCGACGACCGTATCCTGCGCATGCTGCAGGGCACCGACCGCGCGCCGGATGAGATTGTCGGCGAGATACCGCCGGACAAGAAAGCATGCACGGTCGAGAAAATCGCCATCAATGCGGTGATGGCCGGGGCGCGGCCGGAATACATGCCGGTGATTCTCGCCGTTGTGGAAGCCGCCCTCGAACCCATCTTCACGTTGCATGGCGTCCTGTGCACACTCAGCTTTTCCGGTCCCGTCATTGTCGTGAACGGCCCCGTCACAAAATCGATCGGCATGAACTGGGGCGGCAATTGTCTCGGCCAGGGCAACCGGGCCAACGCCACCATCGGGCGCACGCTGCAGCTGCTCGTCCGCAATGTGGGCGGCGGCCGGCCGGGCGAGATCGATCGCGCTGTTTTCGGCAACCCCGGCAAATACACCTATTGCTTCGCCGAGGATGAAACCGACCCGGACTGGGAGCCGCTGCATGTGTCGCGCGGCTGTTCGCCCGGCTCCAACGCGGTGACCCTGCATCAGGGTCATGGATTGACGGCTTTTTCCGATTCCGCGGCCCGGTCTGCGGAGGATCTTGCGCGGTCGCTCTCGCTGCAGCTCGTCAACGAAATGCATCCGAAACGGACGCAAATTTCGAATGTCATCGTGGCGATTTCGCCGGACCATTATCGCATCTATAAAGAGGACGGCTGGGGGCGCAAGGAGATCGAGGAAGCGTTGCATCATTACACCACGCGGCCCGGCAAGGATCTGATCCAGGGCGCCCAGGACGTTCGCGAAGGCATCGATCCGGATTTCGCCGAAGAGATGGTGCCGAAATTCTGGCGCGATCACGGTATCCTGTTGATGCGCGCCGGCGGACCCGGCGGCGGGCAAACCGCCATCATTGGCGGCTGGGGCGGCGGCCGGAACCGGGATCAGGTTCAACCCGTCACCCACCAGTTCTAGAACCGACCCGAAAACCGAAAGGAGTTCCCCATGAAATTCGTTCGCGACCCGACCAGCGAAGCGTCCGAGACAATGCGGCCGCCCAAGACGCTGCCGGCGGATATCGCCGGCAAGACGATCGCGTTGCTGAATATCTCCAAGGAACGAAGCGACGAGTTTCTCGATCGATTGGAGGTAAAATTTACCGAGGCGGGCTTCCCGGTGAAGCGCTACCGCAAGGCCAGTCATTCGAAAACCGCCGCGCCGGAAATCATCCAGGCGATCGTGCAGGAAGCGGATATCGTCGTCGAAAGCCTGGCCGATTGAGGCTCGTGCACGTCGTGCAGTTTGCATGACATGAATGCACTCGATCAGTTGGGCGTTCCCGGATTGATGGTTGCGACCAAGGAATTTACGGTTGCCGCCGCATCGCAGGCGAAATCGCTCGGCTTCCACCCGAACGTCGTCTGGGTCGATCATCCGATCCAGAATCGGACGAAGGAGGAGTTGATCGCTATCGCCGACACGGCGTTCACGCCGATACTGGCGACGCTGAGCGGCAACGCCGGATCGCCGTGATCGTCGTTTAGCGCGTGGCGCAGATCGTGAGGCCGTATCATGACAGGAAATGCGTCATCCGGCGGTTACAGCACCCACGCGGTCGAAAACCAGCCGCCGGAGCTGCGAGAGTACAACGTTTTCGAAAGCGATTCGGCGTTGGCCGAGGCGCTGTTGCGCGAGGGCGGCGGTTGGGGCCGTGATCTGGCCCGGGCGCTAGGCGCCCGGGCAGGCAGCGCAGAAGTGCTCGACTGGGCGCGGCAGGCCAACCGCCAGGTGCCGGAACTGCACAGCCACGACCGGTTCGGCAACCGCCGCGACGAAGTCGTCTATCACCCCGCGTGGCATGAATTGATGCGGCTTGGCGTGGCGCATGCGGTGCATGCGCTGCCGTGGCGGGAACCGAAGGACGGCGCACACGCGGTACGGGCGGCCCTGGCATTTCTGCTCAACCAGGGAGAAAACGGCGTTTGCTGTCCGATCGCCATGACGTTCGCGGCGGTGCCGGCGTTGCGCGCAGAACCCGAAGTGTCCGCCGAATGGGAACCGCGCCTGCTGTCGACTGAATACGATGGCCGATTCCTGCCGGCGGCGCGGAAATCCGGCTGCGTATTCGGCATGGCGATCACCGAAAAGCAGGGCGGCTCGGACGTCCGGAGCAATGCCACGACCGCGCGCCCGGCGGCCGCCGGCGGGGCGGATGAATTTCTGCTGACCGGGCATAAATGGTTCTGTTCCGCGCCGATGTCCGACGGTATCCTGACCCTCGCGCGGACACCGTCCGGGCTGACGTGTTTTCTGGTGCCGCGCTGGTTGCCGGACGGCACGGCCAATCGGTTCTTGATTCAGCGGCTGAAGGACAAGCTCGGCAACCGCGCCAACGCTTCCGCCGAAATCGAATACGCCGACACCTGGGCGCGCCGCGTCGGCCCGGAGGGCGAAGGTGTCCGCACCATCGTTCCGATGATCCACCACACGCGACTCGACGCCGCGATCAGCGCCGCCGCTGTCATGCGCCAGGCGGTTGTCCAGGCGCTGCACCATACGGCCCATCGCAGCGCGTTCGGTGCACGGCTTGCCGACCAGCCGCTGATGCGCAACGTGCTTGCCGATCTGGCGCTCGAGTCCGAGGCGGCGACGGTCATGGTATTGCGGTTGGCGCGTGGATTCGACGAAGCGGCCATGGATGATGCCTCGGGCGCTTTTACTCGGCTGGCCACCGCGATCACCAAATACTGGACCTGTAAGCGCGCGCCGACGGTCGTCGCAGAGGCGATGGAATGCCTCGGCGGCAACGGCTATGTCGAGGATGCGCTGCTGCCGCGGCTCTATCGGGAGGCGCCGGTGAACGGCATCTGGGAAGGCACCGGCAACGTGATCTGTCTCGACATCCTGCGGACGATTGCGCGCGAGCCCACGGCGCTGCCCGCCCTGTTTGATGCGATGAAGCAGGCGAAAGGCGGCAACCGGCAGTTTGACCGGCAGATGCGCGCCCTCCAAAAAGCGCTCGCCGTGCCGCCGGACGATCCGTCGCAAGCCCGCCGCATCGTGGAGGATTTGGCGCTCGCCTGGCAGGCCAGCCTGCTGGTACGCCACGCGCCGGCCCCTGTCGCGGACGCTTTCTGCGCCACGCGGCTTGGCGGCGAAGGCGGCCGCACACTGGGAACATTGCCGGAAGCAGTCGATTCCGGCGCGATTGTCCGACGCGCTTGGCCGGCGAGTTGAGCGAGGTCAATTCGACTGCGGCCGGCATGGGTTAAGAGACAGAAACGCGGTCGGCGGCGGCGAAGGGGGTACGTCTCCATCGTATTGCCGTAACCGCATACGGGATTGATCTGAATGTACTAAACCCGTTAACATTATTGTTCGAGATAAATTTGGGGGCAGAAATGTTGCTTGCGCAGCTCTTTCGAGCTGTCCTTAAACGAGGCGAATTGACCGTCATTGACGCCAAGGGCCGCACGCGCCGTTTCGGTGATGCGGCGGCTGGTCCTCGGCTCACTATTCGGATTCACGACCGCGCCTTGCATACCCGTCTCCCGCTCAATCCTCGTCTCGTCGCCGGCGAGGCCTATATGGACGGCACTCTGACGGTGGAAGACGGCACGATTTACGATTTTCTCGACCTGATCGGGCTCAATCTCGGCAGCGGGCGGATCAATTCCTGGGACAAGTGGTTCATGCGCTACGAAACGCTGTGCCGCACGTTCCAGCAGGCCAACCCGCTTCGCGCGGCGCAGACGCATGTCGCGCATCACTACGATCTTTCCGGTGAGCTCTACGACCTGTTCCTGGACGACGACCGTCAGTATTCCTGCGGCTATTTTCCCGAAAAAGGTATGACCCTCGAGGAGGGGCAGGAAGCCAAGAAGCGGCATATCGCCGCGAAACTATGCCTCGAACCGGGCCAGAAGGTTCTCGACATCGGATCCGGTTGGGGCGGATTGGGGCTCTATTTGGCTCAGCTCGAGGAGGTCGAGGTCACCGGCGTGACCCTATCGTCCGAACAATACAAAATGTCTCTTCAACGGGCGGTCGAGGCGGGCCTCGCCGACCAGGTCTGTTTTCATCTGCGCGACTACCGGGAAGAGGACGGGACATACGATCGCATCGTCTCTGTCGGCATGTTCGAGCATGTCGGCATCCCCCATTATGGCGAGTTCTTCGAAAAAATCGCCGGCTTGCTGCGTGACGACGGCGTGGCGCTGCTTCATACCATCGCCGATCGTGGCGTGCCCGTCGCCTGCAACCCGTGGATCCGCAAATACATCTTTCCGGGCGGTTACTGCCCGTCGCTCTCCGTCGTTCTGCCGTTTATCGAGCGGGCCGGGCTCTGGGTCACCGATGTCGAGATCCTGCGGCTGCATTATGCCGAGACGCTGCGCCACTGGCGCACCCGGTTCATGATCAACCGTCAGCGCGTGAGCGAACTCTATGACGAGCGGTTCTGCCGCATGTGGGAATTCTATTTGGCCGGTTCCGAAGTGGCGTTCCGGCGCATGGGCCTGATGGTCGCCCAGATCCAGCTCACCAAGACAGTCGACGCGACGCCGCTGACCCGTGACTACATGGTCGAGTGGGAACGGACGCATGCGCCGGCCAACAATGCGGAACCGCGCCGGCTGCGGTCGACCGGCTGAGCCGACGGGCCCAAGCGATTCGCGACGCGAACTTCCAATTACGAAGGTTCGCGCATCGCCGAACCTGGACTCACACCGGCGTTTCGCCCTTGATGGTGATGCGGTGCATCAGGCGGCGGTAGCCGTGATAATCGTTGAGCGCATAGTGGTGGGTGCAGCGGTTATCCCAGATCGCAAGCGAGTTTTCCCGCCACCGGAAGCGGCAGGTGAATTCGGGCCGGCTCTGATGTTCGAACAGGAACTGCAGGATCGGCAGGCTTTCCTCCCGGGTCATGCCGGCGAAGTGCGAGGTGTGCGCGCAATTGACGTAGAGCGCCTTGCGGCCGGTAGCCGGGTGGATGCGGACCACCGGATGCACGGCCTCCCGGTCCATGGAGTCCGAGTTCTGCCCCTTGCCGGTCATCTTGGCGATCTGTGCGCGGGGGCCGGTGCCGCCCTGATTGCGGAGCGCCGCGGTATACACCGCTCGCAGCGGATCGAGCATCGACCGCATGCCCGCCGACAGGGTCTCGTAGGCCATGTACATATTGGCGAAAAGCGTATCGCCACCATGGGGCGGAACTTCCCGCGCATAGAGCAAGGAGCCGAGCGGCGGCTCGACCAGATAGGTTGTGTCGGAATGCCACAACCCGCCGAAATTGACGCGATCGTCCTTGCCCTTGATCACCTCGGTGATGCCGGGATGGCCGTCCATATCCTGGACGAAGGGATACCGGCCGATCGGCCCGAACCGGCCCGCGAAGTCGAGATAGGCGTCCGGCGCGATCTGCTGGTCGCGAAAGAAAATCACCAGATTTTCGTGAAACGCATCGCGGATTTCCGCGAAAACCGCATCGTTGAGCGGCCGCGACAGTTCGACCCCGCGGATCTCGCCGCCGAGCGCTCCGGCAATGGGGTGAACTGAAATGTGCTGATAGGTCATGGGCGCCGCTGCTTGCTGCTGTCTTCGCCCCGCTTCGGGGCACGGCGCAGTTTACGGCATTTGAGACGCCGGGTCAGCGCCGGGCCGCTCGGGGTAGCCGGGCTCAGGCGGCGGCCGGCCGGGATTGCCGACGAAGGCTGGCCGTTGTGCGTCCGTCCGCGGTGGGCTGATAGGTGACGGAGATCTCCGCCAGGGCGGCTCCCCAGGCCGCGGCGCCATCGGGCGTCGTCACCTCGAAGGCATTGAAGCCGCAGCGCTGCAGAAACAGGAACTGGTCGCGCAACACGTTGCCGGTGGCGCGCAATTCGCCCGTGTAGCCATGGCGCTCGCGCAACAGCCGCGCCTGCGAATAGGCACGGCCATCCTTGAAGGTAGGGAAGTTCAGGGCGATCAGCTCGAAGCGCGCGATATCCGCCTCGATCAACGCGGGTGGCTGGTCGTTGGCAAGCGCGATGCCGATCGGCGTATTCCGCGAGAGCAGCGTCTCGCGCTGTCGCTCCCACACCGAATACGGGACCAGAACCGCGCCGGTCGCGGGGATGGTTTCGCCCTCGGCGACGGCGATCCAGGGATCGTCGGCAATCTGTCCGTTTTTAATGAGCGGCATAGAGGGTCTCCTTGAACGGGGCGAGGCCGGTGCGCCGGTAGGTGTCGATGAAGCGTTCGCCGTCCTGCCGGATCTCCAGATAGGTCGTCACGATGGTTTCCACCGCGTCGACGATGGCGTCTTCAGCGAAGGCCGGCCCGACGATATCGCCCAGCGCCGCGTCCATGCCGGCATCGCCGCCGAGCGTGACCTGGTAGAATTCGGTGCCTTTCTTGTCGACGCCGAGAATACCGATATTGCCCACATGGTGATGGCCGCAGGCGTTGATGCAGCCGGAGATGTTGAGGGTCAGGCCGCCGATATCGTGCAGCTGTTTGAGGCTGGCGAACCGCCGGCTGATCTGCTGGGCGATCGGAATGGACCGGGCGTTGGCGAGGTTGCAGTAATCCAGCCCCGGGCACGCGATGATATCGGTCAACAGGCCGATATTCGCCGTCGCAAGGTCATGCCGCTTCAGCGCTTCCCAGAGCGCATACAGCTCGAACTGCTTGACGTCGGGCAATACCAGGTTCTGTTCCTTGGTGACGCGGATTTCGCCGAAGCCGAACACCTCGGAAAGATCGGCCACGGCCTCCATCTGGGCCGCCGTCGCGTCGCCGGGAATCCCGCCTTCCGGCTTGAGCGAGATCGTGACGATGCTGTAGCCCGGCTGCTTGTGGGGCGCGGTATTGGAGCGCACCCATTGCACGAATTCGGGCGTGGCGAGCCGATGCTCGGCAAAGTCGGCCGACGGCGCCGGCACGGGATCGTAGTCGGGCGGTGCGAAATGCTGGGCGATGCGGGCGATTTCGGACTCCGGCAACCGCAAGGTGCCGTCCCGGGTGGCGCGCCATTCGGCCTCGACCGCCTCGGCGAATGCCTCGATGCCGAGGTCGTTGACCAGGATCTTGATGCGCGCCTTGTAGATGTTGTCGCGCCGGCCGAACTGGTTGTAGACGCGGAGGATCGCTTCCACATAGGACAGCAGGTCCGGCTCCGGCAGGAACTCCCGGATGCGTTTGGCGATGACGGGTGTGCGGCCCTGCCCGCCGCCGACCCAGATCTCGAAGCCGGGTTCTCCGTCGGGACCGCGGCGCATGGCGATGCCGATATCGTGCACCTTGATGGCCGCGCGATCATGCGGCGCGCCGGTGATCGCGATCTTGAACTTGCGCGGCAGGAACGAGAATTCCGGATGCAGGGTCGACCATTGGCGAATCAGTTCCGCGTAAATGCGCGGATCGGCGATCTCATCCGCGGCGACGCCGGCGAAGGGATCGGCCGTGGTGTTGCGGATCGTATTGCCGCTGGTCTGGATGGCGTGCATCTCGACCTCGGCGAGTTCCTCCAGGATATCGGGCACCTCTTCCAGCCGCGGCCAGTTGTATTGAATGTTCTGGCGCGTGGTGAAGTGGCCGTAGCCCTTGTCGTAGCGCCGGGCGATATGGGCCAGCTTGCGCATCTGCCGCGCGGACAGGACGCCATAGGGTACGGCGACCCGCAACATATAGGCATGGAGCTGCAGGTAGAGACCGTTCATCAGCCGGAGCGGCTTGAACTCGTCTTCGCTCAGCGCGCCGCTCAGCCGTCGCCTGACCTGATCGCGGAACTGCGCGACCCGCTCGGACACCAGCGTGTGGTCGAATTCGTCATATCGATACATCGCACCTACTCCCAGACGGGTTCGGGTTGAACGGGCTGCCGGCCGAGGTCGGGCCGCACGCTGGGTCCCGCGGCGCGGATGATTTCGCGCCGGCTCATCGGGCTGATCGCGCCATCGTCGACTTTGATGTCGAACAGATAGGGATCGAGCACGAGACGGTCCTGTACGGATTTTGCCGCCGCGGCCAGCAGTTCCGCGCCGGCGTCGGCGTCCGCAACCACGCAGCAATCGTCGAGCAAGGGCGACCATTCCCGGGCAAGGGTGAGGTAAACGACTTCGCCATCGAGCAGGCGATTGGCGGTAACGGCTTGCAAGCGCATGGGTGCCTTCCTTCTCGTTCAGACCGCTGCGGCGAGGCGGGTGTCTTGGGTGGCGGCTGTTGCCAATCCGACGACCGATCCGATGACCAGCAAGGCCGGTCCCGTGATGCGGTGCTCGGCGATAAGAGTCTCGATTTCGCCCAGGCTGCCGGACGCCAGTTTCTGGCTTGGCAGCGTGCCGTTCTCGATGACGGCGACCGGAATGTGCGGATCCATGCCATGGGCGATCAGCCGATCGGCGATGCGGCCCGCGGTGGAGACGCCCATATAGATCACCAGCGTTTGTTTGGCTCGGGCCAAACCGGCCCAGTCGAGCGCCGGTTCGCCATCCTTGGCGTGACCGCTGACAAAGGTAACCGCGCCGGCGTGATCGCGATGGGTGAGCGGGATGCCGGCCGCGGCGGCGCAGCCGGTCGCGGCGGTGATGCCCGGCACCACGTCGACGGGAATGCCGAGCGCCAGCAGCGACTCCATTTCTTCGCCGCCTCGGCCGAACACGAACGGATCGCCGCCTTTGAGCCGGACCACGATCTTTCCCTGCGCCGCGTGGTGCGCCATCAAGGCATTGATTTCCGTCTGGCTCCGGCTGTGGTTGCCCTTCGACTTGCCGACATAGATCCGGTCCGCTTCCGGGCGGGCGTATTCGAGAATTTCCGGACCGACCAGCTTGTCATAGACGACGACATCGGCCTCCTGAAGCCGGCGCGCGGCGCGCAGCGTCAGCAGTTCCGGATCGCCCGGCCCGGCGCCCACCAGATGGACCCGGCCCATCGCCCCGCCGCTTCGAGGGGGCGGTGCGCAAGGATCGTTCAATTCCGGAAAATTCGGCAAGCCATTTATCGTCTCGCACTCTCTGGTTCGCACCGTTAAATAGAAACTCCGCCTCAGCAGGGGGCGCCGGGCGGAGCACGGTGCCGCTTTAGCCGCATTTCTTAAGCGCCCGCAATCTGACCCTTCAAATCGGCGCTGTGTGAATTCAACACTATGTTTTGTCAGTCGTCAATTAAATAACATCTAAATCACGAATTATTTAATTATAATACAAAGAATTTATGTAAAATATGATAATACGCTGTTTAAATGTATATTTTTGAATTCCGCAGACCGTCAGGCGGCGGCGGAATTCTCGAATGTAAGGGAAACCCGGAGCCCCGGTTGGTTGTCGGTAAGACAGAGCGCGGCTTCGTGCAGCCGCGCGGTCGCGGCAACCTGGCTCAGGCCGAGCCCGCTGCCGGGGGTGCTGCGGCTGGCATCGAGCCGGGCAAAGCGGTGGAGCACCCGGTCGCGGTCGGACTCCGGTATTCCGGGTCCGTTGTCCGCGACGGTCAGTTGCGGTCCTTCGGCGGTCTGGGCGACGGCAATGGTGATCGCCCCGCTGTCCGGTGTGTGGGTCAGCGCGTTGTCCAGCAGGTTGCTGATGGCTTGGGACAACAAATTGCGGTCGCCGCGAACCAGGCACCCCTCGGCGATCTCGGTGGTCAACTTCTGGCCGCGCTGCTCGGCCGCCGCGTCATACAACTCGGCAGCGTCCCGGGCGAGCGCGCCGAGGTCGAGGGTTTCGAAACCGTCCTTGAGCGCGCCCGATTCCGCCAGAGAAATGGCAAGCAGGGAATTGAACGTCTCGAGGATGCCGTCGGTTTCTTCAATGGTTTTTTCCAGCGTCTCGCGATACCGGACCGGGTCGGGCGCCGCCCGCAGCGTCATCTCGAGGCGGCCGCGAAGGCGTGAAATCGGGCTCCGCAAATCATGGGCGATGTTGTCGGCGACGCCGCGCATGCCGTCCATCAGCCGCTCGATCTGATCGAGCATTTCGTTGAGATTGTCAGCGAGCCGGTCGAATTCGTCGTCGGTTCCCGTCAACGGCATGCGCTGCGACAAATCGCCGTGCAGGATGGCGCGGCTGCTGTCGCCGATGGCATCGATCCGGCGCAGGAAATTGCGGCTCAGCAAGTATCCGCCGCCCAGCCCGAGAATCACCGTCATCAGCAGCGCCCAGACCAGCGTCTCGGTAATGCTCTTGCGAAAGGCGGTCCGTTCGGTGAGGTCGCGGCCAACCAGCAGGTGATACCCGCCGGGGAGCAGGAAGGTGCGGCCGCGGGCGATCTGCGGAGGTTCGCCGGGATCGCTGGCCTGGCCGAACCGGAAATCGATCCAGCGCGGATCGCCCTGCGCTTCGGCCGGCCATTGCGTCAGGTTCCCGGCGAGTGGCGCATAAAAAGGTGTGGTCAGGATATAGAGGTTGCGGCGGCCGCTGATTCCGGCGCTGCGGGTGCGGATGACTTCCGCCAGCCCCGCCAGGTCGCGCGCCTTGTATTGTTCGGCCAATCCGATGATTTCGGCTTCGATGGTATCGTCGCCTTGGGTGTCGATGACGGCGATCGTATTCCAATAGAGGAAGGCAAGGACACCGCACACGGAAAGGGCGAACACTGTCATATAGATGACGGCGTAGCGGAAGGTCGACGTGTGCAGCAGGCTAGTCGGCTTCACGGAGACAATATCCCGCACCCCGCACCGTGTGCAGCAAGGGCTGGTCGAAATCCTTGTCGAGCTTCTGGCGCAGCCGGCTGATCTGCACGTCGATGACGCCAGTCTTCGGGTCGAAATGGTAGTTCCAGACCGCCTCCAGCAACATCGTACGGGTGACCACCTGACCGGAGTGGCGCATCAGAAATTCGAGAATTTGAAACTCCCGCGGCAGCAGGTCGATCGGGTGGCCGTCGCGCGTGACCTGGCGGGTCAGCAGGTTCATCTCGAGCCCGCCAACGCGAAGATGTGCGTCCGCGGTCGGCGCCGACTGGCCGCGGCGCAGCAATGCTTCGAGCCGCGCCTGCAATTCGGAAAAGGCGTAGGGTTTGGTCAGGTAATCGTCGCCGCCGGCCCGCAGCCCGTCCACCCGATCGGTCACCTTGTCCATTGCGCTCAGAATGAGGACCGGCGTGTCGATGTCTTCCTTGCGCAACAATCCGATCAAGTTCAGCCCGTCGACGCCCGGCAACATGCGATCGACGATCATTGCCGCATAGGATTCGGTGGTCGCCAGATGCAGCCCGTCCGGCCCTGTGGCTGCATGGTCGACGACATAGCCCGCTTCCTGCAGCCCCTTGGTCAGGAAACCGGCGGCTTCGCGATCGTCCTCTATCAGCAGAATTCGCATGATGCATCCGCTCGTTGCCGAAGATAAATGAGGTGGACGGCCCGTTTTGACAAGGTTCGGTGCTGAATTCGCCCTTGGCGGCATGACAGCGCATACGGGAAACGGCTATTGTGGCGCTGGCCAAATCCGGCCGGTCACGGCGGCCCGCCGCCGCGGGATGCCACACGGCACTACCAAATCCATCAGGGAGGATAATATGGCGGATATGCAATTCGGCCTCATGATGCGCGGGCAGTTTCCCGCCGAGGATGACATGCAACAGCGCTTTGCTGAATTGATGGAACAGGCGCGCACCGCCAACAAGCTCGGCTACGCCAGCCTGACCAACGGCATGCATTACAGTTCGGCGCCCTTTCAGGATTTTCAGCAAATGCCCTTCCTGTCTCGGATCATGGCGGAAGCGCCCGGCATGCGGCTAAACTTCGGCATCATCCTGCTGTCGCTGTCGAAACCGCTCGATATCGCCGAATGCCTGGCGACGGTCGATGTGCTGAGCGGCGGCAAGGTGATCTTCGGCGCGGCGCTGGGCTATCGCGAAGTCGAATTCCTTGCTTTCGGCACGTCGCAGAAGGAGCGGGTCCTGCGATTCGAAGAGAATCTGGAGGCGATCAAACGCCTGTGGACGGAAGACACGGTCGACATGAAAGGCTCGCATTTCGAATTGAAGGGCGCGTCGTGCGCCCTCAAGCCTATCCAGAAACCGCATCCGCCGATCTGGATCGGCGCCAACGCGGACCCGGCCATCGAACGCGCGGCCCGGATTGGCGATTGCTGGTACGTCAATCCGCACAACCGGATCGATACGATCATCCGCCAGACCGAACTATACCGGCGCGCGCTCGACGCCTGCGGCAAGCCCTTCCCCGACGAATTCCCGGCGCGCCGCGAAGTCTTCGTGGCGGAAAGCCGTGAAAAGGCGATGGAGCTGTGCAAACCGTTCCTGAAGAAAAAATACGCCGCCTATCATGAATGGGGGCAGGACAAGGCGATGCCGGAAGGCGACGACGATCTGGGTCTCGATTTCGACGATCTGGTGCGCGACCGCTTTCTTATCGGCTCGCCCGACGAAGTTGCCGAACAAATGATCGATCTCAACAGGCAGACCGGCATCAACCACCTGATCATGAGCGTACAGTGGCCGGGCATGCCGCAAAGCATGGTGCTGGACGTTCTCCATATGCTGGCGGAAGACGTCTTTCCGAAAGTGCGGCAGGGCTGATAGAAGGGCGAGGACAGGATGACCACGATGCAATTCGGCGTCATGCAGCGCGGAGTCTTTCCGCAGGGCGAGGACATGCGCGCGCGCTTCGGCGAGCTGATGGAGCAGGCTCGGTTGATGGAAAAGCTCGGCTACGATTCCATTACCAAGGGCTCGCATTATTCCACCTATCCGATGCATGAGATGATGCAAATTCCCTATCTCTGCCGCGTCATGGCGGAGGCGCCGAGCCTGCGGCTCAATGCGGGGATCGTCCTGCTCGCCTTGCAGAAGCCGCTGGATGTCGCCGAACAGTTCGCGACCATGGATTTGATGTCGGGCGGCCGCATGATTTTCGGCTGCGCGCTCGGATACCGCGATGTGGAATATAAGGGGTTCGGCGTGCCGCGCGGCGCCGGCCGCAAACGCTTCGAGGAAAATCTCGAGGCGGTGAAGCGGCTGTGGAGCGGCGAACCGGTGTCGATGAAAGGCTCGCATTTCGAACTCGACGGCGCGCGCATCTCGGTGCCGCTGGTGCAAAAACCGCACCCGCCGATCTGGGTCGGCGCCAATGCGGACCCGGCGATCGAACGGGCCGCCCGGCTCGGCGATTGCTGGTACGTCAACCCGCATCAGCGGCTCGACACGCTCGAACGCCAACTCGTGCTCTACAAGCGTACGCTCGACGAGGAAGGCAAGCCGTTCCCCGCGGAGTTCCCGATCCGGCGCGAGGTGTTCTGCGCGCCGACCCACGAGGAAGCCATCCGCATCGCCGGTCCTTCCCTCAAGAGCATGTACGAAGCCTATGAGGAGTGGGGTCAGGACAAGGTCATGCCGGAAGGCGACAATGATATCAGCATGCGCTACGCGGAACTCGCCAAGGGGCGCTTCATCGTCGGCTCGCCCGACGAGGTCGCCGAGGAGATGCTGCATTATCACCGGGTGCTCGGCGTGAACCACATCATCATGAGCGTCCAAGGCACCGGCCTGCCGCAGAGCCAGACCCTGGAAACCCTCGAGCTGATCGCGGCCGAGGTGTTCCCGAAGGTGCGCCAGGGATTGTGAGGCACGCGATGACGCCATCCACGGCCTGGAGGAGATAATGGCGAAATTCGATTTCGGCATCATGACGCGCGCGCAATACCGTCGGGACGAGGATATCCCGGCCCGGTTCGACGAATTGATGGAACAGGCTAGGCTTGCCGACAAACTGGGTTATGTCTCCTTCGTCAAGGGACAGCATTTCAGCAGCGACCCGTTCTACGAGTTCCAGCAAATTCCCCTGCTCTGCCGCATCACCGCCGAGGCCCCCAGCTTGCGGCTGGTCACGGGAATCAATCTTCTGACCCTCCACAAACCGCTCGACATCGCCGAGCAGATTGCGACGCTCGATTTGATGAGCGGCGGCAAGGTTGTGTTCGGCTGCGGTCTCGGCTACCGCGACGTCGAGTACAAGGCGTTCGGCGTGCCCAAGGGGCTGGGCGCCAGACGCTTCGAGGAAAATCTCGAGGCGATGAAGAAGCTGTTCGCCGGCGGCCCCGTGACCATGAAGGGCTCGCATTTCGAATTGGACGAAGCGCGGCTGTCGGTACCGCTGGTGCAGTCGCCGCGGCCGCCGATCTGGATCGGCGCCAATGCCGACGTGGCGATCAAGCGGGCGGCGCGGCTGGGTGACTGCTGGTATATCAGCGCGCATCACCGCTTCGACACGCTGCAGCGGCAAGTCGATCTGTACAAGCGCGAGCTGGACCGGCTGGGCAAACCCTATCCGACGGAAGTCCCCTTCCGCCGCGAAACCTTCGTCGCCAATTCGCGCGAAGAGGCGATCGAAATGGTCCGGCCCTATCTCGGACTGAAATACCAAGCGTATCACCAATGGGGTCAGGACAAGGTAATGCCCGAGGGCGACAACGATCTGGGGCAGGAATTCAATGACCTCCTCCAAGGCCGCTTCGTGCTTGGATCGCCGGAACAGGTGGCCGAGGAGATCATAAAATTCAACCGAGCCTTCGGCGTCAATCACATGCCGCTGTGCCTGCAATGGCCGGGCATGCCGCAAAGCATGACGCTGGAGGCGATGCACCGTTTCGCGGAAGAAGTGCTGCCGCTGGTGCGGCAAGGCATCTAGCGGGAAAATTTAGGGAGAGCGGCGAATGCCCAGCTCCGGAAAAATGAAATACTGCCTCGGCATGCGCACGCAATATCCGCAGGGCGACGACATGGTGGCGCGCTGCGAGCATCAACTGGCGCAGGCGCGGCTCGCCGATGCGATCGGTTTCGACAGTTTGATGAAGAGCCAGCATCTGGCCGGCTATCCGCTGCAGGAATTTCAACAGGTGCCGTTCCTCGCCCGGGTCATGGCCGAGGCACCGGGGCTGCGGCTGCTCACCGGCATCGTGCTGCTGTCGATGCACAAGCCGCTCGACATTGCCGAACAACTGGCGACGCTCGATGTGATGTCCGGCGGCAAGCTGATCTTCGGCGCCGGGCTCGGCTACCGCGAGGTGGAGTTCAAGGCGTTCGGCACGACCCAGAAGGATCGCGTGCCGCGGTTCGTCGAAAACCTCGAGGCGATCAGGCGGCTCTGGACCGAGGACGAAGTCAGCATGAAGGGGTCGCATTTCGAGCTCGACCGGGTGCGCGTGTCGCTGAAGCCGGCGCAAAAGCCGCATCCGCCGATCTGGATCGGCGCCAATGCGGACGGTGCAATTCGCCGCGCCGCCGCGCTCGGCGATTCGTGGTTCATCAATCCGCATCAGAAGATGGAAACGATCGAACGTCAGCTCGATGTCTATCGCCGCGCGCTCGATGACGCGGATAAGCCGTTTCCCGCCGAGCTGCCGCTGGCCCGCGAAGTATTTATCGCGCCGAGCCGCGAGGACGCCATGCGCCAATGCGGACCGTTCCTGGCCGAGAAATATAAAATCTACCACCAGTGGGGACAGGGCAAGGCGATGCCCGAAGGCGACAACGATCTGTCGCTGGCGCTGGAGGAACTGCACGAAGACCGGTTCCTGCTCGGCCCGGCGGATCAGATCGCCGAAGAACTCATTCGCTATCGGCGCCGCCTCGGGATCAACTATATGGACTTGCCGGGAAAAAGTGGAGGGACTTTTGATAGCCTAAGCTAATCAGGAGGACCTTATGACTGGACGAGCAAGACGAGATTTCACGGAGGATTTCAGGCGCGAGGCGGTGCGT
>JBFFGE010000035.1:0-29296 GCA_041557595.1 Alphaproteobacteria bacterium
CTTTGCGCAAATCAGCTTCGCGCATTTGTCCCCCATAAAGCTCAACGTTGCTAATATCGAAGTCCGGGAACCGGCCGCCGAGGCGCCCGGCAACGGCAATATCGAACACGAGCTGCCGGTATCGTTGCGCGGCGCGGCGCGCCACTGGGCCGAACAGCGGCTGCAAGCGGTCGGCCAGACGGGCAGCGCCGTCGTTACCGTCGAACGGGCGGACTTTCGGGAAGAACGCCTCAAAAAGACGCCGGGGTTCAAGGGAATTTTCACGACCGACCAAGTGGAACGGTACCGGGCCGCGCTGACGGTGTCGGTGTCGATCACGGACCCGAAAGGCAGCGCGGTTGCGCGCGCCAGCGGTTCCCGGACCCAAACCGTTCCCGAGGATGCGTCACTGGCGGATCGGGAGAAAGTCTGGTTCTCGATGACCGAAAAATTGGTCAAGGCGGTCGATGCGGAGATGGAAAAAAGAATCCGGGAAAATTTGATCCTCTACGTTCGATAGCCGGATTGCGTCTGGCGCAGTCCGGGCTTACGAGCGCCAGAAGGACGGTGCCAGCATCACGAGCACGGTGAAGAGTTCGAGGCGGCCCAGCAACATACCGGCGCTCAGCAGCCATTTGGCGCTGTCCGGCAAGGTGGCGAAATTACCGGCGGGGCCGATCGTCGTGCCCAGTCCGGGGCCCACATTGGATATAGCCGTTGCGGCGCCCGAAGCCGCGGTCAGGAAATCGAGGCCGATGAAGCTCAGTCCGATCGCCAGGACGGCGAAGCAGAGCACATAGAGGAAAAAGAAGCTCATCACCGAATCGCCGACCGATTCGGGAATCGGTTTGCCATTGTAATAGGCGATGAAAACGCCGTGCGGTTCCAATAGCCGGCGGATCTGCGACAGGGCGGTCGAATAGAGAACCTGCAGTCGGAAAACCTTGACGCCGCACGTCGTCGAGCCGGCGCAACCGCCGACGAACATCAGGAAGAACAGTATGCCGACCGCGAAGGTGCCCCAAAGGTTGAAATCGGCGGTCGCGTAGCCGGTACCGGTGATGACCGAGACGACGTTGAAGGCGGCGCGCTGGATCGATTCGCCGACGCCGATATATCGTTCGAAGTGGAGATACGCCGACATCACCAGGATGGTGATCAGGACAATCGCCAGAAACCAGCGGACCTGGCTGTCGCGCCAGAGAGCGCCGGGATTGCCGCGCAATCCGCGCAGGTACAAGACGAAGGGCAGGCTGCCGAGCAGCATGAAGATGATGGCGATGGTGTCGATGGCGCCGCTCTTGAAATAACCGATCGACTCGTCATGGGTCGAAAACCCGCCCGTCGCAATCGTCGTCATCGCATGGGTGACCGCATCGAATCCGGTCATGCCGAACGACCAGTACAACAGCGCGCAGAGCAAGGTCATGCCGAGATAAATGAACCCGATAAAGGCGATGAGCTGGGTCGCGCGGGGCAGCACCTTGTCGGAACTGTCGGAGGATTCCATGCGGAACAACTGCATGCCGCCGACCTGCAGCATCGGCAGGATTGCGACGGCCATGGCGACGATGCCGATACCGCCAAGCCATTGCAGCAATGCGCGCCACAACAGAATACCGGGCGGGGCGTAGTCCAGTCCGGTTAGGATGGTCGACCCGGTGGTGGTAATCCCCGACATCGCCTCGAAAAAGGCGTCGGTATAGCTGAGTTGAAGGTCCGCAAAGGCCAGCGGCAACGCGCCGAAGGCGGGAATGATCATCCAACTCAACGTGGTCAGCACGAACGCCTGGCGCAGATTCAGGGCGCGGCTCTGCGACCGCGCGGTCAGCAAGAGCATCACGCCGATTAGCAGCGTGAAGGCCGAGCCGAGGGTAAAGACCTGCCAATCCTTGTTGCCGACAGCCGCGTCCGCCACCGCCGGAACGCACATGGCAAGAGCCAGCGTCGACATTAGAATGCCAATGATAAAGAGGATGGGACGAAAATCGATCAAGGGATCGCCGCGTCCATTTTGCTGTTGAAGGAACTAAACATTAGGGAAGGTGCGGACGATGTCCAGCGTCTTGCACCACCGCCACGCCGCGTGGCGGCTTCAGGGTCAGTTATTGTGGACGTTCGGAGAGGCGCCGATTATGGAAAGAAACTCCCGCCGTGTCATTGCGTCGTCGCGGAAATCCCCAAGCATGCGGCTGGTTACCATCGATACGCCCGGCTTTTCCACGCCGCGTGTCGTCATGCATTGGTGCGTTGCCTCGATGACAACGGCGACGCCTTTCGGCTGCAATACGTCGTTCAAGGTATTCGCGATCTGGGCCGTCAGTTTTTCCTGGATCTGCAGGCGTCGGGCGAAGGTTTCGACGACCCGCGCGAGCTTGCTGATGCCGATCACCCGGGCGGACGGCAGATAGCCGATATGCGCCTTGCCGACGATCGGCACGATATGGTGTTCGCAATGGGAAAAGAACGGGATATCGCGCAGAACCACCATCTCGTCATAGCCTTCGGTCTCCTCGAAGGTACGCTGCAGCAGATCGACCGGGTCTTCGTCATAGCCGCGGAAAAACTCCTCGTAGGAACGCACCACCCGGCTCGGGGTGCCGAGTAATCCTTCCCGGTTCGGATCGTCGCCGGCCCAGCGGATCAGGGTGCGGACCGCGGCCTCGACTTCTTCGCGCGGAGGACGGGATGGCGATTCCTTCTTGCTTTGGGTCACGGCGATCTCCCTCCTTTGCGCGGACGCTACGATTGTTGTGTGTCAGCCGTCAGCGATCGCTGCGCTGGTGGATCAATTCAATTGGATCGGCTGATGCGGGCTGTCCAGCGAGAAAGCCGGAATGTCGACATCGAAAAATTCGCCGTCGGCACCTTCCATTTGATAGATACCTACCATGATACCCGACGGTGTCTGAAGCGGCGTCCCACTGGTGTACTCGAAATCGGTACCCGGCTCCAGCACGGGTTGTTCGCCCACCACGCCGGGGCCGCGGACTTCCTGTACGCGACCGAATGCATCGGTAATCCGCCAGTAGCGATTCCGCAACTGAACGGTGTCGCCGCCGAAATTTTCGATCTTTACGTGATAGGCCCAGACGAAGTGGTTTTCCTCCGGAGAGGACTGATCTTCTAGGTAAAAGGGCTTCACGGTGACCTTGATATCGCGAGTTTCTTGTTCGTACATTTGATGGCTCATACCCACGCCAATTCAGGCGCCTAGGATCACCATATTGGCCAGTCATGCCGGGTTGTCAAAGGCCAATTGGTCATGCCGGCGGGCCGATTTGACTTACCTCGTCGGGTGTTGCCGACGGATCAAATACCGCTGTTCTCCTTCCATCACGAGCTCGCCGCGCTGATTTTGCACGATGCTTTTCAGGGTCGCCACGCCGGTTGTCCGCTGCGGCTTGAGGTCGGTAATTTCGAGTAGCGGATACACCGTATCGCCCACATAGACGGGCAGAAGAAAACGCGACGACTGATCGATAAACGCGACCAGGGAGTCGCCGATCAGACGCGGAAAATCGCCGGCGCCGGCGGCCGTCTGGATAGCCACCTGGAAGCCGTGCGCGAGCATGCCGGGATGGCCGCGTTCGCGGCAATACTCCACGTCGTAGTGGATCGGATGATTGTCGCCCGAGGCGAGCTGGAAGGCGGCGAACAAGGCATCCGTCATCGTCCGCGACGGGATGGCGAAACGTTGGCCGAGGTTCAGGTCATCGAAGTAGAGCGAGTCTTTCTGGAATTCGTGGCCCGGTTTGGGTGTCTGGTCCGGCATGGTAAGCGCCCTTTGTGTTGCGGAAGGGGACTCATGCCGCAGCGGTCCGGCGCGGCAAGGCCGCTTATGTCGTATCGCGCCGGCGCCGGAATGTCGCGTCCGGAATGGCTGCTATTCTGCGGCTTGCAGCGGCGGGCGTAGCGACGGCCAGGTGACCGACCACGGCGCGATCGCTTGTCCCCGGCGCTGCCGGTCGGCCTCCGGCATAATGTCGTCCGATGGCCAGATGCCGGTCTCGATAGCGATCGCGTATTCCGGCGGGAGGCCCGAATGCCGGATTGCCGCTGCTGCCGCGACATGGTCGTAGGACAAGGCGCGGTGTTCCAGGACAAGCCCGGCGGATGTCGGCCGGATTACGCCGTACCAAACGCGAGGCGTCCCGTCATTCGCCGGCAGCCCGATCACCCCCGGGTTGTGCCAAATTCCGCTTGCGATCTCGCGCGTGAAGGGCAGGCCGGAATGGCCGCCGATCATCATGTCGGCGCCCGCATCGGCGCATTGCCGATCCAGGGTGCGGCCGTCCGCGGCGGGAAAGAGGAACTGATTGATCTGATCGATGCCGCCATGGATGGCGACGCAGCGCTTGCCGCCCGCCACGAACCCGATGCGGCGCGGCAGGGTCCGCATCCATGCTTTCGACTCGTCGTCGACCGCGGCGGCGGCGAACCGAAACCATTCCGCCGACAGCGTATCGCAGTCGCGGCCCTTGGCGAATCCGCAGCCGCAGTCCGGGGCAAAGGTTCCGAGCGATTCTTCGACATTGCCCATGACCACGGGTATGCCGGCGTCGCGGATTCGGTCGACGATATATTGCGGGTCGGCAGCATAGGCGGCGAGATCGCCGGTGCACAGCATGTTGCCGGGGCGGATGCCCATCGCCGCGGCTTCCGCGAAGAGCGCGTCGAGCGCCTGGCGATTGCCGTATGGTCCGCCGAACACGAGCAAAGGCCCGTCGACAACGCCCGCATCAAGAAAATCTGTCATTGAAGGGATGCCGCGGTTCAGGCGGCGTTGCGGCTACATGCGCCGCCGCCAAGCGCGCAGAAACGGGCGCAATGGGGATGGTTCAGTTTCACCGCGCCGGCGGCCTCGGCCAGCGTCGCGCCCATGTCGAAACTTTCGTCGTAGGGCAGCAGGGTACACGGTGCGACAACCGGCTTGTCCGCGCCATTGCGTTTGACGACCATGCGCGACGACACGCACATCATGGCGTCCGGCGAGACGCCAAGCATGTCCCAGCACCGCTCGGTAATTTCCGGAACGTCGAGGGACTCGTCCATCTCCGGCAGCAGCATCATCGCGACCGGATCGGCGGCGTCGATCGCGATACCTTCGCGGGCGAACAAGGCCGCGAAGCCGGCGCGCATCGTCGCTTCCCCTTCGTTCCAGCAGGTCCTGCCCGCGGCGTGCATATGAAATCCGTTCTGCGTCAGCCAGCGCAGCCCGTCGATGGTCGGTTGCCAGGAATGGGCGCCGCGAACCATCTCGTGCAACGCCGGGTCGTAGTGGTCGAGCGACACGCGCAGCAGCAGTTGTCGGCCATACCGTTCCTTCAGCGCCAGCAACGCGTCCGCGCATTTCATCATCGGGCGCATGGCATTCGTCAGAACCAGAACGGTGTAACCCCGTTCCAGCGACGCGCCGATCATGGCGCAAAGGTCCGGATTCATGAACGGTTCGCCGCCGGTAAATCCGATTTCGGCGGTCGGCAGTTTGGACGCGGCTATTTCATCCAGGAATTCCGTGACCTCGTCGAGGGAAAGATAGACGAGTCGGTCGTTGGTCGGGCTGGACTCGATATAGCAATTGGCGCAGGACAGATTGCAGAGCGTACCGGTATTGAACCAGAGTGTCGTGAGGTCCTTCAGCGCCACCGAGGCCCTGCGTTCGCCGTTTGCGGTGAAATCCGGATGTTGGAATTTCGCCGGCTGTATCGGCTGGCCCGGGCCGGTCTTGAGGACGGTCATACATGATTCCTTGGCGGCGTGTCGGCGCGTTGGCATCAATTTAAGGTGCGTTCCGGGGAAGACAACCGAAAATCGTCGCTGAGATCGATGCCGCCGATAGAATGTTCGTGAGATTTGTAACGACAATGTAAAGAAAGCGGACGGAATTTGGCGGTATCCGGCCGGGCTGTGCGAAATTCGGCCGGTCGACCGGCTCCATTTTTGGTTCTATGATTTTATGCAATATTGCAAAATTCATAAGACCAATATTGGGTCGAGTCGATGGGAAAACGTTACCGGGCCGCACCGCTCGGCATCCTTCCGATTGACCGGGACGCTGGCGAACCGCTGAACCGGCAGCTGTATTTCGCCATTCGCGAGGCCATTCTGGATGGCCGCCTCAAGCCGGGCATGCGGCTGCCGGCCAGCCGCTCGCTCGCGCGCGACCTGAGGGTGTCGCGCAATACGGTGGTGGTCGCCTTCGACCAATTGCTGGCCGAGGGGTATGTGGAAGGGCGGACCGGCGCCGGGACCTATGTGTCCGCGACGCTGCCCGAAGATCTGTTGACCATCCGTGCGGAACGGACCGGCCGGCGCGGCGCCGCCCGCATCGGCGGACCCCGGTTGTCGAAGCGGGGTGCGTCCCTGTCGCAGATGCGGCCGGTCTTGCCGTCGCGCGGCGAAGCCTTTTCGTCCGGATTGCCGGAACTCGACTTGTTTCCCTTCGGCGAGTGGGCCCGTCTGATGTCGCGCCACTGGCGCCGGCCGCGCCGCGAATTCCTGGTCGGCGGCGATCCTGCCGGGTTTCGTCCGTTGCGCGAGGCGCTGGCGGGGTATCTGGCGGTCGCGCGCGCGGTCGAGTGCGATGCGGATCAGGTGATCATCGTCTCCGGCGCGCAGCAGGCGCTCGATCTGGCGGCGCGCGTGCTGATCGATCCCGGCGACTAGGTCTGGGTCGAGGATCCGGGCTACCCCGGCGTGCGCGGGTCGTTGATGGCGGCCGGGGCACAACTCGTGCCGGTGCCGCTGGATGATCAAGGAATGGACGTCGCCGAAGGCACGCGTGTCGCGCCGGATGCCCGTCTCGCCTTCGTCACGCCCTCGCATCAATATCCGCTCGGCGTGACGATGAGCCTGACCCGGCGGCTCGAACTGCTGCAATGGGCGCGCGGCGCCGACGCGGTGGTTCTCGAGGATGATTACGACAGCGAATATCGCTATGCCGGCCGGCCGCTAGCGGCGCTGCAAGGCCTCGATGACGACGGCCGGGTGATTTATGTGGGCACCATGAGCAAGGTGATGTTCCCCGGGTTGCGGCTCGGCTACATGGTCATCCCGCCCGACCTGATCGATGCCTTCCTCGGCGTGCGGCGGTTGATCGACAGCCACCCGTCGAGCGCCGCGCAGGCCGCCCTGACGGAATTCATCGAGCAGGGATATCTGGCGGCCCATATCCGGCGCATGCGGTCGCTCTATGCAGAGCGTCAGGCGATCCTGTTGTCGGCGGCGCGCGCCCGGCTCGCCGATGCAATGACTATAGCGCCCGACGAATCCGGCATGCATCTGATCGGTTTCCTGAAGGGGGAGCGCCGCGACGGCGCCTTGTCGCGCGCGGCCGCCGCCGAGGGCATCGACCTTTCGCCGCTATCGCGGTTCTATCTAAATGCGCCGCCGCGTCATGGCGTGCTGCTGGGCTATGCGGGGGTGTCCGAGCCAAAAATCCGATCCGGCATCGATGTGCTGGCGCGGCTGCTCGACGTGGCGTAGCCGGTCGGCGGCGGCTGTGAAATGGTCCGGTTGTTCTCTATGGATTGGCCCTTTGGTTCGAACCAATGTTGGGTACTATCGTGCCGTGCCATACGATTGGCCTGAACCGTGACCCGTATTTCGAGAGGAAACGACCCATGACCGTGCAACGCGCCAGCGTTTGTCCGATGGATTGCCCGGATACCTGCAGTCTCACCGTCGATGTGGCAAATGACGAGGTGATGAAGGTACGCGGCTCGCACGCCAACCCGATCACCGAAGGCGTACTGTGCAACAAGGTCGCGCGCTACTATCCCGAATTCGTGCACGGCCCGGCACGGCTACGGACGCCGATGCGGCGCACGGGGCCCCGCGGCGGCGACGGGTTCGAGCCGATCGGCTGGGATACGGCGCTCGATCTGATCCACGAGAATTTCACCCGCATCATCGCGGAACACGGTCCGCAAGCGGTGATGCCGCTGAATTATGCCGGGCCGCATGGCATGCTGGCCGGCGATTCCATGTCGCTGCGCTTCTTCCACCGGCTCGGCGCGACGCTGCTCAGCCGCCGCCCGCTTTGCGGCGGCATCAAGTCGACCGCCTATGAGGCGACTTTCGGGCCGACGCCGGGCATGCCGCTGCAGCAGGTCGTCCAGGCAAACCTCGTCATCGTCTGGGGTAACAACGTCACTGTCTCCAATTTGCATCTGATGCCGTTGCTCAACCGGGCCCGGCGCAACGGCGCGAAGATCGTCGTCGTCGACCCGAAACGCATCAAGGCTGCGGAGCAGGCGGACCTGCATCTGGCGCTGCGGCCCGGCACCGACGTGGTGCTGGCCTGGGCCGTGGCCTGCGAGCTGGAACGGCTCGGCGCGTTCGACCGGGATTTCATCGCCGGGCACGTGCACGGGTTCGACGGCTTCATGGAGCGGGCGCGGCAGTATCCGCCCGAGATCGCGGCCGAGATCTGCGGCGTGCCGGAAGCGGACATCCGGACCCTCGCGTCCTGGTATGCGGAGGCCGAGCCGGCGGCGATCAGCGTCGGCAACGGGCTGGAGCGCAACCGCAACGGCGGCTCGGGCATCCGGTCGGTCTTCGCGCTGCCGGCGCTCGCCGGAAAGTTCGGCGTGCCGGGCGGCGGCATCATTTCCGGCGCGGGCTACGCCTTTCCCAAGACGATGGCCAAACTGCAGCGGCCGGACCTGGTGCCGCAGGGCACGCGCACGTTGAACATCCTCGACATCGGCCGATATATCCTGGACGACACGCTCGACCCGCCGCTCAAGGGGCTGTTCATCTACAACCACAACCCGGTGATCGTGCATCCCGAACAGAACCGCATGAAGCAGGCGCTGGCGCGGGAAGACGTCTTCATCGCCGGCTGCGACGTCGCCTTCACCGACAGCATGCGCTATTGCGACGTGATCCTGCCGGCGGCGAGCCATTTCGAGCATTCCGATCTCTACCCCGCCTATGGCCAGCAATTCCTGCAACGGGCCGAGCCGGTGATTCCGCGGGTGGGCGAGGCGCTGCCGAACACGGAAATCTTCCGCCGGCTGGCGGCGCGCTTCGGCTTCGACGAGCCGATCTTCACGGCCACCGACGAGGACCTGATGGCCGACGCGCTGGATAGCGGCGACCCCAGGCTGCGCGGGCTCGCGCCGACCGGCCTCGCGCTCGACGGCGCGCTCAAGATGACCGTCGGCGGCGCGGAAGACGCCGAGCCGGTCCTGTTCAAGAACGTCTTTCCGAAGACCCCCAGCGGCAAGATCGAGCTCGACTCGCAGGACATGGAAGACCGGTTCGGCGCGCGATTGCCCGCGTATGTGCCGCTCGACTCCGACTATCCGCTGACCCTGATCACACCGTCCTCGGACAAGCGCATCACGTCCACCTTCGGCGGCGTCAAGGATTGCGACGCGACACCGTCGCTGGAGATGCACCCGGACGACGCGGCCGCCCGCGGCCTGGAAAACGGCGCGCCGGTGAAGGTGTGGAACGATCTCGGCGAGGTGCACCTGCCGTTGCGGATCACCGATGCGGTGCGTCCGGGCGTGGTCTGCTCGGCCAAGGGCGCGTGGTTCAAGACCACCGACAACGGCCAGACCGTCTCCGCGCTCGCCCCCGCGACAAAGGCCGATATCGCCGAAGGCGCGTGCTACAACGATACGCGCGTCGAGGTGGCGGTGTATGCGACTTGAGCTCGGGCGGGTGCGGTCGAAATTGTCATAGCGGCGATGATTAATATCGTGCGTGGAGAAACCCGCATACTTCGACAGGCTTAGCATGAGGATTTCTCCAGGCATAGAGCGCGCTCACGCGCGGAACCATGCGTCTCACCGTCCTATCCCGTTAACGTCCTCATACTGAGCCTGTCGATGTATGACCCTGGGTGCGGGATGCTTTTTGGCGATTAGCGCGCCTAACCCCGAGCCTTCTCGAGGAACTGCGCAGTCCCCGCGCCGAGCAATTTCGGCAGGTGGTTGTAGATATATTTGACGCCGTTGCCGAGAACGGTGTCGATGTTGTTCAACGCGGCGGGCATGCCGGGCGTCTTGCCGGCGGCGGTGATCTTGCGCAGCGAATCCTCGATCGCGCTTTTCACCGGCTCGACGCCGGGCTGGCCGGGGTGGCCCATCGATTGCGACAGGTCCGACGGGCCGATGAAGAAGACGTCGACGCCGTCGACCTCCAGGATCTCGTCGACATTCTCGATCGCCGCCGCGTGTTCGAGCTGGACGCATACCAGCGTCTCCTTGTTGCTCGCCGCGACGAATTCCTCCATCGATTGCCCCAGCCCGTAGCTGTCGGGCCGCGTGCCGGTGGCGAGACCGCGATTGTCGCCCGGGCCGAACTTGACGGCGGAGACGGCGCGGCGCGCGTCCTCCGCGCTGTTGACGTGCGGCACCTGCACCCCCATCGCGCCCCGGTCCATAATCGAGGAGATATCCGCCTTGGCGTTGCTGCGCGGCCGGGCGATCGGCGTGATGCCGCTCGCTTCCGAGGCCATGATCATTAGCTCGGCGGTTTCCAGGTCGATGGTGCCGTGTTCCAGGTCGATCAGCACCCAGTCGAACCCCGCATGGGCGACCATCTCGACCATCTGCGGCGACGGGATCATGATCGAACAGCCGAAGGCCGGCTCGCCGGCCAGCAGTTTCGATTTCATGCGGTTTTGTTTCATTTACGGGCGTTCCTTATGCCTTAGCGGCTGAAGACCGGCGCCACGCCGGGTGCGGGCGTGCCGTCGTATTTGCCGCGCGCAATCAGTGCCTCGCGGCCGCCATTGGCTTCCACCAGCGCGGTTTGCGACCGATAGGCCGCCTCGTCCGCCGCCTCCGGGTCGACGATGGTGCGCAGGATGGCGTGGTAGTCCCGGACGATGTCCTGATGATCCGGATCGCCGGCGAGGCTGGTGAGTTCTTCCGGGTCCGCCTCCAGATCGAACAGTTCGGGTTCATAGCCGACATAGTGGATGTATTTGTATTTCCCCTTGCGGATCATGAAGGCGGCCCGGTCCGCGGCCGCGGCGTAATACTCGCAGAACGCCACCCGGTCGGGATCGGACGTTGCCTGCGCCACCGCGATCATGGATCGTCCCGGCAGGGCGCGCGCCTCGGGCAAATCGGCGAGCCCGGCCGCGTCGAGGATCGTCGGCGCCACGTCGAGCAGGGTCACCGGCGTCGTCGAGACCGCGTTCTCCGGCACGCCGGGCCCGGCGACGATCATCGGGATGAACGCCGATTCCTCGTACATGTTCGATTTGCCGAACAGCCGCCGCGTGCCCAGGTTGTCGCCATGGTCGGAGGTATAGATCACCAGCGTATTGTCGCGCAGGCCGCATTCGTCCAGGCAGTCCAGCACCCGGCCGATCTTATGGTCGAGATAGCTGATGCAGCCGTAATAGCTCGCCAGCAGGATGCGCCGCGTTTCCTCGGTGAGAAAGTCGTTGTAGTTCCGGTTGCGTTCCATCTTCTGGATCCAGGGATGCGTCTCGGCATCCGGGTCGGACAGTTTCGGCGTCGGCATGCGATCGGTCGGGTAGAGGTCGTAGAATTCCTGCGGCGCGATATAGGGCGGGTGCGGGCATACGAAGGAGGTGAAAAGGGCGAACGGCGCGCCGTTCGGATCCGTGGCCCTGGCCCGCAGCCAATCGCAGGTCCGGTTGGCGATGTCGTGGTCGTATTTCGTGTAGGTACTGTCGCCGGGTCCGATATCGGTCATCACCTTGCTGGTTTCCATCGGCTCGGTCATCGGACGCTTGATGCAGCTGCGGAGGTCGCCCAAACCCTCGACCACATGCATCGGAATGATCTGCTCGGCAAAGCCGGTCGGATCGGTTTCGTTGCGGAAATGCAGCTTGCCGATCGAGGTGGCGGAGGACCCGTTCTCCGCCAGCAGGTGATGCCAGCTCTTGATGCGGCCGTCATAGGGATGGGCGTTGCACCAGTAGCCGGATTTGAAAACGTATTGTCCGGTTGCGATGACCGCGCGGGCGGGCACGCAGATCGCCGAATTGGTATAGGCGGTGGCAAAGCGGGTGCCGCGCGCCGCCAGCCGATCGATGTTCGGCGTCACGGCGAAGTCATGGCCATAGCAGGCGGACGCCTTGCCTTGATGCTGGTCGGACATGATGTAGAGGACGTTCAACGGCTTCATCGCAAATTTTCCCTTGGATGCGGCGGGCGCGGCGACAGGAGGGGCACGTCCGGCCGGCGCAGGCGGTACGGAAGTGACCGTAGTATAACCCCAGTTTGGGATATCGGGAGAATGCTAAGCCTCAAAGCGCTGCACGGCGGGTGTTGGCGTCCGAAAGGCCTGCCTGCGCGCTTGAAATTCAGCGGGTCAGTTCGTAGGGTCAATTTGCTGGCGGCGCGGGCGTAGCTCAATGGCAGAGCAGAAGCTTCCCAAGCTTACGACGAGGGTTCGATTCCCTTCGCCCGCTCCAATTCCGCGCGTTCTGGACCATTTCTCGTTCAACTTGACTGAAGTGAAATGGTCGCTCTCTTTACTTTAGCGCAAATACGTCGTCGCGAACCGTTTCGGTTCGCTCGGGAAGTGCTCTATTTCCCCATCACCATGCCTTCGCGCCGGGGATCGGCGCCGCCGGTCAGGCCGTGTTTGGTCACCTCGATACCGTGCAGACCGCTGGTCAGGTGGCGGACCTTCACGCTGTGGCCCTTCGCCTGCAGCGCGTCGCGAAAGCGTTCCGCCGCCGTGTCCTTTTCCAACTCGGCGTGTTTCGTGCGGGCGCCGAAATGGGGCAGCGCGATCGCCGACTGGATATCCATGTCCCAGTCCAGGACGGCCACCACCGTCTTCGCCACATAATTCAAAATCCGGATGCCGCCGGGCGAGCCGACGACGAGGCGGAGCGCGCCGTCGGGGCCGAGGACGATCGTCGGCGACATCGACGACCGAGGCCGCTTGCCGCCGTTCGGCCGGTTGGCGACCGGAAGGCCGTCCTTGGTGGGCCGAAACGCAAAAGCGACCAGATCGTCGTTCAACAGGAAGCCGCGCACCATGATGCCCGAGCCGAAGCCGCGGCCGATCGAGGTGGTGAAGGAGACCGCGTTGCCGGCCGCATCGACCACCGCCAGGTGGCTGGTCGAAGGCGGCTCCGCGTCGTCGCCGGGCGCGGTGCGCATCGCCTTTTTCATCGGCGGCGTGCCGGGGCCGGGCCGGGGCATCGCGCGGCCCGGATTGATCCGATTCGCGCGGTGGGCGAGGTATCCCCGGTCGAGCAAGCCGGCGGCCGGTACCGTCACGAAGGCGGGATCGGCGATGTAGCGGACCCGGTCGGCAAAGGCGAGGCGGGAGGCTTCGATGAAAAGATGCACTGCCTCGGGCGAGTCCGCGCCGAGCGTGCGCAGGTCGAACGGCTCCAGCAGGCCCAGCGTCATCCCGAGCGTAATCCCGCCGGTGGTCGACGGGCCGACGCCGCAGACACGGTGCCGCCGGTAGCGGACGCAGGCGGGCGCGTTCTGGACCGTGCGATAGGAACGCACGTCTGCGACCGTCATCGGCGCGGGATGTTCGACCGCCTCGGTAACCGCCTCGGCGATATCCCGGGCAATGGGTCCGGCATAGAAAGCATCCGCGCCCTTGGCCGCAAGGGTGCGCAGCGTCGCCGCATACGCCGGATTGACCAGCCGGTGGCCCGCCGGCCATGCCTCGCCGTCGCCGTCGAGCAGATAGGCGCGCGCGGCAGGATCGCGTAGCAGTTTACGGTTCCGGGCGATCTGTTTGTGCAGCCGGGGCGAGACCGCGAAGCCTTGCTCGGCCAGTTTGATCGCCGGCTCGAACAGCTCCTTCCAGGGCAGTTTGCCATGGCGGCGATGGGTCAGCGCGAACAGGCGCGGCACGCCCGGTACGCCGACGGTCCGGCCGCCCCAATGCGCCGCGCGGCGCCCGACCGGCGTGCCGTCGGCTTCCAGGAAATGATTCGGTTTCACGGCAGCGGGCGCCTGCGTACGGCCGTCATAGCTGTCGACCCGACGGTCGCGCGCCGACCAATGCAGCAGATAGCCGCCGCCGCCGATGCCGGAGCTTTGTGCTTCCACCAGTCCCAGGACCAGCGAGGCGGCGATGGCCGCGTCGATCGCCGATCCGCCGCGCCGCAGAATGTCGTAACCGGCGCGCGCCGCATGGCGGTTCGCGACCGAGATCATGAAGGATTTCGAATGCACCGCTTTCTTCGGCGTGAAGCCGGTGTGCATTTCCGGTTGGGCCTGCGCGCGCACGGTCATTGGCGTCAGGATTCCGATGACGAGCAGCGCGGTCAGCGCCGCAAGGGTGTTGATCGATCGAACGGAGCTTTGGCGCATCGTTACGAGACTCTTTCCGGTTCCGGCGGGGGCCGCCTATGCGGTTGGCCGCTCAGGGGTATAATCTGCGGCGTTAAGGAACCGTAAAAGCGGATCATGTCGTCCAGGGAGGAAATCCATGCGCATCGAGAAGATCGAAACCATACCGGTCGTCATTCCGCTGACCCGGGTGTTCGGCGGCAGCAAGTATTCGGTGCCGACCCGGGCGACCGTGGTCACGCGCATCCATGCGGAAGGCGGGCTGGTCAGCGAGGTCTACAACGGCGACGACCGTAGCGGCGGCCCTGAAATTTGCAAGATCATTCAGGGGGAGCTGGCGCCGTTGATTCTGGGCGAGGACGCGATGGCGGTCGAACGCATCTGGGCGAAGATGTTTTCCATCGCCCATCTGATCCGCGACCGGGCGCGGGTGATGGAGGCGATCGCCTGCGTCGATACCGCCCTGTGGGATCTCGTCGGCAAGGCGCTCGGCACCAGCGTCGCCAAACTGTTCGGCGGCTACCGCGACCGCATGCCGATCATCTCGATCGGCGGGTATTACGAGGACGGCGTCACGCTGGACGATTACCGCAAGGAGATGGAGACGCTGAAGGGGCTCGGCCTCGCCGGGGTCAAGTTCAAGGTCGGCGGGCTGACGCTGGACGAGGATTTCGCCCGGGTCGAGGCGGCGCGCGACGGCGCCGGACCGGATTTCCTGATCGCCATCGACGCCAACCGCGGCTGGGCGACGGCGGACGCGGTTAAATTCGCCCGCCGGGTCGAGCCGCTGGACATCCTGTGGTTCGAGGAGCCGTGCCATTGGTACGACGATTATCCGGGCAATGCCGAGGTGCGGCGTGCCACAAGCATTCCCATCGCGTCCGGGCAAAGCGAGATCACCGGCCATGGCGTCAAACGCCTGATCGCGGCGGGCGGGATCGACTTCTGCAACATCGACGCGTCGCATTGCGGCGGGCCGACCGAATGGCGGCGCATCGCCGGGCTGTGCGCGCTGCACGGCGTGCGCATGGCGATGCATGAGGAAGGCCACCTGTCGATGCACCTGCTGTCCGGCATCCCGCACGGCAGTTTCGTCGAATGTTTCGCCGACCCGGACCGCGACCCGGTCTGGCAGGCGATGTACGCCAATCGGCCGGCCATCGAAAACGGCGAAATCGCCGTGCCGCAAGCGCCCGGCTTCGGCATCGAACTGGATTGGGACATGGTGAAAAAGTATCGGGTGGATTAGGGAGGGGCGGCCATCGTCATTCCCGCGACGGCGGGAATCCAGATATATCAGCGTCGTATGGATTCCGGATCGGCGCTTCGCGCTGTCCGGAATGACGACAGTCGGTAGTGAAATCGCTGCCAACGCCTGCCTCTTCCGCGCTACGCCGGCAACAGATCCGCGAAGACGAATCTGTCGCGCTCGACGATCTTGCCGGGGGTTATGGCGATCGGGCGGACGAACATCGGGCCTTGATGGACGAAGCTGTGAAACTCGCCGTTCTCGCCGCAGGGGTCGACACCGTCGGGCAGACCGTCGAGGAATGCCGCATCGAATGCGCGGCCGGCGAAGGCCGGATCGAGCTGTTTCGGGTCGACGCAGGTAACGCGTGCGGCCAGCCCGGATGCCACCATCTCGCGGGCCAGCTCGCTCGTATTCAGTCCCCAGAGCGGGAACACCGGTTCGATGCCGGTGCCGGCCAGATTGTCCTCCCGGTAGCGCCGCACGTCTTCGAGGAACAGGTCGCCGAATGCGAAAGCCTCGACGCCGATTTTCCGGGTTTCGGTGACCGCCTCGGCCATGCGCTCTTCGTAGATTTCGTTGGGGCAGGGGTGCGGGATCGGCACTTTGAGCAGCGGTAGCCCGGCGGCCTCGGCCTGTCGGTCGAGCAGGCTTTCGCGCACCGCGTGCATGGCGACCCGCGCCGCCGCCTCGTTGATCGTGGTCAGCAGGCCGACGATGTCGAAACCGTCCTGTTGCCGCAGCCGGTGCAGCGCCCAGGCGCTGTCCTTGCCGCTGCTCCAGCACAGGATCAGTTTGGGTTTACCCATGCGCATCATTCCCGCGAAGGCGAAAATTCAGTAATTTCAGAAAGTTATGGATTCCGGATCGTTGCTTCGCATCGTCCGGAATGACGAGTACCGCAGTCCGGCCCCTAGAGCAGCGCGCGCCCATTTGGGCGCACATAAGCTGTTCTATCTTTATAGAATCGATCAACTCTTCTGCCTTTAATTGATTCCAATCAAAGGCAGGTTGATCTAGACGTGGAAGGATTCGCCGCAGCCGCAGCGGCCCTTTTCGTTCGGATTGCTGAAGACGAAGCCGGATTGCAGCTTGTCCTCCTGGTAATCCATTTCCGAGCCGATCAGGAACATCGTGGCTGCCGGGTCGATCAGGATGGTGACGCCCTTGTCCTCGACCAGCTCCTCGAACTTCTTCTGTTCCTCGGCGTATTCGACGAAATAGCTCATGCCCGAGCAGCCCTGCGCCTTGACGCCGACGCGAAGCCCGACGATCGGCTTTTCCGATTTTGACATCAGATACTTAGCGCGTTCCGCCGCCGCATCGGTAAGGGTTAACATTGGTGCTGCCATGATGGTCTCTTTCGTCTTTAAAGTCCGTTTTGTAGTCTACCACATATCGAGGGCGAATCGCGCATCTTCCGACATGCGATCCTTGGTCCAGGGCGGGTCCCAGACCAGCGCCACGGTCACCTCGCCGATGCCGTCCAGGGCCGCTACTGCGTGGCCGACCTGTCCCGGCATTTCGCCGGCCACCGGACAGGCCGGCGCGGTCAGGGTCATGCGGATCGAGACGTTGCCGTCATCGGCGATCTTGACCTCATATATAAGGCCCAAATCGTAAATATTTACCGGTATCTCCGGATCGTGAACGCTCTTCAAAGCCTCGATCACGGTCGCTTCGTCGGCGATTGTCTGTCCCGCCGGCAGGGGCGTCCCTACCTTGGCGATCAGGGTGTCGCCCTCGGCGGTCGCCGCGCCGGGCATGAAGTCCTGCAGGCTGAGCCCGTCTTCGCCGTCGCGCTTGGGGGTGTCGTCCGGCGTCATGTCATGCCTCCGTGCTGATCTCGTCCTTGCCCTCGATCGCCGCGTTCAGCGTATGCCAGGGCAGGGTGGCGCATTTCACGCGCACGGGAAATTGCCGCACGCCGGACAAAACCTGGAGCTTTTCGACGTCTTCATCGACATCGGCGCCCATGCCGTCCGGGCTGTCTTCGGTGCACATGCGCTGGAAGTCCTCGAACAGGCGTTGTGCCTCGGCGGCGGATTTGCCTTTGACGATTTCGGTCATCATCGAGGCCGAGGCCATGGAGATGGCGCAGCCCTTGCCGACGAAGGCGGCGTCCCGGATCATCCCGCCGTCGTCTACATCGATGTAGACGACAAGCTGGTCACCGCACAGCGGGTTGCGGCCCGCGGCCTCGCCGCTGGGGTGCTCCGGCCGGCGGAAATTCCGCGGCTTCTTGCCGTGGTCCAGGATGACTTCCTGGTACAGTTCGCGCAGTTCGTCGAGCATCAGCCGAAAATCTCCTGCACCGTTTCGAGCGCCCGGGCGAGCGTGTCCGCCTCGGCCCGTGTGTTGTAAAGGCCGAAGGACGCGCGCGCCGTGGCCGCCACGCCCATCCGGTTCATCAGCGGTTCGGCGCAATGGTGGCCGGCGCGAATGGCGACGCCGGCGCGGTCGATGATCGTGCTGATGTCGTGCGCATGCGCCGCGTCCATGGCGAAGGAGACCACCGCCGCCTTGTTCGGCGCCGTGCCGATCAGCCGGAGCCCGTCGATCGAGGCGAGGCGCTGGGTCGCGTAAGTGAGCAGGTCTCGTTCATGGGCGGCGATATGGTCCAGCCCCAGCGCGGTGACGTAGTCGACGGCGGCGGCCAACCCGATCGCCTGCACGATGGCCGGCGTGCCGGCCTCGAATTTCGCGGGCAGCGCCGCCCAGGTGGATTTCTCGTACGTTACGGAACTGATCATGTCGCCGCCGCCGAGGAAGGGCGGCATCGCGTCGAGCAGCGCTTCCTTGCCGTACAGCACGCCGATCCCGGTCGGGCCATACAGCTTGTGTCCGGTGATGCCGTAGAAATCGCAGTCGATATCCTGCACGTCGACCGGCATATGCACGACCGCCTGCGCCCCGTCGAGCAGCACCTTGGCGCCCGCGTCATGGGCCAGCCGGGTGATCTCCTTGGCCGGGGTGATCGTGCCCAGCACGTTGGACGTGTGGGTCATGGCTACCAGCTTCGTGCGGTCGGTCAGCAGCGCCTTGTAGGCGTCGAGCAGGAATTCCCCGTCGTCGCTGACCGGCGCGATCTTGAGCGTCAGGCCGAGCTCGTCGCGCAACATCTGCCAAGGCACGATGTTGGAGTGGTGCTCCATTTCGGAAATGACGATTTCGTCGCCGGCCTTCAGGTTCTCGCGGCCCCATGTCCGCGCCACGAGGTTGATCGCTTCCGTGACGTTGCGGGTGAAGATGATTTCCTTGCGGTCGCGGGCGTTGAGGAAGTGCCGCAGCGTGTCCCGCGCGCCTTCGTACAGCGCGGTCGCGCGTTCGCTCAGATAGTAGGCGCCGCGGTGCACATTGGCGTATTCGGATTCATAGACCCGGCACATCGTATCGATGACCGCGCGCGGCTTCTGGGCCGAGGCGGCGCTGTCGAGAAACACCAGCGGCTTGCCGTGGACTTCCGTCGCCAGCGCCGGGAAGTCGGCCCGTACCCGTTCGACATCGAAACCCGTGACCGGGCTCGCGTCGGCGGCGGTGCGCGCCGGATTGCTTTGATCGTTCATGTGCCCACCCCTGTCTTTTCGGTCGCGCCGTCATGCCGCCCTTCTGTCAGCCATCCCGCGACGATGTCGCGCAAGGCGTTCCGCATGGTCGGGCGCAAGATTTCGTCGATCGTCTCGCCGATGAACGCCTCGACCAGGAGGCCGCGCGCCGTTTCCGGATCGATGCCGCGCGCTTCCAGGTAAAACAGCGCGTCCTCGTCCAGCTCCCCGGCCGTGGCACCGTGACCGCATTTCACGTCGTCGGCGTAGATTTCCAGCTCCGGCTTGGAATCGATTTCCGCGCCGCGCGACAGCAGAAGCGTCTTGTTGATCTGGTGTCCGTCGGTTTTCTGCGCATCGCGCCGCACCAGGATCTTGCCCTGAAACACGCCGCGCGCCTGATCGTCCACGACGCCTTTGTAGACCTCGCGCGATTTGCTTTCCGGCGCGGCGTGGTCGATCAACGTGGTGTTGTCCGCATGCTGCTTACCGCGCAGCAGATAGGTGCCGTTCAGATGGCATTCCGCGTGCGATCCGAGAATATGGGCGGCGATCTCGTTGCGCGCCAGATGGGCGCCGATCTGCAGGACGAAGCTGTCATAGACGGCTTTCGCCGCAATTTCGACGCCGGTCGTCGCGGTATGCCAGGCGGCCGGATGATCGTTCTGCAATTTGTAATGCTGCAGCACGGCGCCGTCGCCGAGCGTCGCTTCGACGACCGTATTGGTGAAATACGCACCGTCGCCCGCGCCGACATGGCTCTCCAGCACACAGCCATGGCTGCCCGCGTCGGCGACGATCAACAGCCGCGGATGGAAGGCGACCGGTTCGCCGCGCGCCGCGCCGATGGAAATCACGTGCAGCGGCCGTTCGAGCGTTACGCCTTCGGCCAGGTGGACATACACTCCGTCGCCGAATTGGGCGGTGTTCAGCGCGGCCAGCGATGCCTCGTTTTGGCCGGAGATCCGGTCGAGATGTGGCTCCAGCAGGCCGTCTCGCGAGGCCAGCGCGTCGGCGATTCCCAGCACGGTCGCCCCCGCCGGCAAGTCGCCCAGCTTCGAAAGGTCGGCCCGGAACTGGCCGTTGACCAGCACCGCCACGGCCCCTTCGGCCGTGATGGCGGCGCCCACCGGCACGCTGTCGACCGACGGCGCGTCAGTCAGCGCAGCCGCCTTGAAGCCGACCCGCGGCAATCGATTGAGGTTGGTGAATTTCCAGGATTCCAGCCGCGGCGTCGGCAGTCCGGCCGCCCGATAGCGATCCCGGGCGCCGGCGCGGCGATCCTGCAGCCAACCGAGATCCTGCCGCGGCAGGGTCGCGGCCACGCCGTCCAACTGTTCGGCGAAGGCGGTGAGGGGGGTGGATTTGGAAGCCATGGTGATTCGGTCTCCGGTCACGCCGCGTCGGCGTCGGTGTATTTCGCATAGCCGCTGGCCTCGAGCTCCTGGGCCAGTTCCTTGCCGCCTGATGCGACGATCCGGCCGTTGGCGAGGACATGCACGAAATCCGGCTCGATATACCCGAGCAGTCGCTGGTAGTGGGTGATGATCAGCATCGAGCGATCGGGTGATCGCATCGCATTGACGCCGTCCGCCACGACCTTGAGGGCATCGATGTCGAGCCCGGAATCGGTCTCGTCCAGGATCGCTAGGCTGGGTTCCAGCACCGCCATCTGCAGCACTTCGTTGCGCTTTTTCTCGCCGCCGGAGAAGCCGACATTGACCGCGCGCTTCAGCATTTCGTCGCCGACGCCAAGCTCCTTGGCCTTGCCCCGGACATGCTTGAGAAATTGCATGGCGTCGAGCTCGTCTTCGCCGCGGTGTTTGCGGACAGCGTTGAGCGCCGCCTTCAGGAAGGTTGTCCCGGCGACGCCGGGAATTTCGACCGGGTACTGGAAGGCCAGGAAAATACCTTCGCAGGCACGCTCGTTCGGCTCCAGGTCGAGCAGGTTCTTGCCCTTGTACAGAACGTCGCCCGAGGTCACCTCATAGCCGTCGCGGCCCGCCAGTACATAGGACAGCGTGCTCTTGCCGGTGCCGTTCGGGCCCATGATCGCATGAATTTCCCCGGCGCCGATGGTCAGGTCGAGCCCTTTGAGGATTTTCTTGCCGCCGATACCGGCGTGGAGGTTCTTGATGTCGAGCAGAGAGGTCATCGTTTCGTGCCTTCGCTTTTCTTGGCTTTGGTGTCTTGTCGGAGGGTTCGGCTCAGCCGACGCTGCCCTCCAGGCTGATGCCGACCAGCTTCTGGGCTTCCACCGCGAATTCCATCGGCAGCTGCTGCAATACTTCCTTGCAGAACCCGTTGACGATCAGGGCGATCGCCTCTTCGTCGGACAGGCCGCGCTGGCGGCAGTAGAAAAGCTGGTCGTCGCTGATCTTCGAGGTGGTGGCCTCGTGTTCGACCCGCGCCGAGCGGTTGCGCGCCTCGATATAGGGCACGGTGTGCGCGCCGCAGCGGTCGCCGACCAGCAGGCTGTCGCATTGGGTGTAGTTGCGCGCGCCTTCCGCCTTCGGCATCACCTTGACCTGGCCGCGATAGGTGCTATCGGAACGGCCGGCGGCGATTCCCTTGGCGATGATGGTCGAGCTGGTATTGCGGCCGATATGGATCATCTTGGTGCCGGTATCGGCCTGCTGCATGTTGTTCGTGATGGCGACCGAATAGAACTCGCCGACCGAATTGTCGCCCTCGAGAATACAGCTCGGATATTTCCAGGTGATCGCCGAGCCGGTTTCCACCTGGGTCCAGGATATTTTCGAGTTGCGGCCGCGGCAGGCGCCCCGCTTGGTGACGAAATTGTAGATACCGCCAAGGCCGTTCTCGTCGCCGGGATACCAGTTCTGGACGGTCGAATATTTGATTTCGGCGTCATCCAGCGTGATCAGTTCGACGACCGCCGCGTGAAGCTGGTTTTCGTCGCGCATCGGCGCGGTGCAGCCCTCGAGATAGCTCACATAGGAGCCTTCGTCGGCGATGATCAACGTGCGCTCGAACTGGCCGGTATTCTCCGCGTTGATGCGGAAATAGGTGCTCAGCTCCATCGGGCAGCGCACGCCCTTCGGGATGTAGACGAAGGAACCGTCGGTGAAGACGGCCGAATTCAGGCAGGCATGCTTGTTGTCGCCATAGGGCACCACGGATCCGAGGTACTTCCGCACCAGCTCCGGGTGTTCCTGCACCGCCTCGGAAATCGAACAGAAGATGATGCCCTGTTCCTCGAGTTTTCCCTTGTAGGTCGTGGCCACCGAAACGCTGTCAAAGACCGCGTCGACGGCGACGCCGGCCAGCATTTCCTGTTCCTTCAGAGGGATGCCCAGCTTCGCATAGGTTTCCAGCAGTTTCGGGTCGACCTCGTCGAGCGATTTCGGCTTGTCATCGTCCGATTTCGGCGCGGCGTAGTAATAGGCGTCCTGATAGTCGATCGGCGGGAATTCCACTTTGGCCCATTCCGGCTCCGGCATCTCCAGCCAATGGGCGAACGCCTTGAGCCGCCATTCGAGCAGCCATTCCGGCTCGTTCTTCTTGGCCGAAATGAAGCGGACGATATTTTCGTTCAGTCCCTTCGGCGCATAATCCAGATCGATATCGGTGACGAAGCCGTATTTATACTTCTCGCCGACGGATTTGACTTGTTCGACGGTTTTTGCGGTCGCGGCCATCTTATCGACCCCCCTGACTTGCCGATTTGTTTTTCTTGGTTCGGGCCGGCGGCGCGTCGGCGATGTAGTCGCGCGACGGGCACAGTTCCGCCAAGGTCACCTCCTGCAGCGCCCGGCGGATGGCCGTGTTCACCTTGTCCCAGCCGCCGCGCATCGGACACAGCGATTCCACGTTGCAGGCATCTTCGGCGCCCTCGACGCAATCGGTCAGGGCAACGGGTCCGTCCAGCGCCTCGATAATTTCCATGGCGGTGATGTCTTCAAGCGCGCGGCTCAACGCATAGCCGCCATGGACGCCCCGGTGGGAATCCAGAAGGCCGGACTTCGCGAGCTGCTTCAAGAGCTTGCTGACGGTCGGCGCGGGCAGGCCGGTGGCTTGCGCCAGATCCGGCGCGGTCGTCACGCCGCCGGGATTCTGGTTGATCTGGGACATGACGACGACGCCGTAATCGGTCATTCGGCTCAGTCGGATCACCTTTGGAACTCCCCCGTTGCCGGGCACTTTCGTGCCCAGATACCGTACAAAAATAGTTCTGTATTAATTTGGACCAACTTGGTACGCATTTCAAGGAGGCGCCGCAAGTGTTTTTTTGTCGCGGCCCGAGGACCTATCGCGCGTCGGCGGCCTCCCGAACGAGCCATGCCCGAAGCGCCGCGATCTTGGGCCGGTCGGCCCGGCCGGCCGGGCAGACGAGGTAATAGGCCTGATCCTGTTTGACCGGATCCCCGAAAGGGATAACGAGCCGTCGGTCAGCGAGGGCGTCGGCGACAAACTCCATGGCCGCGATTGCCACGCCCGCGCCCTGCTGGGCCGCTTCAAGCGCAAAGTTTGTCGTGTCGAAGGTGACGGTCTGGGCAGGCTCCAGGCCTTCTCGGCCCTGGATTTGCAGCCAGAGCGGCCAGTCCTCCGGACGCGCCTCGGCGTGCAGCAACGTGTGACGGGCGAGATCGGCCGGATCGTGCAACGGCGGGTCGCCGTCAATCAGGTCGGGATGGCAGACCGGCGTGATTTCCTCCGCCAGCAAATGGTCGGCGCGCAGGCCCGGCCAGTTGCCACCGCCATACCGGATCGCCGCGTCGACGCCGTCGCGTTCGAACGACACCGGACGCGTCGTGGTCGAAACGCGAACTTCGATTTCCGGGTTTTCCCGCTGGAAGCGCGGCAATCGCGGGATGAACCAACGGCTGGCGAATGTGGAAAGCATGCTGACGGTGAGCGTGCCGCCGCGGTGCAACCTGTCGAGGTCCGCGAGGGCGCCCGCAATTCTGCCGAATCCATCCTGAACGCCGGGAAAGAGGCGCTGCCCGGCGTCGCTCAGCATCAATTGGCGTTGTTCGCGGTGAAACAGGATGACGCCGAGCCGGTGTTCCAGTCCGCGAATTCGATGGCTCACCGCAGAGGGCGTAACATTGAGTTCCTCGGCCGCGCGGGTGATGCTGAGATGCCGCGCCACCGCCTCGAAGGCGTAAAGCGCGTTGATCGGTGGCAAGGAGCTGGTCATGAGACGCCTGAGATTTGTTCAATATCGCTTCTAACGTTTGATGGTAAGTATCGTTTACATTGGTGTGGTCTGAAAATTTAACATGAATTTTTCTCAAGTGAATTTGAGTTAATATCGGTTTTGGCCTCGATCGCTCTTGGGTACCGTGATTTGTCATTTACAGCGAGGAGGGACGGTAATGTCGTCTTATTTCCAGCGCGCCGCTCGGTACAATCAATGGGCGAACCTGCGTCTGTATGACGCCTGTGCCGACCTGGACGATGCCGACCGGAAAACCCCGCGAAAGGCGTTTTTCGGATCGATCCACCGTACCCTCAACCATATCTTGCTGTGCGATCGCATGTGGCTCTCGCGGCTCGGTGTGGGAGAGCTGATTACCGATCCGCTGGACACCGAACTCTATACCGATTTCGACGTGCTGCGCCGCGAGCGCGCGCAACAGGATGGGGTCATTCTCGATTATGTGGCCGCGCAGGATGAAGGCGCTCTCGGCGCCGTCAAATCCTACGCCAACGCGTCCGGCCAACCGCAGCAGACGCGGCACGACGTGATCCTGCAGCATTTCTTCAACCACCAGACCCACCATCGGGGCTAGGTGCATGATATGCTGAGCCAGACGGCGGTGGCCCCGCCGCCGCTCGATATGATCTACTTCGTCCGGGAGGTGCCGGACGCGGCCTAAGGCGCGCGCCGTCCGGACAAGCGCCGGATGGAGACGCCCTTTGCTGACAATTCGCGGCCTCACGCGACCGGGCCTGGAGCCGGTCTTTCTCGACCTGTCCGACGGCGAGATGATCACGCTGTCCGGCCCGTCGGGCTCCGGCAAGACGTTGTTCCTGCGCGCGATCGCGGATCTCGATCCCAATGACGGCGATGTGCAGCTCGACGGCCGGGACCGTGACGCCATGCCGGCGCCTGATTGGCGCCGGCAGGTGACCTATGTCCCGGCGGAGTCCGGCTGGTGGGCCGACCGGGTCGACGCGCATTTCACCGATTGGGACGTTGCCGCGCCGCTGGCGATGCGCTTGTCCTTGCCCGTCGCCTGCGGTAGCTGGCCGGTCTCCCGGCTGTCCACCGGCGAGCGCCAGCGCCTCGCGCTCGCACGCGCCTTCGTGCAGATGCCCCGCGTGCTGCTGCTCGACGAACCCACATCCGGTCTCGATCCCGCGGCGACCGCGGCGGTGGAGGGGGTGCTGCGGGAAAAGGTGAGCGACGGGATCGCGGTTCTGATGGTGACGCATGACCGGGCGCAGGCGCGACGCCTCGGCGGCCGCCATTTCCGGATCGCGAAAGGGCGTGTCGAGGAGGCCGTGCAATGAAGGATTTCATTACCCTGGACTACGGCGATGTGGCGATGGCGGCGGCGCTGGTGCTGATCAATGCGGGGCTGTCGATCTGGCTGCAGCTCGGGCTGGAACGGCGGCTGCTGATCGCGGCAGTGCGGATGGTGGTCCAGCTGTCGCTGATCGGGCTGGTGCTGCAATGGCTGTTCGCGCTGGTCTCGCCGCTCTGGACCGCGACGGCGGCGCTCCTGATGGTGCTGTTCGCCGGGCGCGAGGCGATGGCGCACCAGGAGCGGCGGTTCAGCGGCTGGTGGGGTTTCGGACTGGGCACTACGAGTATGCTGATGGCATCGTTCCTGGTGACGATCTTCGCGCTGACCGGTCAGGTACGGCCCGACCCCTGGTACGATCCGCGCTATGCGATCCCGCTGCTCGGCATGATCCTCGGCAATACCATGACCGGGGTCGCGCTCGGGCTGGACAGCCTGACCACTGGCGCTTGGCGCGAGCGGGTAACCATCGATTCCCGTCTCGCGCTTGGGCACAGCCGGGGCGAGGCGATGCGCTCTGTTACCCATGGCACGATGCGCACGGCGATGATCCCGATGGTCAATTCGATGTCGGCGGCGGGCATCGTCTCGCTGCCCGGCATGATGACCGGACAGATCCTGGCCGGGGTGGACCCGGTGGACGCGGTGAAATACCAACTGGTGATCAGTTTCCTGATCGCCGGCGGCACCGCCTGCGGCGTGCTGGCGGCGGTCTTCGGCGGCGCCTGGCGGCTGACCGATGCGCGCCACCGCCTGCGGCTCGACCGGCTGGCCCCGCCGCGCGCCTGAAGCATCGTTCTCATTCCGCGGCGGCGGGCGCCTCCCCGGTCACCACGGCGGTGCGCGGCAGCATCATCACGGCGGCCAGGATCAGGGTGGCGGCGCCCGCCATGACGCCGAATAGCACCGAGAAGCCCCAATGGGCATGGATCCAGGCGATCAGCGGCACCGCGGTTGCGCTGACCGAGAAAGTGATGATGTAGCGGAACGAAAAGGCCCGCGCGCGCCATTCGCTGCGGGCGATTCGGCCGACCAGGACGTCGTTGATCGGGATCTGCCCGAACACCACCAGCATGAAGGCGACCGAAATCACCAGCGCAAACACGCCGGTAAGCTGAATCATCACCACAAAGAATACCGCCTGTAGTGCGGCGACGAAGGCGAAAACCGTGCGGACCGAATGATTGTCGACAAGGTAGCCGACGACGAGCTGAGCGAAGGCGGCGAGCGCGAATACCAGAAATGCGTAGCTGCCGACCAGCGTCGCGGTGCCCGCGATGTCGGTCAGACGTTCGGCGAACACCTTGGGCAGCGCGAAGGTCGTGCTCTGGAAAATCAGCCCGCCGATCGCGGTCGAGAAGAAGATGATCGCGAAGGTGCGGATCAGCAGCGACCGGTCGATCGCGAGCGTGCCGGCCGCCGCTTTTTTGGCGCCGGCGTCGCTGGCGGCTTCGGCGGCGCGGTGGGCGCGGCCGCTATAGACGAACAATCCGTAGGCAACGCCCAGGCCGATCGAGACGGCGCCCGGTACCGCGAAGGCGGCCTGCCAGCCGGCATTGTCGATCAAGTACCCGGTCAGCAAGGCGGCGCAGGCCACCCCCATATTGCCGAAAACGCCGTTGATGGCGATCCGCATGCCGGTCTTGTGGCGGCCATGCACCACCATGGCGAGCCCGACCGGATGGTAGATGGCCCCGAATACGCCGATCCCGAGCAGCCCGGCGCCGATCTGCAGCGGCGTGGTGGCGAGCGCGGTCAGGATCGTGCTGGCGCCGATGCCGATGAAGAAAATCGTCATCATTCCCTCGCGGCTCCATTTGTCGGCGAGCCAGCCGGCCGGAATGGCGCAGACGCCGAAGGCGACGAAAGCGGGCGTCGCGTAGGGGATTAGTTCCGCGTAGGACATGTTCCATTCCGTGGTCAGGCGCAGCGCCGCCACGGTCGCGAATATCAGTATGCAAAGATGGTCGAAGAAATGCCCGATGTTGAGGAAGAAGAAGTTGATTTGGTCGCGGGTCATTGCACGTCTCCCCAGTATGCATCCACATCCGGCATCATTTTGGCCTGGAAAGCGCGCGGCGGTCTTGCGATAATTAGCCATTGATAATCGCGAACCGGACAACACGCCAATGCCCGCCCCGTATTTGAACCCGGAAGTGACCCGGCTGGAGCAATTGCCGCAACGGATCGTCGCCTACCGGCGCGATCTGGCCGATGGCGAGGTCATCCCGCCGCACCGCCACCGCCGGGCACAGCTCGTCTATGCAAGCGAAGGCGTGATGACGGTGACCACCGGGCGCGGCGCATTCGTGGTGCCGCCGCATCGGGCGGTCTGGTTGCCGGGCGGCGTCGAGCACCGCATCGAGGCGCGCGGTTCCGTTGCCATGCGGACACTATATGTCGAACCAAATGCCGGGCCGGGCTTGCCCGAGGCGGTCTGTGTGCTGCATGTTACGCCGCTTCTGCGCGAACTCGTCCTGGCCGCCGTCGACGCGGCGCAGGACTACCTGCCGAACAGTCCGGAACAAAGGCTCATGTCCGTCATCCTGGATCAGATTCGCATTCTGCCGGTGGCGCCGCTGGCGCTGCCGATGCCGTCGGACCGGCGCCTGCGGCGGGTGGTCGACGGGCTTCTGTCGGACCCGTCGGATGCGCGCGGTCTCGACCGCTGGGCGCAGGAGGCCGGGGCGAGCAGCCGGACGCTGGCGCGCCTGTTCGATGCCGAGACCGGCATGTCCTTTCGCGCCTGGCGGCAGCAGCTCCGCCTGTTGCGGGCGTTGGAGCGCCTGGCGGCCGGCGACGCCGTGACCACGGTCGCGATGGATATGGGATATGACAGCCCGAGCGCCTTCACCGCCATGTTCCGGCGCAATCTCGGCGAGGCGCCGACCCGGTACTTTCGGCAGGCCGTGTGAACAATGTCGAAATCGCCCTATCCAACGACCCCGTGCGTCGCCGTCTGTCAGATCGACCCGAAATCCGGTTTCTGCCTCGGCTGTTACCGCACGCTGAAAGAAATCGCGCAATGGGGCAAATTCAGCGAGACGCACCGCGAGGAGTTGTTGCCGGAACTCGACCGGCGGCGCGAAGAGGATTTGCGCCGCTGGCGCGCGCAGCGGGGCGAAAGCGATGCCACCGACGGATGAGGCGTTGGCCGGCGCGGTGCCTCCGGCGTCGCCCGGCGATACCAGGGTGGTCGCGCTGGTGTCGGCGGGGCATTTTTTCAGCCACTTCTATCTCTTGTGTCTGCCGCCGCTGTTCGTCTTCATCCAGCAGGAATTCCAGGTCAGCTATGTGGCGCTCGGCCTCGCGGCGACCGCGTATAATCTGATCGGCGGGCTGATCCAGGCCCCGGTGGGTTTCCTGGTCGACCGGTTCGGCGCCCGGCTGCCGCTTTTGCTCGGTTTCGGGGTCAACGCGCTGGCGATTCTGCTGATCGGCTTCGTCGACGTTTATTGGCTGCTCCTGGTGCTCGCGGTGCTGGCGGGCATCGGCAACAGCGTGTTCCATCCGGCGGACTACGCCATCATGTCGGGCGCCGTCGACGAGAAGCGGGTTGGCCGCGCCTTCGGCATTCACACGTTTTCGGGTTTCCTCGGCGGCAGTATCGCGCCGCTGACCATGGGGATCCTCGCGGCGTTCTGGAATTGGCGGATCGCGCTGATCGTAACCGGTGCGGTCGGGCTCGCCGTCCTCGTGGCGGTGGCGTTGTCCAGTCGCGCGCTGGCGCAGGCATCGCCGGGGCGTCGCGAC
>JBFFGE010000036.1:0-29284 GCA_041557595.1 Alphaproteobacteria bacterium
CGGCGCCCGTTCAGCATCGCGGTCAGCTTGAGCTTGCCGCGCTGGCGACCGCCGCTGCCGTTGAAACCCTTCAGGGTAATCTCGAGGCTATCCTTGGGCGTGCCGGCGGCGGTCGTATCGGGAATTTGCAGGCCGGACAGATCCAGTTTGAAAGCGCCGTCCAGACGTACCGAACCGGCCCAATCGCGTTCGGGCTTCCGGTCGGCGAAGAGGTCCAGAACCCGGCTGATACGTCCGGCGAGGAACACGTTTGCCGTGCCGGTTGCGTCTTTCAGCGCGGGCTGCAAGGCCAGGAAGGGCGTGGCATCGAATTCGCCGCGGAGGGTAAGCACCAGCGGGTCCGTCTCCGACTCTAAATCGCCTTCCGATTGCACGGCGATCTTGCCCGCATTCCAGGCGAGTTTTCCGTGCAACCGATGGCGAATGACTTCCTTGTCGTGGCGGATGGTCAGGGTATTCTGCGGGCCGGTCAGCGCGAGCGACATGTCGCCGTTCACCGGACCGCCATCCGCCACCCGCAGCGTGCGGAGCGTGACGATATCGCCATCGCGTATCGAAACCTCCGTCGCTTGGGGGGTGTGCTTGACGGTCCCGGCGATCTTCACCCTTGCCGCATCGAATCCGAAGGTCGGGGACTCCCGTTTGGCCACGTCGACGTCGATCTTGAATTTTGCCGACGATTCCTTCTCCGTGGCCCTGAAATCGGTAAGGACGAAATCGACCCGATCGGTGCCGCCGACGGGCAGGTCGATGTTGCCAATGCGCAGCGCGGAGAATTCGAATTCGAGCCGGCCGGTGAGCGAAAGCGGATTCGATGGCGTCGGGTTCCTGGGATCGTCTTTCTGCAACAACAGAAATGGGTCGGCCGTTGCGCCTGTGATGGCGATGTCGACAGGGCCGCTTGCGGCAACGGATCCGCCGGTCAGGGCCGTCAGCGGCGCCGCGTTGAGCCGCCCCAAAAGATACATCTTGAACCCGTCGGGCGCCTTGCCCAGCGGTCCGTTGCCGATAAGGGTGAGGAAGCCGTCCGACGAGGCGATCGCGGCGTCGACGGCCAAATGTTCGCCGTCGAGATCGACTTCGATGCGGCCCGGCTCGAATGGATGATCGTTTATTCGCAGGCGGAGGATGTCCAGCCCGGTCTGGAAGCGCCGGCCTTCCGACCCGAGGTCGAACCGTCCGTTGCCGAGGATCTGCTTTACAGTGATAACCGATCCGACCTTTTCGTGGCGGAATTCCATCATGGAAATCTTGGTGATGGTGCCGCGGAACAGCGATTCCAGATCGTAGTCGACGCGAATTTCCTTCACCGCGATCGTTTGATCGCCGGTGAGACGCAGGTCGCGAATGAATAAATGCTCGGTGTCGAATTGTTCGGTGGAAAGCGAGACGGATTTGAACGTCTCGTCTTCCAGATAGGCCCCGATCGCCCATCCGAGAAGGCTCGTCCGGTAGACCAGCGCGAGAATGCCCGCGATGACCAGCAGCAGAATCAACACGCCGGAGCCGATCATCAGGCGCTTGAGCCACCCGATCGGGCCAATGCCCGCTTTCGGCGCGCCAACCGCCGGATCGCCGCTATCGCCACTCATGCGGGTAACGCATGAGGCCGGGGCCTGTTAAGACCCCGGCCCCTGGGCACAGGAGCGAATTCCGGTCGGGTCATCCCGCGGCGGCAACCGCGCGTTTTGCCATCACGGTGATGAGGTGCGCGCGGTATTCGGCGCTGGCATGAATGTCGGAATTCAAGCCGCCGTCCGGAACCGTAATGTCCGCGATTGCATCGGGGGCAAAATTCTTGGCGAGGGCGCTTTCCATTTCGGCCACGCGGAACACGCCATCGTCCCCGGCGCCGGTGACCGCAACGCGAACACCGTCGTTGGTTTCCGCGACGAAGACGCCGACCAGGGCATAGCGGGACGCCGGGTTCGGAAATTTCATATAGGCGGCGCGCTTCGGTTTCGGAAAGCGGATCGCGGTGATGATTTCACCTTCGTCCAGCGCGGTGTCGAAAAGACCGGTGAAAAAATCGTCTGCGGCGATTTCGCGGGCGGTCGTCACGATGGTGGCGCCCAGTCCAATACAGGCGGCGGGGTAGTCCGCCGCCGGATCGTTGTTGGCGACCGAGCCGCCGATGGTGCCGCGGTGCCGCACCTGGGCGTCGCCGATTTCGCCGGCAAGGTCCGCCAGCGCGGGGATGGCGCCCCGGACGTCGCTCGATCCCGTGACCGCTCCGTGGGTGGTCATTGCGCCGATGGTTACCGAGCTGCCGTCGACCGTGATGCCGACGAGATCCGAGACCCCGCTGAGATCGACCACGTCCGATGGGCTGGCAAGACGCTGCTTGAGCGTCGGGATCAGGGTCATGCCGCCGGCGACCAGCGTCGCGTCTTCCGCGGCCTTCAGTTTTTCCGCGGCCTCGTCGGTCGAGCCGACCCGGTGATAGTTGAAGTCGTACATTGCGTATTCTCCTTATTCCGCGGCGGCGGCGCGTTGGCCGGCCTGAATTGCTTGCCAGATTTTTTCCGGTGTTGCCGGCATTGAAATATCCCGAACGCCGTCGTCCCACAGCGCGTCGACGATTGCGTTGATCACGGCTGGCGGCGACCCGATGGCGCCGACCTCGCCGCATCCCTTGACGCCGAGCGAATTGTGCGCGCACAGCGTGGTGTTGGTGCTAACCTTGAAGGCGGGCAGGTTGTCGGCCCGCGGCATGGTGTAGTCCATGTAGGATCCGGTCAACAGTTGCCCGGTACCGTCGTAGACGCACCCTTCGAGCAAGGCCTGCCCGATGCCCTGGGCGACGCCGCCGTGCACCTGGCCCTCGACGATCATCGGGTTGACAACCCGGCCGACATCGTCGACGGCGACGAAATCCGCGATCTCGATTTCGCCCGTATCCGGATCGATTTCCACCTCGCAGATGTGGCAGCCGCCGGGATAGGTGAAATTGGCGGGATCGTAGAAGGCGGTCTCGTTCAGTCCCGGCTCCAGCGTCTCGTGCGGGAAATTGTGCGGTACATAGGCGGACAGCGCGACCTCGCCAAAGCTCAGCGCCTTGTCGGTGCCGGAAACCGTGAAGGTGCCGTCCTTGAATTCGATGTCTTCCTCGGACGCCTCCAACATATGGGCGGCAATTTTCCGAGCCTTGTCGACGATACGGTTGGTCGCGCGCATGATCGCTTCGCCGCCTACCGCGAGCGAGCGGGAACCGTAGGTGCCCATACCGTAGGCGATACGGCCGGTGTCGCCGTGCACGATGTCGATACCCTCGAATGGTACGCCGAGCGTGTCGGAAATCAGCTGAGCAAACGTCGTCTCATGGCCTTGGCCATGGCTGTGCGAACCGGTGAAGACGGTGACCGATCCGGTCGGATGAACCCGGACTTCGGCGGATTCGAACAGGCCTGCGCGCGCGCCGAGCGATCCGACCACCGCCGAGGGCGCGATGCCGCAGGCCTCGATATAGGTCGAGAAGCCGATGCCGCGGCGTTTGCCGGTCTTGGCCGATTTTTTCTTGCGGGCCTCGAACTTGTCGTAGGCGATCGCGGTTAGCGCTTGATCCAGCGTCGCGCCGTAATCGCCGCTGTCGTATTCGAGCGCGACCGGCGTTTGATAGGGAAACGCATCGGCGGCGATGAAATTCCGCTCGCGGATTTCGACCTGACTGAGACCAGTTTCGCGTGCGGCCCGGTCGACCAGCCGTTCCAGGAGATACGATGCCTCGGGCCGGCCCGCGCCGCGATAGGCATCGACCGGCACCGTGTTGGTGAACACCGCGCGAACCTCGCAATAGATTTGCGGGGTGGTGTACACGCCCGCCAGCAGGGTTGCGTAGAGATAGGTCGGAACGCAGGGCGCGAACGTCGAAAGATAGGCCCCCATATTGGCCTTGGTCGCGACGCGCAGCGCCAAGAACTTGCCGTTCTTGTCCATCGCCATTTCCGCGTGCGTCGCGTGGTCCCGGCCATGACAGTCGGTCATGAAGGATTCGGATCGCTCGGCGGTCCATTTCACCGGCCGGCGCAGTTTGCCCGCAGCCCAGGTGACGATGGCTTCCTCGGCGTAGTGATAGATCTTCGATCCGAAGCCGCCGCCGACATCGGGTGCGATGACGCGCAGCTTGTGCTCGGGAATGTTGAGCACGAAGGCGCCCATCAGCAGGCGGATCACATGGGGGTTCTGGCTCGTCGTGTAGAGCGTGTATTCGCCGGTCGCGGTATCGAAATCGCCGATGGCCGCGCGCGGCTCAATCGCATTGGGGACAAGCCGGTTGTTGACGATGTCGATCTGCGCGACATGGGCGGCCTGTTTGAAGGCGTCGTCCACCGCCGCCGCGTCGCCGATATGCCAGTCGTAGCAGGTATTGTCCGGCGCATCTTCGTGCACCAGTGCGCCGCCGGCGATGGCGGCGTTCATGTCGAGCACGGCGGGGAGGGGCGTATAGTCTACCGCGATCAGTTCGGCGGCGACCCGCGCTTCGTCCTTGCTCTCGGCGATCACGACGGCCACCTGATCGCCGACATGGCGCACCTTGTCCGTGGCCAGCGCCGGGTGCGCCGGCTCGGCCATCGGGGAGTCGTCCTTGTTGTTGACCTGCCAGCCACAGGGCAGACCGCCGATGCCGTCCGCTTGCAAATCCTTGCCGGTGAAAACCGCAATCACGCCGGGCGCGGCGGCCGCCTTCGCGGTGTCGATTTTCATGATCTGCGCATGGGCGTGCGGGCTGCGGAGAATCCACGCGTAAGCCTGGCCCGGGCGATCAATGTCGTCGGTGTAATTCCCCCGGCCCGTGAGGAAGCGGAAATCTTCGACCCGCTTCACCGCGGCGCCGATTCCTGTGGCAGTCATAAGTGCTCCTCCCGGTGGGCGCAGCGACGTTAGCCGCCGCGCATTGCCTTTGCGCCCGCCTCGATCGATTTGACGATGTTATGGTAGCCGGTGCAGCGGCAGAGGTTGCCTTCCAGCCACTCCCGGATCTCGGTTTCCGTCGGATCCGGATTTTCGTTCACCAGGTCGATCGCGCTCATCACCATGCCGGGCGTGCAGAAACCGCATTGCAGTCCATGATGCTCGCGGAAGGCCGCCTGCATCGGGTGCAATTCGTCGCCGTTCGCGAGACCTTCGATGGTGGTGACATCGGCGCCTTCCGCCTGAACCGCCAGCATGGTGCAACTTTTCACCGAGGTGCCGTTCACGTGGACGACACAGGCGCCGCACTGGCTGGTATCGCATCCGACATGGGTGCCGGTCATTCTGAGGTGTTCCCGCAGGAACTGAACGAGCAAGGTGCGGCCTTCGACGTCGCCGCTGACCGACTTGCCGTTCACCGTCATCGAAACGGCGTAAGACATATGCGTAAGCTCCCTGGCCTTCGAAGAGGTTGGGATTGAGCCGGATCGGCCCGTCCCAACGGTTGAAGCAAGTTTGGATTCCGCGGGCGTTCAGGTCAAGGCGTTAGGGGCATACCTCACCATGTCGGCCGGCGAAAGATCGGCGTCGGCGGAACATGGCCGCCGATGTCGGTGTGCGTTCAAGATTTCCGGCCTACGTCACCACCGACTTTCGCATGTGGACGATTTCGCCGCCTGCCGCAATCGGGTTTCGGCGATACTCGGTGAAGCCGCGACGGGCGTAGAAGGCGATGTTCGAGGCAAACGCGGCGTTGGTGTACAGGCGGAGCTCCGGATGCCCGAGTTCCCGCGCCGTGGTCTCGGCGTGATCCAGCAGTTTGCCACCGATGCCGTGTCCATGATGGTCGGGGCGAACGGCGATGTTCTCGATCAACAAGTGATCGGAATGTCGCATCATCTCGATGAGGGCGATCAGATGTCCGTCAATCTCATGAAGGTCGATGTGGTGTTCGCGCACGGCGCGGCCGTAGTCGGCTGTCATCGGTTTCGGTTCCCGGCCGATCAGCGCGGCCCAGTCCGCATACGCAGCGCGCACGAGCGCGCGAATGGCGTCGGCGTCCGCGTCGGTGGCGCGTCTGAGCGATATTGACGGCATCGGGTAACCTTAGGTTAAAACAATCAACGTGCCACGGGGCCTGACGCCCATCCCCGTGGTAAGCGGCGGTCTTCGGTCGATGATTACCGGGTACGCCGAGGCTCCGCGCCGGCGGACAACTCGACCGGATTGCCGTGCGGCGTGTTCAGATAGGCCCGCCGCCATTGCTCGACGCGTTCGGATAGGCTTTCCGTCGTCACGCGGCCATCCGTGGCGAGAAGGCGCTCCAGTGCGGTTAGCGTCGCCATGTAGTAGGTGGTCTGATCGTCCGGCTTGCCGTCATTCGCCGCTTGGCGCAGCGCCGCGCCGAGCGTGTCCGACCACTCCGCCGCGGTGAAGATGTTTTCCCGGACGAGCGCAAATGCCAGCGCCAATACCTCCGCCTGCCATGGTTCGGCGAAGGTCGGTTCGCCGTCGCGGCTGGCGAGCGGCGCGACCGGCGAATCGTCACGCGCGTTCAAGGTAACTTTGCCAGAGGTTCAGATTGATTCGGTCGCGGACGTCTTCCGCGTCCGGCCACAACTCGGCTGCATCGAAACCGACGGTATAAAGCGGTTCCGCGACGTTTCCGCCACGGGCTTTCGAGTCCGGCAGGATGTGTGCGCCGTGCAAGGCCTCGATCGTGCCGCGCCGTCCGCGCGCATAGGTGGGAAGTCGGGTATGGCCCGGCGCGCCATGGGATAGCGTTCGAACAGTATCGCCAACGGAAAAAACCGGGGACTCGTCGATATTGCGGTCGAACCGTTTGTTGGCCTTCTTTGCGCCTTCGACATCTTCGGGCGCCATCGGCGGACGCAGGCCGTTGACGGCGGATTTCATCTTGCCGGTCGAGAGTTCCTCGACCGTGGCAACCCCGGAATTCACCATCATCGCCGCATAGGCCTGCAGCCATTGGTCATAATAGGGGCGGGTCAGGTAATCCACGGGGTCGATCAGTTCTCGGCAATGCCGGAACCAGTCGATGCTCCAATCGCCGGGCGCGCTGATCGCGCGCACAATGCCGCGCATGCGGGCCTCCCAGGGTTCGTGGAAGGGCACCTCTTTTTCGTCAATCTCTACGGCGCCGAAGCCCTTGCGGCCGCCAAGATCGTGGATGCCGTCCATCAGCCGGTCTCCTTCATTCGTTTGGCGAGGTCCCGTTCGGTGCCGATCAGGGCGTTGCGGCTGACGAGGCGGGCGAGCCGGTCTTCCGGCCAATCCTCGGTGCCCGCGGGCCGCTGTGGCAGAACGAGGTAGCGCAGTTCGGAAGTGCTGTCCCAGACCCGGACCGCCACGTCTTCGCTCAGTTCGACGCCGAACTCGGCCAGAACGCCGCGCGGGTCGCGCACCGCGCGCGACCGGTAGGCGGCCATCTTGTACCAGTTCGGCGGCATCCCGAGCACGGTCGTCGGATAGCACGAACACAGTGTGCAAACGATCAGGTTATGGATCTCGGCGGTATTCTCAACGACGGTGAGATGGGCACCGGCGAATCCCAACTCGTTGATCGCCGCGCTGCCGTCCTGCAGCAACCGGTCCTTGAATGCCGGCTCGAGCCAGGCGCGGGCGACGATCTGTCCACCGCATTTCGGGCCGATCTCCTCCGTGTACACCTCGATCCAGGCGTCCACGGTCTTCGGATCGACCATGTTCTTCTCGATCAGCAGGCTCTCCAGCGCCTTCACCCGCAACGCCGGTTCCGACGGCAGGTGGCTGTGCAGGTCTTGGTGAATTTTCTGGACGGTTTTGGAATCGTGCTCGGTCATGCCGGGGGCCTCCATGCAATGCTGTCCATCCTGCACCTAGCCCGTCATTGGCGCGGTACGAAGGAACATCAGTGTATTGGAAGGCGCCGGCCGCCGTCTATCCCGAGTGACGGTCAGTCCGGATCCATGTTCAAAATCCTGTCGACCTGCGCCTGGATGGCCGAATCGTCGAGATCGTAGACCCAGTTCTGCAGCAAGCGCCGGGGATGCAGCTTGCTGTTGAAGCATTTCAAATGACATTCCATTATTTGCTCCATGCCCCCGGCCGCCTCGTCGCCGGCGATTTTGACGGTAAGCAGCAGGGAGGGCGCGGTTCCCACCGTCTCGTTGCAAAAATGGCAGATCGCATTGGAGCCGGCCTTGGCCGATTTGCGGCGGCCCTGTTTCTTCGTCGGCAGCTCCGGGTTCAGGCGTTCGATCAAGTCGGTGATGACGATATTCCACTCTTCGCGACTGTCGGACTCGGCCCAAAGGTCGAGCAATTCGGAGTCGAAGAGAACCCGGGAGACCGCCTGGCGCGCCCGTTCGATAAGCGCGCCGGTCGGCTCGCCGAATTTTTTCAGACGCGGCGCCAAGTCCGCCGGGCAGTCCGCGCTGGGTCGGCCCATCATTGCGGCGACGATTTCGGCAGCTGCCAGAACCCGGCAGGCATCCGTCGCATCGATCTCGCCGTCACCGGCTGGCGGCAGTGCGTCGAATGTTGCTTCCAGGACCGCCGGCCCTTCGACCTCGGCGATCAAATCGAGCGCGTCGTCGTTTTCGAAATTGCCGGTACCCCAGGCTCCCATAACAGGCTCCGAATTAATTCAATCGGTTACGGATTGAGACGGATTTGGCGCCGCCGGATTGCAAATATTTTGTCCAAAACCGCCGCAAGCGCCGTTCGGTCCAGGGCTGCAGCGGCGACCGCGATCGGTTATGGCCGCGGCCGAAGCCAAACGCGACCACGTCCGCACCGTCGACCGCGGGGACAATGTCCTGATCCTCGAGGCGGGCGAATGTGGCCTTCTGGTTGTCGCTGACGATGGCCGGCCAGGGCAACAACGCCGAGTTTTCAATCAGGTCGGAGAACAACACCACCAAGCCGAGCTTGCGCTTTTTGTCCTTGCCGAAGGGCAGGCTGCGCAAGGCGCCGGTGGTGCGGGCGACCGTTCTCACGATGTCGGAATGTTCGTAATCCTGCCGGTTCCTCAGCAATTTGCGGATGCTGCCGGCCAAGGTACGCTTGAAATCGGTGAGGTCGGCCCGTGCCTGAAGCGAACGGCATTGCCCCAACAGCCAGCCGGATATTCCCCCGTCCGGGCAGCCGGGCAGGCATTGCTGAAACACGGTTTCGCTTTTTGCGTAGTCGTCGGCAATCGTCTGGACGAGAACCTTGTCGCCGAGTTGCAGGCTTTCGACGATGCGCTCGAAACCGGAGGCGAAGATTTGGCGGTCGCGGTTGTCGTAGGCCGTCGTGCGATCGATCAGGATGAGCACCATGCGCTCGCCATACCCGCAGTAATCCTGCGGCGATGCTGAGTGGGCGGTCGATGCGTGAAGGCTAATTAACAGCACTGATATGAGTAATCCGATTTTCGCTCTTGGCTTCGAGAATATCGTAAATCGATCCATGATCATCCTTTAAGGACACCCTCAGCTCATCCTTGATCGCGTCCTCGTCCATGCGCCAGAAAAACAGCGGCGACGCCGTGGAGCGCGCCTGCTCGTTGCCGGTCTCGTATGCTTGAAGGCGTTGCTTCAGGTGCAGGAATACGGATTCCAGCGTTTGCTCTTTATGGGCGATGCATTTCTCGCGTTCGTCCTTGAGTTCTTCGATCTGGCGCTCGATACGATCCTGCTGCTTGACCAGTTCGGCGAGCTGCGTGTCGTGCTTTTTCTTGATGTCCATCAGGCGACGCTCGAATTTGGATTTGATCCGATCCAGCCGCCGTTCGGTCCGTTCCCGGGTGCGGACGATTTTTTCGTAGTCGGGGTGGGCGTCATGCCGAACGACTGCGACGATGACGCCGATACCGACGATCAGCATATTGATCATGAACAGCATCCAGCCCGACGTTCCCATATCGGTGCCGATCACATCGCGCGCGATGTTTCCGATGCCTTCCTGATTGAGCATTTCGCCGAAGGAGGTCTGCTGTGCTTCGATGAACTTGACATAGTGCTGGCGCAGCAACGCGATCAAAAACAATGTCGGTACGGTCAGCAGGGCGGCGGCGACCACACCGATGATGTAGAGCGACCGTTGTCACGGCGTAATCGGCGCCGTGGACCGTTTGATCCAGGTGCCGCCAAAATGCGCAAGCAGCATGAGGCCAAGGCCGATGCCGAGGGCGATCATGGCGCTGAGCGCGGGCGTTTCGGAAAAATAGAGCTCGAAGGCGAAGCGGTTGATCGGCAATTCGACCAGGGCCACTCCCGCCATGATGAAATAATAGACGTAGCGCAGATGGATCCGGAGCGGCCGGCCGAGCGCAACTTCCAACTGCCGTTCCCGGTCGGAGAATTCATGGTGCTTCCGCTGCAGCCGGTCATGTCTGACGGAGCGGGGCCCCAGGGTCTGTTCCAGGGTCTCCGCGGCGTTCTGGAAGGCGTTGACGATCGCGTCGCGCCGACTGGTAGCGCCCGTCCAGATCGTCCCAGAGCGACGTAATCTGCCGGTCCAGTTCTTTGATGACGCTTTCCAGCAAATCGTTGTAGCGGCGCAGGACCGCCTGCGCCTCGGTGACGATCGCACGATGAAACGGATAGATTTCGGCATCCGCGGCCGGAAGGTTCGCTTTACCGTCCTTCTGGCCCCGTTTCTCGTCAACCCGCTTGTCGGTTGGCCTATAGCTTTGATATTGCGCCAGAACCGTGGTCTCGATCTGGCTAATTCGCGTGTTCATGGTCGGGGGTCTCTCTGACTTATCGCGCCAAATCCACGCTTGTCTGGTTCGTCGCCCATGGCGTCGAAATAGGCCATCCAAGAGTCTTAAGCGGAATTACTTGCCGGATCAAGAATGCCCTTGTGAATTCTCAAGCAAAGGCGTTGAATCTCAGCATAAACTACTTAATGAAGAATTGATTATATTTGGTCGTCACGTTGGAATGTAACTATTTATTTTAAGGCAATAAATGCACAATGTCGGCTTCTTTCAGCCGGCAATCGCCGCGGCGATCAGGCCCGGAATAGCGGCGATTTCCGCCTCGGTGGTGGGGCGCCTCGGGCTGAACCGGATTGCGCCCAGGCCGACCGGTTCGGAGGCGCCCATGGCGGCCAGGACCGGCGACATCTCATACTGTCCTTTATGGCAGGTCGATCCTTTTTATAGGTTTTATTATTTTTTGAAATATTCTGCGTAAAATGACTCCAAACAATGCAGCGAATGTTGCTAGCATCGAAAGGCCGATCACAATCGAAGCAAATTTGAATGCCGTCGAATTTGTGACCGTTGGAAAACTCATAAAGTGGTATTTTACGTGGTCGCGAATTTTTGCGTAGTCATAATAAATTCGCGACAAACAGCCTTTAGGTGGGATCGATTGACACATCCCGTCAACTTGGCATGCATCGTTATGATACAAATGTGCAGTTAAATCGCCAATTCGTTCAACAAAGGGTATTTTGTTGCAGCTGCATTTGTCTGAATTTATCGTCTTTGCCTCATTGAGGAGATTACTGTGAGCTTCGGGGGAAAGCCGCTCGATTGTGATGCGTCCGTTTGGCAGGGGGGAGCCGCCATCGTAATATCGCAAAATTGCAGTATAGAGGGCCTGTTCTTCATCGACGGTGGGATCAAATTTCTCGCAGTAATTTGCCGTTCCGCGGCTAATTTTGGGAATTAGGTCGTTTTTTCCTATGAAATCGCGAAGATTTTCACCCTGCAAAATGTTCCGCGGGTCGAGGAAAAACTTACATTTATGTTCGGTCGTTAGATTGATGACGTAATTGTGGCCCCGCGGCCCACTGCACCCAAATGCCGTTCCTATCTCCAACAGCAAAAATGTGCTGAAGAGCAATGCTTGGACGATCATGGACTTCAAATGCATTGCGGGTGATTCAAACTACAATGTTCAGTTGTGGATAATGCAGTCGCGAATTTAATATTCTGCGAACGATCAATGATTTGCGCCGGATAATAGAAAACCGGTTTGCCTGTTGTCATAAACGGAACTAATTACCGGAACATGAATGCCTTCACGTTTGCCCTGAGCATTGTTGCGCTATTTTTGGAGAACCTATTCTTTGATAGTAAATATGAAACTAGGGATTTCTATTGGGGTTATCTTATGGGGTCGGTGCGGCTAACGGGTTGGGGCGGTTTACTTCAGCCGGCGATCGCCGTGGCGATCAGGCCCGGAATAGCGGCGATTTCCGCCTCGGTGGTGGGGCGACCCAGGCTGAACCGGATTGCGCCCAGGCCGACCGGTTCGGAGGCGCCCATGGCGGCCAGGACCGGCGACATCTCATACTGTCCTTCATGGCAGGCGGACCCGGTCGTCGCGGCGACGCCGGGCATGCGCTCTAGGATTTCGCTCCCATTTTGGCCAAGCAGCGAGATGTTGAGCGTGTTCGGCAGGCGATGTTCCGGATGGCCGTTCAGATGGATTTGATCCGGAAATGCCTCCTGAAGCCGGCCGAACAGGCGATCCCGCAACTGCCGCACGCGTTCGATCTTCGACAGATCCCCGGCAATTCGGGCGGCGGTCCCGAGCGCGGCCGCGAGCAACGCGCCCTCGGTACCCGCCCGGCGGCCCGCCTGGTGGTCGGCGCCATGCACCAGCGGCTCGATATCGACGCCGCGCCGGATGTATAGGGCGCCGACGCCTTTCGGGGCATACATCTTGTGGCCGGCGATCGAGAGGAGGTCGGCCCCAAGCCGGCCCACATCGACAGTAATCTTCCCCGCGCTCTGCGAGGCGTCGACGTGAAACAGGATGCCCTTGGCGCGCAGGATTTCCGCCACCGCCTCGATCGGCTGAATGGTGCCGACTTCCCCGTTCGCGTGGGTGAGCGTGACGAGGATCGTGCGGTCCGTAATTGCCGCTTTGACGGCGTCCGGGTCGAGCCGGCCGGCGCCATCGACTGGAAGATAGGTGATCTCCGCCCCCAGGCGCTCCAGAAAGGCGCATGTGGACAATACCGCCGGATGCTCGGTCTTGGTCGTGACGATGTGAGTGCCGGCATCGCGGCGCGTCAGGAACACGCCTTTGATTGCCTGGTTGATCGATTCGGTTCCGCCGCTGGTAAAGACGACTTCATCGGGGGCACTGCCCAGGAATCGCGCCAGGTCTTCGCGTGCCGCCTCGATCGTCGCGCGGGCGGGCGCGCTCGCCCAATGGAGGGCCGATGGATTGCCGAAATCGCGATCGAGCAGGTCGCGGATGGCGTCCCCGACTTCCGGTGCGATCGGCGTGCTGGCGTTGTAGTCGAGATAGATCTTATCCGCGCTCATGCCTGCCCGATCCGTGATTTGCTTTGAGCGGGGAAACCCGCGGCCTTCCATTCCGGAAGCCCTTCAACCAGGCGCCGCGACAATAGGCGATGGTTTCCTGCTCGGGGTCGAACTCGCCGACACGGGAGACCAATTCGACGAGCACGCGGGCCGCGATGGCGAATTCTTCGAATAGCGCCAGCTTCGGATTCATTGCCATTGCCCGGAACCGGATCATATCATTCAGTATATTTATTGAATGTATTTATCGAACCGAGCCTCGGCAAGGAAATCGCTGCGCGCCGGACATGCACCGCGTACATCACTCGGTCTGTCCTCAAGAGAGGAATAAGAATTTCGGCTGCCATTTGCCATGGTGGGATCGATTGTTCGCAACCTATCGTGCGCAGCCGCGCGAGGGCCATGCCGGCATGACCATTGGTAGCAGGCACGATGAAATATGTGCCCCCGGACCGCGCTCCCGTCGGTTGCGCAGACGCCGCGGTGGCGTCGCCATTACCAATCACCTGGACGTTATTTCCGAAGAACCCAATCGACACTTTTTAGAACTGGCCTTTACCGGTTGGCGGCCGATGTGCGCCAGCGTGCCGCTTCATTTCGCCGATGCCGTTGAAGTAGCTTCCGAGCCTGGGCTAGTGTCCATTGTCATCGAATTCGGGCGACAAATTATTGGGGGACGTATTCGATGGGCTCATCCACCGAGGGGAGACCTGGGGAGGACAACGGGTCGGACGCGCCGAAGCGCAGTCTGAAACGGCGAAACGCGGTTCCGGTCGCACTCCTGATTATCTATTTGTCGGTTGTCCTGATGCCGTTGGTGTTGGCCTATCTGCAGGACCTGCCGCGCCGCCATTTCAGCGACGAGTTCTCGTCCGCGCTGGCCATGCTGGCGTTTGCGATGCTGTTGATGGAGTTCGTCATGTCCGGCCGCTTCAATAGCGTATCGGGTTCGACGGGAATCGACCTGACGATGCGCTTTCATCAGTTGATCGCCCGGTCGCTGACGGTGTTCATCCTGATCCATCCTTTCCTCTACGTTACGCCGATGAATTTTCCCCGGCCGTGGGATGTCACCGGACAATTGACCCTGGGGCTGGAAACCGCATCGATAGTGACCGGCATTATCGGTTGGATTTTGCTCGCTCCCTTGGTGGTATTCGCGGTCTTCCGCGACCGACTGCCCTATCGCTACGAAACCTGGCGTTTTACGCACGGCCTTGGTGCCCTACTTATCGCAGTCTTGGGCGCGCATCATGCAATCGAGGCTGGGCGCTACAGCGGACACCCGTATCTCACGACCTACTGGCTTTGCTTGCTCGGCCTGGCCGTATTTACGCTGTTATATGTGTATGTCATCACGCCGTTGCGGCAACTACGCCATCCTTATCGGGTCATTTCCGTGACGAAGGTCGCGCTCAAATCGTGGCGTCTTGTTATCGAACCTACAGTCGGCGGAGCGATGAAATTCGAAGCCGGTCAGTTTTGCTGGCTTACGTTGGACCGCTCTCCATTCGCGATTACCGAGCATCCATTTTCTATCAGTTCGTGTCCCGCCGACCGACCGTCCATCGAATTTACCATTAAAGAAGTCGGAGATTTTACCAAGGATATCGGATCGATTCGGATTGGCGCCAAAGCCTACGTTGACGGCCCGCACGGCAATCTGACTTTGGCGGGCAGGTCCGGAACCGGCATCGCCTTTATCGCGGGCGGCGTTGGGGTTGCGCCAATCGTCAGCATGCTCCGCCAACTCCGAGCCGCCGGCGATGCCCGGGCGCTGAAGCTCATTTACGGCAACCGCGTCCTGGAGCAGGTCTTGTACAAAAGCGAATTCGACGAAATCGAGAAACATTTGGACATCGATATTCATCACGTGCTGTCCGAACCGCCGCCCGATTGGTCTGGCGCGGTGGGACAACTGGACCAAGACGTACTGCGAAAATTTCTTTCCTTCGAAGATCGCACCAACTGGCTATACTTTGTCTGCGGACCGGCGCCGATGATCGATGATGTGGAAGACAGCCTCGTCGCGCTCGGAATTCCGCTGGGTCAAATCGTTTCAGAAAAATTCAGCTACGATTAAACGAGGGAAGCCGCAATGGGCCATCGGATTGCACTAACCGTATTTTGGGGCGTCACCGCGCTCACTTTGGCCGCAGCTTTCCTGTTCGCATTGCGGTAGCAAACCGTGCATCGGCGGTGCATTCCAATCCATTGATAAATCTCTGCGGCCGGAGAACGTCAACCTGCCGCTTCGTCAGCCCTGGAAGGCGAAGATCAGCCCCGCGACAATGACGATTACCAGGACGACCCAAACGGCCGGCGGCAAGCCCTTTGACGCATCGGTCTCGGCGACGGCGCTTTCGCGCGTCTCGATCGGCGGCGCGGGTTCTTCGACGGCCGGGGCGGCTTCGGCGGCGCCGACGACCTCGACGAATTTTCCGAAGAATTCATTGGCCATTTTCTTGGAGGTGGAGTCGATCAGACGGCTGCCGATTTGCGCCAGCTTGCCGCCGACCGTGGCGTTGACGGTGTACTTCAACAAGGTGCCGTCGCCGTCCTCTTCGAGCGTCACATGCGCGCCGCCCTTCGCGAAGCCGGCCGCGCCGCCGGTTCCCTCGCCGGAAATCGTGTAGCCGTTCGGCGGATCGATATCCGACAACGTCACCGCGCCGCTGAATTTTGCCTTCACCGGACCGACTTTCGCGGTCACCTTTGCGGTGAAGGAAGTATCGGACGTCTTCTCGATCTCGTCGCAGCCTGGAATGGATTGACGGAGCACGTCGACATCGTTCAGCGCCTGCCAAACCGTTTCCCGCGGGGCGGGCACCCGGTATTCGCCTGTCATGTCCATGGCGTCGGCTCCTTGCTGGTGGTGCGGAATTTTGTTTTTCGCGGGTCCGGTGGGAACCCGGCGGACGAAAGTACTGGCGGGATCGCGCGCTTGCAATTGCCGAGTTGCAGGATCGTGGAACTTGTCGCCGCGAAGGCGCTGCGGGCGTGCTGCGGATCGGCTATACTCATCGCAGCCGAAGAGGGAAATTGCATGGCATCCTGCGCAACCGAATCAACAATCGACGTCGCGATCTGGTTGCTCGATCGCGCGAGCGCCGAGGACAGCTATTTGCAGCCCCAGAAACTGCAGCGTCTGCTGTATCTGGCGCAGGGCTATTACGCGCGCGAACATTATGGCCGGAAGCTGATGCCCGCGACCTTCGTCGTGCACGATATGGGGCCTGTCGAACCGAACGTTTTCCGCTTGTTCGAGGCCGGCCGCCCGCAAATCGGCTTTGTCGCGCCGCCGGGTGAGGTCGAGAATTTCCTGGAAATCGTATGGCGCCGCTTCGGCGGCCAGACCGTCGACCGGTTGAACGCCTTGATCGGCGGCCAGGCGCTCTACCGGGACATGGCGGGCCGTGGTCCGGGCGAAGAAATTCCGTTCGACAAGATGGCCGCGGCCTTCGCCAGCAAGGACGAGGCCGCGGAAACCGTCCGCACGCCGGACGGCCGCACGGTGAAAAAGTGGATACCGAGCCGCTCGGTGCGTCGAAACGCTCCCTGATATTCTGCCTGCCGACGGTCCGGATTGCGTGCGGATCGTTCCGCCCGGCTTGACGACAAACTCCCCGCAATCGTATTGGGTATTGAACCTTGGCGACGGCTATCGTGTTCGCCATACTGTGACAAAACACGCGCCCGCGCCGGTACACCGGCGCGGCAACGACATGGGGGGCAACAAATTGGCGGAGGATGCCGCGCAACCGGCAGGTGGGGGGAACGGTTCCGGTGATCGGAAGCGCAGGTTTGCGAAGGTGGACAACGTCGGGCATGCGGTATCGCTCGGCGTAACGCTGTTTGTCGTCTGGCTTCTGTTATCGGGTTATTTCCACGCATTGCTGATTACCCTCGGTGTCGTTTCCTGCCTGGTGATCGTATACCTCGCATTGCGCATGGACGTGGTCGATCATGAAGCGCATCCCATTCATCTGACGATGCGAATCGTCGGATATTGGATTTGGCTTCTCAAGGAAATCTGGCATTCCGGGATCGACGTGACGAAGTGCGTCCTGTTTCCGGGCTCGTCGGTCAATCCCTCCCTGCTCCAGGTAAAGACCACGCAAACCTCCGAGCTGGGTCAGGTGGTGTATGCCAATTCCATCACCCTGACGCCGGGCACCTTCACGATCCGGGTCTTTGACGACCAGATTCTGGCGCATGCGTTGTCTCGGGATGGCGCGGACGCTCTCGCCAGCGGCGACATGGACCGTCGCGTGACCGCGGTGGAAGGGCCGTCATGATCTTTGTCGTGGGAACGATTGCCGTGCTGGTGGCATCGGCGCTCGCGCTGGTGCGCGCCTTCCTCGGACCGACGGTCTATGACCGGGTGCTCGCGGTAAACGTCTTCGGAACCAAGACCGTGTTGATGATCGCGGTGCTGGGATTTCTGGCCGGGCGGCCGGAGTTTCTCGACATCGCCCTGCTATACGCCTTGATCAATTTTATCGGCACGATCGCAGTGCTGAAATTCGTCCGGTACGCCGATTTGGGCACCGTCGGGTCGCAGCAGGGCGACGAGGAGCCGAAATGATGGAACTCGCACGCGACATTGCGGCGTGGGCGCTTATTCTCGCGGGAAGCTTCTTCCTGATCGTCGGCGCGCTCGGTCTGGTGCGGCTTCCCGACGTCTATGCGCGGATTCACAGCGCCGGCCTGGTCGATACGCTGGGCGTCGGGTTCTTCATTTTTGGACTGACGCTGTATGGCGGCTTCACGCTGGTGACGGTCAAGTTGCTGATGATCCTGGCCTTCATCTTTTTCACCAGCCCGACGGCGACGAACGCCTTGGCGAATGCCATCCATGCGAATGGCATCGAACCGTGGTCCCGCAAGAAGGAGGACGAGTCATCGAAGCCGTCGTAAACGTCGTGCTGCTGTTCTTCATGGCGGCCACGATTTTCGTGATCGTGCGCCTGCGCAATTTGTTTGCGGTCGTCATGATGGGCGGCATGTACAGCCTGATGGCGGCGACGATCTTTGTCGTGCTCGATGCCGTCGACGTGGCGTTCACCGAGGCGGCGGTCGGCGCGGGTATCTCCACCGTACTGATGCTCGGCGCGCTGGCGCTGACGAAAACGGAAGAGAAGGAAGGCGGCCGTCCGCAATTCCTCCCATTGGCGGTGGTTGCGGTAACGGGAGCGGTCTTGATTTACGGCACCCTCGACATGCCCCATTACGGCGATCCGAACGGGCCGATCCATCAGCATGTGGCGCCGACCTATCTGAAGGATTCGATCCCCAAGACGACCGTCCCCAACGTGGTGACGGCGGTGCTGGCGAGCTATCGCGGCTACGACACGCTGGGCGAGGTCACGGTAATCTTCACCGCCGGCGTCGGTGTGATGGTCCTGCTTGGCGCGGGGCGCCGGCGGCGCCGGAAGGATGAGGCCGGATGAGCCATCATTTCGTCATCCGGATCGTCGCGAAGCTTCTGATCCCCTTCATCCTGCTGTTCGGGCTGTATGTGCAGTTCCATGGCGATTTCGGCCCCGGCGGCGGCTTTCAGGCCGGTGTCATATTCGCATCCGCCTTTGTTCTCTACGCGCTGATCTACGGCGTCGACAAGGCGCGGCAGGTGCTTCCCGACGACGTGCTGCGGGTCGGCATAGCGCTGGGCGTCTTGCTCTTTGGCGGAACCGGCGTTGCCAGCATGATGCTTGGCGCGAACTATCTCGACTATTCGCCGTTTGCGCACGACCCGGCACACGGCCAGCATCTCGGCATTTTCATCGTGGAACTCGGTGTCGGCATTACCGTGGCGTCGGTCATGGCGACCCTGTTCTTTCTCTTCGCGGGCCGGGGCGACCTCGACCCGAGCGAACGGGAATAGGGCGGACGGCGAGGCGCGCACGATGGATGGACCCGGTCTCTACAATTACTGGATCGTCATGTTCCTGATGCTGGCGGGGCTGTATATCGTCGTCGCCAGCGGCAATCTGATCAAGAAACTGGTCGGGCTGAACGTGTTTCAGGCATCGGTTTTCCTGCTGTACATCACCATGGGCAAGGTCGATGGCGGCACGGCGCCGATTATTGCCGAGGGAACCACGGTCTATTCGAACCCTTTGCCGCATGTGTTGATCCTGACCGCGATCGTGGTCGGCGTCGCGACGACCGCGCTCGGCCTGGCGCTCGTGGTCCGCATCAATGAAGCCTACGGGTCAATCGAGGAAGAGGAACTCGAAGAACAGGAAGACCCGTCGTGATCCTCGCCAATTTACCCGCCCTGCAGATCGTTCTGCCGCTGCTGGCCGCGCCCTTATGCGTGTTGTTTCGGCGCGAGGCGATCAGCTATGCAATCTCGCTGGTTACGTCCTGGCTTTCGTTGGCGGTGGCGATTGCGCTACTGCAAAGCGTGCTGGCGAGCGGGCCGATATCCTATCATTTCGGCGGATGGGCGCCGCCCTGGGGCATCGAGTACCGGGTCGACGAGGTGAATGCCTTCGTCCTGCTGATCGTCACCGCGATCGGCGCCGTGGTGATCAGCTACGCCGCGCCGAGCGTCGCAAAAGAAGTCGCGCAGCCCCGCCGCTATCTTTTCTACACCAGCTATCTGCTCTGTCTGGCCGGGCTTCTCGGCGTGACGATCACCGGCGACGCCTTCAATGTTTTCGTCTTTCTCGAGATCTCGTCCCTGTCCTCCTACATCCTGATCAGCCTGGGCCAGGATCGCCGGGCGCTTACCGCGGCCTATCGGTATCTGATCTTCGGCACCATCGGCGCGACCTTCTATCTGATCGGCGTCGGTCTGCTGTATCAGGTCACGGGAACGCTCAACATCGCCGATTTGGCGCAGCGGATCGATCCGTTGATCGGCAACCGTACCGTTCGCGTGGCGTTCGTATTCGTGGTTGTCGGCGTCGCCATGAAAGCGGCGCTGTTCCCTCTGCACATCTGGTTGCCGAGCGCCTACGCCTACGCGCCGTCGGTGGTGACCGCATTTCTCGCGGCGACAGCCACCAAGGTCTCGATCTATGTCCTGCTGCGCATTTTCCTGACGGTTTTCGGACCCGAATTTGCCTTCGATGCCTATCAGCTCGGCTATATCCTCATGCCGTTCGCCATCGCGGCGATGTTCGTCGGTTCGGCGGTCGCCATTTTCCAGCTCGATATCAAACGCATGCTGGCCTATTCCAGTGTGGCGCAGATCGGCTACATGGTGCTCGGCATCAGCCTGGCGACCTCGCTCGGCGTGACGGCGGGCATTCTGCACCTGTTCAACCATGCACTGATAAAAGGCGCGTTGTTCCTGGCAATGGGCTGTGTGTTCTATCGCATCGGCTCGGTGCAACTGGCCGATTTGGCGGGGATCGGCAAGCGCATGCCATGGACGATGGGCGCGTTCGTCGCCGGCGGTTTGAGCCTGATCGGCGTACCGGGGACGGTCGGCTTCATCTCGAAATGGTACCTGATCCTGGCGGCGCTGGAAAAGGGGTGGTGGTGGATTGCCGTGCTGATTCTGTTGTCGTCGCTGCTGGCCATCATCTATGTCTGGCGCGTGGTCGAGGTCGCCTACTTCAAGGAGGCGCCGGAAGGCGGTGTGAAGGATGACGACGGCAAGGGCGAGGCGCCGCTGGTGATGCTGGTGCCGACCTGGGCCTTGATCGTGGCGAATGTCTATTTCGGCCTCGATACCCGCGTCAGCGTGGGAACCGCGTTGCAGGCCGCGCAATCATTGATGGGGGCAGGCGGATGAGCGTGTCCACCTTGATGCTCCTGGCGCTTGCGGTGCCGATGGTGGGAGCCGTGCTGATCCTGATGTCGGCGGGGCGCCCGAACCAGCGCGAGTGCGTCACCCTGGTCACCGCGGTCACGTTGTTCGTCGTGGTGTTGCAGATGTTGCCGGTTGTCTATGCCGGCGGCCGGCCGGAGGTCACGCTGTTCACGATGTTGCCGGGGCTGGCCATCCACTTGCAGCTGGAACCGCTCGGCATGATGTTCGCGTGCGTTGCGTCGAGCCTGTGGATCGTCAACTCGATCTATTCGATCGGGTATATGCGGGCGAAGAAGGAAGCGAACCAGACGCGATTCTATGCCTGTTTCGCAATTGCGATTTTCAGCGCACTCGGTGTCGCGATGGCCGGCAACATGATGACGCTGTTCCTGTTCTATGAAATCCTGACGATATCCACCTATCCGCTGGTAACCCATTCCGGCACGCAGGAGGCGGTGCGGTCCGGGCGCACCTATCTCGGCATTCTGCTCGGCACTTCGATCCTATTCCAGCTCGGCGCCATTCTCTGGACCTGGGCCGAGGTTGGGAGTCTCGATTTCCGGATGGGCGGCATTCTTGCGGGTAAATTCGAGGGCCCGGCGATAGGCCTGCTGTTGTTCCTGTATATGTACGGGATCGGCAAGGCCGCCTTGATGCCGATCCACCGGTGGCTGCCGGCCGCGATGGTGGCGCCGACGCCGGTCAGCGCGCTGCTGCATGCGGTGGCGGTCGTGAAGGCGGGCGTCTTCACCGTCCTCAAGGTGATCGTCTATATCTTCGGCACCGACTTCCTGCGGGAATCGGGTTATGCGGACTGGCTGATGTATGTCGCCGGCGCATCGCTGTTGCTGGCGTCGCTGATTGCGATGACCAAGGACAATCTCAAGGCGCGGCTCGCCTATTCGACGGTCAGCCAGCTCGCCTATGTGGTGTTGGGCGCGGCGCTTCTGACGCCCATGAGCGTGGTCGGCGGCGCCATGCACATCACGATGCACGCGTTCGGCAAGATCACGCTGTTCTTCTGCGCCGGGGCGATCTACGTCGCCTCGGGCAAGACGCAGATCAGCGACATGGACGGGATCGGCCGGGTAATGCCGGTTACGTTGGTCGCTTTCCTGGTCGGCAGCCTGAGCGTTATCGGCCTGCCGCCGCTGGGTGGATCCTGGAGCAAGTATTTCCTCGCGCTGGGCGCGGTCGATTCGGGGCATATCGTGTTCGTGGCGGTTTTCATGATCTCGTCCCTGCTTAACATCGCCTACCTCCTTCCCATCGTGGCCCGGGGCTTCTTTGTGCCGGCAAAACCGGACAGCGGGTCGGCGGGTATCCGCGAAGCGCCGATATTCTGCGTCGTGCCGCTTTGTCTGACCGCGTTTGGGTGTTTGCTGCTGTTCGTGTTCGCCGACAAACTGTTTGCGTTGCTGACCCCGATCGGGGGAGGGCCTGGATAATGGATGATCCGAAAAAACGGTATTGGCTCGATGAGCCGAATAATGTGAGTAAGATTTACTGGACCGTGTGCGCAGTATGCGCGGCGCTGTTCGTCGCCGACGCCTTCTACCATAAGCATATCCATTTCGGCGCCGAAGGCTGGTTCGGCTTTTACGGCATTTACGGGTTCGTTGCCTGTGTCGGCCTGGTGCTGGTCGCCAAACTGCTGCGCATCATTCTGATTCGGCCGGAAGATTATTACGATGACTGATATTCTTTCGCCGGGTCTAATTCTGATTCTCGGTTCGCTCGTGCTGCCGTTCCTGAAGGGTATTTGGCAGCGGGGCTTCATGCTGCTGCTGCCCGTGCTCGGATTCTGGCAGACGCTGATGCTGGCGCCCGGAGAGTCCGGGGCAATCGAAATTTTCGGGTTGACGCTGATCACCATTCGCGTCGACGCCCTGAGCCTTGTCTTCGCGTACATATTCCACATCGCGGCGCTCATCTCGGCGATCTATGCCTGGCATGTCCGCGATACCGTGCAGCATGTGGCGGGGATGGCCTATGCCGGGGCGGCGATCGGCGCCGTTTTCGCGGGCGATCTGATTACGTTGTTCGTCTATTGGGAGCTGACGGCTCTGACATCGGTGTTCCTGATCTGGGCGCGGCGGGAGGAGAGCGCCTACCGCGCGGGTCTTCGCTATCTCCTCGTTCAGGTCGGTTCCGGCGTCATCCTGCTTGCGGGAATCGTCATTCACCAGCAGCAGAGCGGCAGCATCGCCTTCACCAAGATCGGCCTGGACGGCCTCGGGCCGACATTGATTTTCCTCGCCTTCGGCATCAAATGCGCCTTTCCGCTGCTGCACAACTGGCTGCAGGACGCCTATCCCGAAGCGACCGTGACAGGCACCGTTTTCCTGAGCGCGTTCACGACGAAGCTAGCGGTCTATGCCCTGGCGCGGGGCTTCCCCGGTACCGAGATGTTGATCTGGATCGGCGCGACGATGACGGCGTTTCCGATCTTCTATGCGGTTATCGAGAACGACCTGCGGCGCGTGCTCGCCTACAGCCTGAACAATCAGCTCGGATTCATGGTCGTCGGCATCGGCATCGGCACCGAACTGTCGCTGAACGGAACGGCCGCGCACGCCTTTAGCCACATCCTGTACAAGGCGCTGCTGTTCATGTCGATGGGCGCCGTGCTGTTCCGGACGGGAACCATCAAGGGTTCCGAGCTGGGCGGACTCTACAAATCGATGCCCTGGACGACCGGGTTTTGTATCGTCGGCGCCGCGTCGATCTCGGCGTTTCCGCTCTTCAGCGGCTTCATCAGCAAGTCCATGATCATCACCGCGGCGGCCGGCGGCGGCCATTGGTTTACCTGGGGCGTGCTCCTATTCGCGTCGGCGGGCGTGTTCCATCATTCCGGGATCAAGATTCCCTATTTCGCGTTTTTTGCGCATGACAGCGGCATCCGCGTTAAAGAGGCGCCGTTCAATATGCTCCTGGCGATGGGGCTGACGGCCTTCCTGTGCATCGCGATCGGGGTTTATCCGGCACCGCTTTATGCCATCCTGCCGTTCCCGGTGGATTTCGTGCCCTACACCGTGACACATGTCATTACGCAGCTTCAGCTGCTGATGTATTCCGCGTTGGCATTCGCGGTCTTGATGCGGTTCGGCATCTATCCGCCGGAACTCCGAAGCGTCAATCTCGACAGCGATTGGATCTACCGGCGCTTCCTGCCGAGGATCGTAGGCGCGATACGAAACGGCTTGGCGGCGCTGCAACAGGGCGCCGAGACGGTTGCCGAGCGTTGGTTGCGGCGGCTGCTGGCAGTCGTGTTCCACTATCACGGGCCGAGCGGCCTGCTTGCGAGGACATGGCCGATAGGCGGTGCCGCGCTTTGCGTGCTGGCCATGCTCGGCGGTTTTCTGCTGACTTATTTTCTATAGAGCTTCAGGATTTCGATTCCGCGGCGGCGGTCGAATGCGCCGGTCGGTGGTTCGGAAAGGACACACGGACGGTCGTTCCCACGCCGGGTTCGCTCGAGATCTGCATTCGGCCCTTGTGGAGCTCGACCAGCGAATTGACAATCGGCAACCCCAATCCGGTCCCGTGGTGAACGGTAACCTGCGCGCTGCCGACCTGATTGAACGGTTTTAGGACCTTTGCAATATCGTCGGCCGCGATGCCGATTCCGGTATCTGTGACGGATATATCGAGAAAATTGTCCGCCGCGCACTCCACCGCAACGGTGATTTTGCCGCCCCTCGGTGTGAATTTGATGGCATTGGACAACAGGTTCAGAAGAATCTGCTTCATGGCGCGCGGGTCGCCGGTAAGTTCGGCCACGTCGTCGTCGAATTGCATTTCGACGGAGAGCCGATTTTGCTCGATTTCCGGATTGAAGACGTGGATCGTTTCCTGGGCCACTTGCCGGGGATCGACTTCCCCGATGCGAAGCTCGTACTTCCCGGCTTCGATTTTCGACATGTCGAGGATGTCATTGATCATGTCCAGCAGGTGATGGCCGCTTGCGGAAATGTCGCCGACATATTCTTCGTATTTCGGGTGACCCAGCGCGCCGAAGGTTTCGGCTTTCAGGACCTCCGAAAATCCGATGATGGCGTTGAGCGGCGTGCGGAGTTCGTGGCTCATTTTCGCCAGGAAATCGGATTTCGAGCGGTTTGCGAATTCCGCGTCGGTCATGGCCTTGCGGAGCCGTTCCTTGGCGCGGCGGCGGTTGGTGACGTCGATGACGGTTCCTTGGATGGCGGGCATGCTGCGCCAGGAGACGGTGCGTGCCGATCGCCGCAGCCAGATGCGGTTGCCGTCCTTTCGGACACCTTCAAATTCGTAGGTTTCGGGGACCGGTTCTCCCGCGGTGCGCGCGTCGATGTATTTCATGGTCCGGTCGCGCTCATGGGGTGCGGCAAGCAGCTGGGTGCTGCTGATCTGCATTATATCGTCGGTGTCGTCGAAGCCGAAGATTTTCGCGAATGCCTGATTGCAGAACAGCAGTTTTTCGTTTCGGCTGACACTGATGCCGAGTTGCGAGTTTTCAAACAGATTGCGGAAGTTTTCCTCGCTTTCACGCAGTGCCTGTTCCGTGCGCTTGCGGTCGCTGATGTCATAGCGGATGACCACAGTGCTGCCGTCCGATGTCTTTGCGAAAGACGACAGAGACCACCGGCCGCCCGGGCGCGCGGTTTCGACATTGCGCGCGCCGTCGTCAAAATGTCTGAGTCGCGATGCGAGATATTCGTCCTCGTTGCCGATGGCATCGAGCGCCATTTTCTTACGCATCGTGTCCCGAATTTGATCTTCATACAGAATGCCCGGCTGTTGCATCTCCGGTTGCCAGTCGAAAAGCTCCTTCGTCGCCTCATTGAAGAACACAAGCCGTCGGTCCGCGTCGTACAAGGCGACGCTCGCCGGCACCGTATCGAGGATTTCCGTGAGCAGCGTCTTGAATTGTTCGGCCTTGGCTTCCGCTTCCTTGACGTCCGTTATGTCCGCATAGGTGGATATGGTGAGGCCGTTTGGCATCGATGTCCGGCGAACGTCGATGATGCGCCCATTGGTGTGTTTCCGCTGCTCATGCGATGGCCGTTCCGGGCTTGCCAGGATGGCGATTCGGGATTCCGCAAGTTTCCGGGGATCGCCCGGTCCATACGCCCCGGCTTTGGCGAAGGCGAGGGTGACGTCGAAGAGCGGCATGCCGCCTTCGGGCAAATCGCCCTTGTAACAATGGAGGTCGAGAAACTTCCGGTTGCAGGCAATTACGTGCATGTTCCGGTCGGTAACGGCGAGGCCCTGCTCGACCGTTCGAATGGGCGTCTTGAGCAGGAGAGAGTTGTCCGAAAAGTGTTGCCGTACCGCCTGCCTGTAGAGGGCGAGTTCTTCGGACGCGGCGCGCAGCGCTGCCTCGCTCTCCGCGAGTCGCTGCTCCAATTCCTTGACGCGGCGTTCTAGAACCCTAATTTCTTTCATGTAAATTGGCGCCCGCATCCGGTCTGTTGCCGCGGCGGCATGAGACCGGAAATCTCTTGCCTGAGAAATCCCAACATTGCGCCGTACAGTAGGTCAGTATTGGTTAATGTATTATAAATGCGTGTAAACCCAGGCATTTAAAGGAAGATCGCCCGATCCTTCCCCGCGGCAATTTCCAAACGAAGAAACGGCCAAAACAGAACAATGTCGGATCCGTCCATCACCAGCGGCTCTCTCGAAGGGAGCGGGCGTAAGCATCGCGGGTTTCGGAGCCTGCTGCCGTATCTTTGGCCCCGGGATTCCTGGGAAATTCGGGGCCGGGTCATCCTGGCGCTGGCGGCGCTCGCGGCATCGAAGATCGCCAATGTGTATATTCCGATTCTGTACCGCGATGCGGTCGACCTGCTGACGGGCGCCTCGACGCCGGTCGTTACCCTCCCGCTGGCCCTGCTGTTCGCCTATAGCGGCGCGCGGGTGTTGGCAGTGGCGTTCGGCGAAATACGGGAAGCGCTATTCGCCAAGGTGGCGCAGCGCGCCATGCGGCTGGCCGCGCTACGGACTTTCCGCCATATCCACGCGCTGAGCCTGCGTTACCATCTGGAGCGTCGGACGGGCGGATTGTCCCGCGTGATCGAGCGCGGCATCAAGGGCATCGAATTCCTGCTCGCCTTCATGCTGTTCAATATCATCCCGACGCTGCTGGAAATCCTGCTCGTTTGCGGAATCCTGTGGGGATTGTTCGATTTCTGGTTTGCCGCGGTCACGTTTGTCACCATCGGGTCCTATATCGCCTTTACGCTGCTGGTGACCGAATGGCGGATCAAGTTCCGCCGCGAGATGAACGATCGCGACACGGAGGCGAACACCAAGGCGATCGATAGTTTACTGAATTACGAGACGGTCAAATACTTCGGCAACGAGGCGCATGAGGCGGATCGATTCGATACCGCAATGCGCGCATATGAACTTGCCGCGGTGCGGAGCACGGTCAGCCTGTCGCTGCTCAATGTGGGGCAGGGGGTCATCATCTCGGCCGGATTGGTGGCCGTGATGGTGATGGCCGGGAACGGAGTCGTCGCGGGCACGATGACGATTGGCGATTTCGTGCTGGTGAACACATACATGATCCAGCTCTACCTGCCGCTCAATTTTCTCGGCTTCGTGTATCGCAACATTCGCCAATCGCTCACCGATATGGCCGATATGTTCAAGTTGTTGGATTTGCCGCAGGAAGTCCGCGATATTGCCGATGCGCCGGCGCTCGTGGCGGGACCGGGCGAAGTGCGTTTCGATAACGTGCATTTCGACTATGACGCGCGCCAGCCGATCCTGAAGGGCGTCAGCTTTACCGTGCCGCCGGGCAAGACCGTGGCCATCGTCGGCAGAAGCGGCGCCGGGAAATCGACGATAAGCCGAATATTGTTTCGCTTCTACGATGTGTCCGACGGCGCCGTGACGATCGACGGTCAGGACATTCGCCGGGTGTCGCAAGCGAGCCTCCGCGAAGCGATCGGCGTGGTGCCGCAGGACACCGTGCTGTTCAATGACACGATCTACTACAATATCGCCTATGGGCGTCCGGCGGCATCGCCCGGCGAAGTCGAGACGGCGGCGCGTTTGGCGCGGATCCACGAGTTCGTCACGGGGCTGCCCGATGGGTACCAGTCGATGGTCGGCGAACGCGGCCTGAAGCTGTCGGGCGGCGAGAAGCAGCGCGTGGCGATTGCCCGCACAATTCTGAAAAACCCCCGTATCCTGCTGTTCGACGAAGCAACATCGGCGCTTGATAGCCATACCGAACAGGAAATCCAGGCGAGCCTAAAGGAAGTTTCGGCCGAGCGGACGACATTGATTATCGCCCATCGGTTGTTCACGGTTGTCGATGCGGACGAGATTCTCGTGCTTCGGGACGGCCGAATCGTCGAGCGGGGCAACCATGCCGCGTTGCTGGATCTGGCGGGCGAATATGCGGCGTTGTGGGAGAATCAGAGATCCGGTCAATCGGAGGGCGAGCCTGCCCAGGAGGCTCCCGCCGCGCCGGAAACGGTGTCCGGGCCGACCTCCGGGCCGCATGGTGGAACGGGATGATCGCCGGAAAGGGACGCTTCCGCACAGCGGCCGGTGTGCTGGTTCGGGCTATTCGGTACTGGCGCTCGGCAGGCCTGCCAACGAGAGCAGCTTACGTGCGTCCATTTGGGCGCACGTAAGCTGCTCTATCTTTATAGTATCGATCAACTTTTCTGCCTTTAATTGATTCCAATTAAAGGCAGGTTGATCTAGGGTACCCCAGATGCGCGCCGCACTTATGCTATGCCTTCTGGCGTCCTTTGTCGTATTGCCTTGGCCGGCCCGGTCGGAGGGGCGTGCCGCGATCTCCGAAATGGTGACGATCGAGAGCAAAGGGCACCGCCACAGATTCATCGTTGAAATCGCCGATTCGCCGGCCGATCAGGCGCGTGGCCTGATGTTTCGTCGTGAATTGGCGCGGGACGCGGGCATGTTGTTCATCTACGACGCCGAAGCGAGCCTGACGATGTGGATGAAGAATACCTATCTGCCGCTTGATATGCTTTTTATTGCCGCCGATGGCCGCATCGTCAAAATCGTCGAGCGCACCGTGCCGCTATCGACACAAATTATCAGCTCCGGGACGGCCGCGCTGGCGGTTCTGGAAGTCAACGGGGGCACCGTCAGCCGGCTGGCGATTGCCGTCGGCGACCGTGTCCGTCATAGGGCGTTCACGAATAGCGAGTAGGGCGCTTAAATCTGCGGCTTCCGCGACGCCTGCAGCAATTCCCAACCCTCACCGGCCGCGACCATGCAGGTGTTCCCTTTGGGCATCGTAACGACGATCGTGAAAGTCGATCCTTCGTTGGACGATAGCACTTCGATCAGCC
>JBFFGE010000037.1:0-29123 GCA_041557595.1 Alphaproteobacteria bacterium
GCCCCGTTTGGGCGCCCATGAGCTGCTTTATCATTGTAGAATCGATCAACTATTCCGCCCTTAATTGATTATAATTAAAGGCAGGTTGATCTAGCCGGTTGCGCCTTGAGGGTCCGCTATAGCGTCGCAGCCCCGTGCGCGTCGTCCGACATTGCGATTTGGGATCGCATCGAAACGCAGCGTGCATTGGGATGGCTGCCGAGCAGGGTGAGGAACGCCGCCAAATCGGCCCGATCCGCGGATATCATGACCGCGTGGTGCAGCATGATCCCGACCGGCGCAGCGCGCATGACCAGATCGGCCACATGATACGCCAATCGGCCCCGACCTTCCGAACCCGCCGTCGAGCGGCACCAGTCGACGCACACGGATATCTCGGTCAACCCGCCCAGACGAAGCGCGGCCGCGCCGTCCATACGGGACAGCGCCCGATAGCCTTGGGCCGCCAGCAGATCGGCGGTCGTTTGCGTGCAGCGGTTCCAGGGCGGCGTGAAGATCGGGTCGCAAAATTCCGGAAATAGCTCGATCATCCGGCGCTGTCCGGCCTGCAGGTCCGCCGCCTGGTCCGCCGCCGGGCGACACGGTCCGAATTCGCACTTCCTGCCGACGCCTTCATGGTTGGCATGGCGGTAACCGTGCTGATGGACCCGCATCCGTCCCGCCGCCGAACGAAGCCTGTCGCGCAAACGGCGGGCGAGCGTATCGGTGACTTCGGCGGGAATGACGGCAAGATCCAGCGGCACCGACGCTTTCTCGAAAACTTCCAACAGCCGAAACATGCGCGCATCGTGCCAGCCGACGTCATCGTCGCGGAAAAAGCATGTTGCGGGCTCCCTGGTATCATCCAGCGTCCGGCGGAGCGGGTCGAGCCACGACGTCATGACGCAAATGCCAATCCATGCTGTTTCGCGGCCGAGCGCCAGATCGGGCGGCGCCAGCCCGCCGCGCACAATACTGCGATTGATATTCCCGTTGCGGCTTGGCTGGAATACGACATCATTTTATTTCCGGAGGGCTTCGCATTGCGGATCGGCCGACGGTTGGGTGTCGCGTTAGCGGTACTTCCGTTCTCTTATTGTCGGCGACCCTGTGCATGTGGGATCGTTGACGACGGGGACTGCACACGGTGGAATGTAGCGCGATGTTGCGGCTTGGGTTGATATTTTCGATTTTGGCGACGGTTCTCCTGAACGCCGGTCCCGCCATGGCCGAGCGCCGGATTGCGCTGGTGGTCGGCAATTCAAGTTATCGCAACACCCCGAGCCTCGAAAACCCGAAAAACGACGCGCGGGAAATGGCGGCGGTATTGCAGCGGCTCGGGTTCGAGGTCATACGGGGAATCGACCTGACCAGCGCGGAAATGCGGCTGACGGTGCGGAAATTCGCCGGCGCGTTGCAATCTGCCGATGTCGCACTTTTCTTTTACGCCGGTCACGGGCTGCAGGTTAGGGGACAGAATTACCTGGTGCCGATCGATGCGAAGATGCGGTCCACGCTCGATCTGGAATTCGAGGCGACCAACCTGCAGGTGGTCGTCGATCTGATGGAACGGGAGGCGAAAACCAATTTCGTCTTTCTGGACGCCTGCCGCGACAATCCGCTGGCGCGGACGCTCGCGCGGAGCCTCGGCGCGACTCGCTCCGGAACGATCGGCCAGGGCTTGGCGCGCATGAATAGCGGCGTCGGCACGTTGATTTCCTATTCCACGGAACCGGGCAACGTGGCGCTGGACGGCGACGGCAAACATAGCCCGTTCACGGAAGCGCTCTTGCAGCACATCGCGACCCCGGGATTGGAAGTCGGACAAATGCTGCGGCGGGTGCGCAGCACCGTCCTGAAAAAGACCAGGGGCAAGCAAGTCCCTTGGGACCATTCGTCCCTGGTCGGTGACTTCTATTTCGGGTCGCCGCAAAAAACCGCCGCCATACAACCGAAGCCGCAGGGCAAACCCGCAGCGCCCGCGTTCGATCCCCGACAAATCGAATTGTCGATCTGGAATTCGATCAAGGACAGCGCCGATCCAGGCGATTTCCGGCAATTTCTGACGCAATTTCCAAACGGCGCCTTCGCGCCCTGGGCGCGGTCCCGGCTCGCGACCCTGAAGAAGCGGACGAATCCTCAGGGGACGCCGACCCGACCGCCGAAAGCCAAACCGGCGCCACCGAAGGAGAAAGCGGTTGCCGCCGTACCGCCAACGCGGACGAAGCCGATGCCGCAAACGCCCATCGCGGCCGCCCCGGGAAAAAGAGGGGAAAAGGCGAAACAAATCGCGCTGCAATGGCAAAGCCGTATCGACGCACTCAAGGAACAAGGCCCGCATGGCGACTGCGAAGTGCAGATCCATGACCCCCGCGACCGCGATCCTGCGGCTTGGGCGGAATGCGAGGAGCGCACACAGCGTATCGCCGCGCTCGAACGCCGCATGACGCGAGAAGTCGCAATGGCCATCACGGGATCGGCTCCGGAGCGGGGCCAACGTTCGGTCCAAACGGATGGCGAGACGCCGGACAGGGAACGGCCACGCATTCTTGCAGCGATCAAGTCATACTATGAAGCGGAGGGCAGCCTCCACGATCGCCCGGATACGTCCCGCGGCGGCATCATCGTCGACGTTGAATCCTATGAGGTGGTGCGCCGGACCGCGACCGAAGTCGAAGTCCGCCTGAATTTTCAAATGTCACCGCACGATTTCCAAAAATTCGAAAGCCGTCACGACAATCGCTTTTGGCTCGAACGGCGCGGCGAGCATTACCGCGTCCTGAAGATGTGGAGCGCAACCCTGGGCTGGGTGTCCCGGCGAACCCGACCGTGACCGACTGTTCAATGAAGCCGGGTAGAATTTGCAAAAGCGGGTAGAGTTCTAACTTTCGGCCTACCAATTTCGATAAGTTTTCCTAATCAGTCTATCTCAACGGGATATGGATTCCGCCCCGCACGGGGGTAATGGTGTTAACGGCGCCTTCTGCCGCGATACCACCAAATCGAAGAACGATTTTTTTTCGCGATTTCAATTCATAATCTAAACCTTTTGCACTTTGGTACCACCGAATTTCGCGCCGCCTATATCTTCGGTTCGTTGTTGCCCGATGGTAGCCTGATATAAGCTGGTACCCGTTCAAATAAGAGTTTTCGATCATGAAGCCTGGCGCGCCGCGCCGTCACCTCGGTGACTGTGCGGGGCGGGCAGGGAGCAACTCGGAGGATATTCTGATGACTAAACTTACCGTAATGACCGGCGCGCTTGGCGTGGCCCTGATGTTCGCAATCCCGCAAGTCGCATCGGCAGCGCCGCAAGGTTGTCCGAAAGGTGTGAAGCAGACCGTCAACGTCAAAAACAGCGGCAACACGATCCGCGGCGGTAACAGGAACAAGATCGAGAACAACATCGCCTCGGTCGACTGCAAGAATCTCAAAGGCAAGATCAAGCAGAACGTAACCGTCAAGGGTAACCAGAACACCATCCGTGGCGGCAGCAAGAACAAGATCCAGAACAATATCGGCAGCGTGAAGTAAGCAAACGCTACCGAATGGCAATCAAGAAGCGGCATCGGCCGCGTGACGAAGGGAGGATATGACCAATGACAAAGCAATTCTTTCGGCTCGCGACCGCCGCCGCTTCGGCCGCCTGTGTGGCAATCTCGCTCTCGATCGCCGCACCGCATCCCGCAACGGCGGGGGACATCCTCGACCGTAAGGGCCAGGACGCCGAAACCAAGGGGGACATCCTCCGGGCCAAGCTGAGAGCCCGCATGGCGCGCCAGAACAACAAGTCGAAGGGCGCCAATGACGGTGTGATCGTCGGCGAATGCGGCGTCAATATCGGCAATCAGGTCAACAAGAAGCGCCGCGCAGGAAACACCAAGATTACGGTGGTGGTCGACAAGCCGATCGTCAACATGGGGAAATGCGGCAAATAAGCCGCAGAGAAGACCAATGAACAGTACTTTCAAAATTGCGCTGAGCGCGGCCTTCGTTCTGTCGGCCTGCGCCGGAGACCCGCCGTCGCAAACGGCGGAAGTCGTCCAAATCGCGCGTCCGAAGGCCAACGCAAAACGCATCGATACGGGCATGAACGAAGCGCTGCGGTGCTTCGGTCGTATGCTGGCGGACAACAGGGTCCGCCCGTTCTCGGTCATGTCGAGCGGCCTGCCGGACAAAACCGGCAAGATCTACACCACCGCGCAGGAAGGCACCTTCGCCGGACCGGCAACCAAGGACATGATGGTCACCGCCATATCGACCATTTCCGCCGAGAGCCAGGCGGTTTATTTCATCGAATGGGGGCAGGTGACACCGGAAGGCGTCACTTCCAATGTCAAAGGCCTGGGTTCGATCGTTCCCGACTATTTCATCACCGGCGGCATCACCCAGGTCGACGACGGCATTGCCGATAAGACAACGTCGATCGGCGCGGACCTTTCGGTCGGCGACGTCGGCGCCGGCGGCAGCTACAGCAAGGATTTCAATGTCGGCCTGGTCACGATCGACATGAGCATCGGCAAGCTTCCCGAACGCTACATGATCCCCGGGCTGAGCGTGAGCAACACGATTGCCCTGGCCAACAAGGGAACCGCAATCGGCGCCGAGGCCACCGTTTCGAAATTCGGTCTCTCATACGATGTCAGCGATCGTCGGAAAAACGGCGTGCAGCAAACCGTGCGCGCGCTCATCGAACTCGGCTTGATCGAAACGATCGGCCGCAAGGAGGGCCTGCCCTATTGGCAGTGTCTCGACCTGGATTCGACGCGACCGGCGGTGGTTCAGGAAATGCAGAAGGCCTACTCTTCGATGAAATCGCCGAAGCGCATTACCTTCGTTCAGCGGAAACTAAAGCAGGCAGGCTACTATCAAGGCGAGGCCACCGGCAAAAACGACGGCGCGACCCGGCTGGCGATTCAGCGTTTCAAATCCAAGAACAATCAGGTTCCGACCGGCGACGTCGATTTCAATCTATACGTCGCCTTGTCGTCGCAAAAATTCGCGGCGCCCCTGAACCAGGCGCGGATCAACCCGACCGAGGCCGCCGCCGCGACCTTCAAGCGGCTGTCCGCGCCGGATCGCTCGGAACAACGCCAATCGGCACTGCCCGATACAAACGGTACGGCGGAGAAATCGGCCGCCACCGAACCGGCAAAACCCGAGATTTCGATGACGGCCCGCGCGACCAACTCGATCTATCGCAAGGGCGACAAGATCGCTCTGAAAGTCAGGCTTTCCGACTCCGGATACCTGCACTGCTATTACAAGGATTCGCTTGGCAATATTTCACGGGTCTTCCCGAACCGCTTCGCGCGCGATGCCCGTGTCGCCGGGGGCAAGGAAGTGCGAATTCCCGGCGATCGGATGGGCTTTTCAATCCTCGCGGATGTGGAGAGGTCGTCGCAATCGTTCCGGTGCTTCGCCGCCCGAACGAATCTCGACGTCAAACTGTCGAACGGACGACTTAAGACCGATCTGGTGCCGCTGAAAATGAAGAGCCTGTCCGAGTTGAGCGGGTTCTATTCGGCATCCGAAAAAAGCAAGGTCGCGGAAAAACTGGTGACCGTGTCCATCCAATAGTCCAGCGCCGGCAGCGGCGGAGGGGTCCCGATGCGCTTAGTCCCATTCGGCGTCAGAATTGCGGGGCTGCTGCTTGCGGCGGCTATTTTCGGAGCGGGGCCGGGGGCCGCGCGGGACGAGGACCGCACCGCGGAGCATAAAATCAAATCCGCAACCCATCGGTTCGACGCCCGGTCGATCACCGTTTCCGCGTCGCTCGCACATTTCGAAATCGTCGCGACCGACACCCCGGGGATAAGGATCGACCTGACCGGCCTGGGAACATTGGTCGATACGGTACGATTCGACGTGGCGAATGATGTTCTTACAATTCGGGATGAATCGACGCGGATCGATTACAATATAATACCGGAACGACAGAATATCGTCGTTGGGTCCGGCAATATTATCATTAACAATATTGGAAATTCTGAGAGCCACGCAAATAAATTCTCAACGTTTTCTGAAGATGAGATGAAGTTACTTCCACTCACCTTCAAGAGTTTTGCCCCGAAGCATATCTCTGTTCACTTCGACCGCGCGATGGGCGGGATCAAACTCGACGGCCTAACCGGCGTACATCAGATAAATTTATCCGGCAATGGGACGCTTTCCGGCGAGCGGCTTGCCGGCCGGCTTTCCCTCGATGCGGCTGAAAACGCCACCGCACGAATTCAACGGACCACTTTGGACCGCCTGTCGATTGTCGCGAATGAAAATTCGGACGTGAAATTTGCCGGCAGCGCCTACCAGACGTCCATCCGCGTCAAAGGCAATGCGGAGACCGAGTTTTCCGGCGCGGCGGAGAAGGCGGAATTCGTCGCATCCGAAAACGCATCGATTGCCGCGCGCGGCACCCTCAAATCGGTGACGCGCAAACAATCCGGTAACGCCGAAATCGAGATTCGATGACCGCCTATTCAGCGGCCGACGCGATCGTTAATTCAGTTCCCGGCATGCGGAAATCAGCAAATCCACGGCCTTGTCGGTTTGCGGTTTCCCCAGATTTTTCAAGATGCACTGCCACTCCTTCAGCTTGGTCGCGTTGCGCTTCTTGAGCTGAACGGTTTTGGGCGCTTGCTCAAGACCGGCGAGGGTCAGGGCGCTGTTGGCATCGCTCTTCGACGGCACCGCGATCCATACCAATCCGGCAAGAGCGACCGCTAGAACCGTCACCGACGCAATTTTTAATTTCATTGAAACCTCCTGTAACGCAACCGGCCCCGTTCCTGAAGATGAGCCCGACGATTAAATTGTCTGGCCGCGGGGCAAATATGTTGTGCGCAACCGTGCCGGCACAATCGAGCGAAGCGCCGCTTGCCTATTGCCCGAGATTGGTAATGACGACGCGCCGATTGATCGCCGCTTCGGGATTGTTCTTGTCGAAGAGATCGCGTTCGCCCTTGCCCACGGACCGCAGCTTTTCGGCGTCCAGCGATCCCATCTGCATCAAATACCGTTTCACTGCCGCGGCGCGGCGCTCCGACAAATGGAGATTGTATGACTCCGAACCGACCGCATCGGTGTGACCTTCGATGCGGAACCGGTCGTCCTTCAGGACATCGGTGGTGAGCGCTTTCGCAAGGCTGTCGAGCTGCTGTTTCGCGTCGGGCGTCAGGACCGCGGAATTGAACTCAAAGGTAATGAGCGCCTGAGCCGAGGGTTTCGGCGCAGGTTTCTCCGGGCCATCCATAACGATGCCGCGGGTTCGACCCATCGGGTTCGCCTTCAGCGCGTTGACCCATTCTTCCGCGGTGGCGGACCGCTTCATGAACTTGCCATGCTGTTGCGCGAGTGCAGGACCGGCAATCGCAACTGCAGCAACGGCAACCGCCAAGTGACGAAACAGGGATGGGTGAGCAAAGCCGGCCATGATCCTCCGTCTCCTCTATCGTAATCAATGCCAAGAATTCTGCATCAAGTGTACGAAGGGGCCTGATTCGGATCAATAAACCATAACTTCAAAAGCCGGCAATTTGGCGGTACTCACACCTTTCCCGACGGGGGCACGGGTACCGGACAGCCCCATGAATGAGAGCGCCGCCGGACGCCTTTCGGCGCCGCAACCTGACCGGTCTGTGGAGACTTCGTTAGGCGTGTTGAAGAAACTGCACGCCGAGCTGTTCGCCTTTCCGGCGAATAACCTCGCAAAGGTAAGACTGGCCCGGCATCCGCAATTCGAAGAATTTCGGGACCTGTGACACATCGGTCGGACGCAGCCTGGCGCCCTTCACGGAGAAATCGAGGATATCGCAATGCACGATTTGATTGTTCTGCGGCGTCGTAATGTATCCGGTCAGGTCTAATGGGGTGCGCCGCGCTCGCCGCCGGTCATCCTCGGCACGGCTGGACGTCCTGGGGCGCCGGGGCCGATACGCTACCTCTTGAAACTTATGGCTATTGAACATTTCTTATCACCGAATTGAATGATTTTTTTATGATTCCACGATTTCTTAAGGTTAATTTAGGGAGGTTGAAATTTGGTTAAAAACCCGAATTTAGGATCAAAATCCGCCCGATATTGGTGGAAACCGACCGGGTCGCATTTGGCGTACAGGCGCTCGACGGATATCGCGCAAGCCTGTATCCATTGCCGATGATGTATTGGAGCGTCATCGCGGCCGCCTCGCTCACGATTTGGGCATATCTGTTCGTATTGCGGGGCGGATTCTGGCGCGCCGATCAGCGCCTCGACGGAACGCCCGGCCCCCGGGACACCTGGCCGCCGGTGGTCGCGCTCGTTCCGGCGCGGGACGAAGCCGAGGTCGTCGGCCGCTGCATCGAGACACTGCTGAACCAGGACTATCCGGGGGAGCTCCGGGTATTCTTGATCGACGACCACAGTACTGACGGGACCGCAAGCCAAGCGCGCGGCGGGGCGTCTGTCACGATGCGGCCGGAAGGCCTGACGGTAATTCGATCCCGGACTTTGCCGCCCGGTTGGAAAGGCAAGGTGTGGGCGCTATCGGAAGGCTTGCGCGCCGCCGGCGCGCTGGACGCCCGATATATCTGGTTGACCGATGCGGATATTGCCCACGACCCGATCAATCTGCGCCGGCTCGTCGGCAAGGCCGAGGCCGAGGATCTCGATCTGGTATCGCAAATGGTCGTCCTCGTTTCCGACGGCCTTTGGGCTCGTTTGCTGATCCCGGCCTTCGTGTATTTCTTCCAGAAGCTGTATCCGTTTCGCTGGGTCAACGACGCCGGAGATTCGCTGGCGGCGGCGGCGGGCGGCTGCGTTCTGTTGCGCAAGGATGCCTTGGGCCAGATCGGCGGATTCGACGCCATCCAAGGCGCCCTGATCGACGATTGCTCGCTGGCCAAGGCGATCAAGACCCGTGGACGGGAAGGGGGCGGACGCATTTGGCTTGGTCTGACGCGCTCGGCTACCAGCCTGCGGCCATATCATGGATTGCCCGGCATCTGGCGCATGGTCGCGCGATCGGCCTACACGCAGCTGCGATATTCCAAAGCGCTCCTCTTCGGCACCTTGCTTGGCATGTCGATGACCTATATTGCGCCGCCGCTCATCGCGCTCGCCTGGCCCTGGCACGGCGATTCGGGCGCCGCCTTTCTGGCGGGCGCAGCATGGCTGTTGATGACCGTGAGCTTTGTGCCAATTCTCCGGCTGTACGGCCAACCCCTCGTTTTTGCCCCGTTTTTGCCGATAGCCGGTGCTCTGTACGGCGCGATGACTTTGGAGTCCGCCCTGGCCCATTGGCGCGGACGGGGCGGCGCCTGGAAGGGACGCGTGGAGCCGCTATCTCAATAGATTAACTAATAATTGCCAATAAAAGACAATTTTTTTCAATTAATACTATCTGACTAAGCGGCCGTATCCCATTAATACTAGTATTTTTACTCAATTGCGCCGTAAAAACGGTTGGATTACTACGAATATAAGACAAGTGCCCAAAAGAGCACCCTAAAATGAATTTTAGATGGAGCATTGAGAGATGAATCGTGTGACGGCCGCCGTGATCTTGCTGAGCGCAGTTTTTGCCTTGAATGCGGCCCCCGCGGCCGCCGCAGGGAATACCAATTCCAGTTCGAGTTCAGGAGTGGGCGATATTACCCAGAGCGGCAGCGTGAATATCAACCTGCAGGGTTCGAACGACCACAACACGATCAACAATACGGTCAATGACAATCGGATGACGAATTCCGGCAACGTCACGAACACAAACACCAATTCCAACCAAAATACGAATACCAATAACAACACCAATACTAACAACAACAACAGCAGCGCCACCGCGACCGGCGGGAATTCATCCGCGACCGGCGGCAACGCAACGGCGTCATCCGAGGGCGGACGCGGCGGCAATTCGACCGTGACTGTCGAAGGCGACGATGCCGCGGCGTCAAGCGCCGCGCCCGTGGTGCTGACCTCGTCGAACGATACCTGCATGGGATCCAGCGGCATTGGCGCCCAGGGCATGAACTTCGGCTTTAGCGTCGGCACCACCTGGACCGACAGCAATTGCATCATGCTCAAGAACTCGCGCGAATTGCGGGCGCAGGGACATACAAAAGCCGCAAAGGCCCGGCTCTGCATGGACGACGATAACGCGATGGCCTTTCAATTGGCCGGAAGCCCTTGCCCGGCCGCGCTCAAGTCGGCTCAGAAGGCCGTGGCGCTGGCGCGCGAATATCAGCAAAGCCAAATCGTAGCGGCACAGGCGACGGCCACGACGTCAAAGGGTGTTCAGGCGGCGGCGCTGCCGGTTGCGCCCGCGGCGGAAACCGAATCGGCCGAATAGGCTTCCGGCGCCCCTGCGGAAGCGGGGGTGCCCCTGGGTCACACGAGACGGGGCGTGCAGCCGGTGCACGCCCCGCTTTTTTGGATGGATTGTGATGTTTCGGAGGGCGACGAGAGCGTCGCAGCTGCCCAAAACCGATGGTATCGTGGCGTTCAGAACGGTTGACAGGCTGTACCAACCTGCGGGCGAGAACCGATAACTGGTTGTCGATCAGTAGCGTCGGCCGTGTCCGCCGCGATGCCGGTGTCCGCGGTGATGACGGTAGTCTTTGCCATAACCGCCGCCGTGGCCTCCCTTGTAGCCGCGATAATGGCCACCGCCGTGGTGGCCGCCGTAGTAGTGGCAGCCGCTGAGGGCGACAAGGGCCGCTACCGCGGCGCCGCCGATCAATATTCTCTTGATCCGGCTTCGATCCGGTTTGACCACGAGAACCTCCGATACCGTTGTTTTCGGGATTGTTGCATCAGCGGTTCTGGGTAACATTATTGCATATAATTTTACAAGTGAATTTATATATAAATATGTAATCGAATGTAACGGAACAGTTTGATGCGATAACCTCGAAAAAAACCCTCCCGCCCAGGGGAAGGCGGGAGGGTTGCCGGATCGGGTCGGAGGCCCCGGGCCGGCTCAGGCTCGTCGCAGGGGGAGGGCGACGAATCTCTGTTCCGCACGCCGGCTGACCAGGATCAGCACGGCCTTACGGGTCTGTTCCTTCGCGCGATCGATCCTGAGCCGGACGTCTTCCGGCGTCGCAACGGTCTCATTCCCGACCTCGACGATAACGTCGCCGGGCGCGATTCCCTTTTCCGCGGCGCGGCTACCGTCGGCGACCGACACCACGGCGACGCCCTTAACGGTATCGGGGATGCCGAACCGGCGCCGCGCGGTCTCATCCAGCCGGCTCAACTGCATGCCCATCAGGTTTTGCTTCTCGATCGGTAGCGACGCCAGTTCCGCCGCCTCCGGCCGTGCTCCAATGGTGGCGGTGAGTTTGAGTTTCTTGCCCTTGCGCACGATGCCCAGGGAGACCGGATCGCCTGCCGGAATTTGCGCGACCATTCGCGGCAGGTCCCGTGCGCTCTTCACAACATTGCCGTCGACCGACACAATAAGGTCGCCCCGCACCACACCGCCCTTATCGGCGGGGCCGCCGGTGGAGACTTGCGGGACGATCGCCCCGCGCGGCCGGCCCAAGCCGAGGCTATCGGCCAGGTCTGGTGTTGCCGATTGGATATGAACGCCAAGCCAGCCTCGGGAAACCTTACCCTTTTCACGCAGTTCGGTGACGACCCGTTTGGCCGCCGCTGCGGGAATGGCAAAGCCGATGCCGATATTGCCGCCGGTCGGCGAGAATATGGCGGTGTTCACGCCGATCACCGCGCCGTCGATACTGAAGGCGGGACCGCCTGAATTTCCCTTGTTGATCGCGGCGTCGATCTGAATGAAGTCGTCATACGGGCCTTGCCCGATGCTGCGGTGATGCGCCGAGACGATCCCCGCCGTGACCGAATGGCCGAGGCCGAAGGGATTGCCGATCGTCACCACCCAATCGCCCACTTTGGGCACCGCCGCCTCGCTGAACGCGACGCTCGGGAGCTTGCGTCCGGCATCGACCTTCAGGACCGCCAGATCGGTGAGCCGGTCCCGGCCGATCAACTTGGCCTTCAATTCGGTGCCATCCTGCAGTTTCACCCGGATTGCCGAGCTGCCGCGCACCACATGATCGTTGGTGACGATGTAGCCCGCCGGATCGATGATAAAGCCCGACCCGGCGCCGTGCAGGGATCGCTTGGGCATCGGTTGCGACTGCCGATTGCCCGGTCCCGGCCGCCCGCGGAACCGTTCTGACGGGTCGCCGCCGAAGAACCGTTTCAGGAATTCTTCCGGCCCGTCGGGTCTTGCCGCGGGATCGCCGCCCTGGCCGGACGCCGACGCCATTTGCGGGGTGTGCGTCACCTGGATGCTGACGACGGCGGGACCAACCTTTTCGATGACCTGCGAGAAACTGCGCGGCAGGGCGGACGGGGCTTCCATCTTTGCCGATGCGCTGGGGGTCGCCTGTACATTGTTTTCGTTCAACAGGCCGATAGCGCCGCCGGCGGCGATCAGTGCCATCGTCGCGATCACCGTGGAACGTGTCGTATAGCCTTGCAATAGACGTGATCTGAGGCCCATCGGTTCTACTCCATCTCCGTGGAACGAGGTGTGACCGGGCCGGAACCGCGACGATGGCTACAGGAACATGGTCTGCCGCAGCAACCCGTCCCGGTCACATTGCGGAAAGTAACGGCACCGTACTTACGGCGCGCTTTCGTCAATCTTACAAACGCGTAAGGTTGGAATATTCGACGATTGTGCGAAAAACCCGATGGAGGGCGCCGTGGAGTGGGCGCTATTCGATATCGATGACGATGTTTCCCGCACCGTCCAGCGCGACCACGGAATTCGGCGGAACGACAACCGTCGAATCATATTCCTCGACGATCAGCGGGCCGGGGCAGGGCGTTCCCGTCAAGGCGGCGCGCGACAGAATGCGAGTCGTCATTTCTCCGATTTCGGGTCCGAAATAGACCGGCCGTTCGACTGTCCCGGCGCCGGAGGCGTCTTCCACGTCCCGCCAGACGCCTTCCTGTTCGACGCCGCGCGCAACCGTCGCGACGAGGTGGCAATTGACCAGTTCGAAGGTCGCGCGTTCCGAGCGATGTCCATAACTTCGCTCATATTCCGCCTCGAAAGCCGCCTCGGCAGCGGGCAATGCCGCGTCGAGGGGCCGATCATGGGCAAACGGCACCATGATTTCGGACGACTGTCCCGCATACCGCATGTCCGCCATTGCCGAGAATGATACCGCGGATTCGACGATGCCTTCTTCCTCTATTCGTTTCAATAGGTTAGCGCGCATCTCCGCGAATACGCCGGGGATTGCCGAAGCGCCGGCCGCGCGGGTCGGGGTCAGCACCGTGCGGGTCGTGTGATGTTCCACCGCGGCGCGGAGCAGGCCGAAGGCGCTGAACAGGCCCGGCGCCGGAGGAATCAGCACACGTCGTATGCCGAGCGAACGCGCAATACCGGCCGCATGGATCGGCCCGGCGCCGCCGAACGCCATCATGACGAAATCCGCCGGGTCGCGGCCGCGTTCAACGGAGACGGATTTGATCGCGCGCACCATATTCGAATTCGCCACCGTGTGAATTCCGTGCGCGGCTTCCAGCACCTCCATGCCGAATGGCGCAGCGATCCGCGTGGCGATGGCATCGCGGGCAAGCCGGCCGTCGACCTGTAGCGCACCACCCGCGAGCGAGCCATCATGCAGGTATCCGAGCACAAGATTGGCGTCGGTGACGGTCGGCGCCGTGTTGCCCATGCCGTAACACACCGGGCCGGGGGAGGCGCCGGCACTGCGCGGCCCGACCCGCAAGGCGCCGGCGGCGTCGATCTCGGCAATGCTGCCGCCGCCCGCGCCGACCTCCGAGATGTCGATTACCGGAATGCGCAGCATGTAGCCGCCGCCGCGCACCAGCCGGCTGCTTACCGAAACCGGCGCGCCGACCTCGTAATCGCGGGCGCGCAGGATGTGCCCGCGTTCGATGATCGACGCCTTGGTCGTCGTGCCGCCCATATCGAGGGTGATGACGTTGTCTTCGCCCGCTGCCCGTGCGGCACGCGACGCGGCCACCACACCTGCCGCCGGACCCGATTCGATGATCGTAACCGGGCGCTCCGCCGCCGTTCGCGCGGGCACCAGCCCGCCATTCGATTGCATCACCAGGATCGGCGACGTGACGCCGATGTCCCGGAGTTGCGTCCGCAAGGCCGCGAGATAGCGCTCGATCAACGGACCGACATAGGCATTGACCACGGTTGTGCTGCTGCGCTCGAATTCCTGAATTTCCGGCAAGACCTCCGACGACAGGGAGATATGAATATCGGGTAGCCGCTCGCGCAAATAGGCCGCCGCCGCCTGTTCGTGCGCCGGATTGCGGTAGGCGTGCAGGAAACAAACCGCAACGGCGGTGATATCTTCTTGTTTAATCGCATCAATGATGTTGTCTAAATCATTGATTTTAATTATTTCCAGAACATCGCCTTGAGCATCCAACCGTTCCGTCACCTCATAGCGAAGGCCGCGCGGAACCAGCGGCAACGGCTTTTGCCAACCGACGTCATAGGAGGAGGGGATGCGAATACGGCGCAGTTCCAGCACGTCGCGAAATCCGGCCGTCGTAATCAGCGCCGTCCGGACGCCCTTGCGTTCGAGGATGGCGTTGGTCGCCACGGTGGTCGCATGCACCAGCTCGGCAATCGGCATGCGGCCGGTTGCGGCCGCTTCGGCCAGGTAGTCGCGCACCCCGTCGACAATCGCGCGCGCATAGTCGTCGGGCGTGGAGGGCAATTTGCGTTTCTCGAGACGGCCGTCCGGCCCGAGGAACACCAGATCGGTGAAAGTGCCACCGATATCCACGCCAATCCTAGTGCCGGAAAGGGCGCCCTCAGTCATCGCCGGCGGACCCCGTGGTTGCGCCGCGGAGATGTCGGGTTCGCGGTTCGTCGATTTTCCAGGGCGGCCCGGTGACCGCGACCCGGTAGTGGCGTTCCGCCCCTTGCGGCGTCACCTTGCCGTTCCAGACGTCGTCCAGCACGGCGACCGGGTCGCGCGCGAACGGATCGCCATAGCCGCCGGCGCCCGCGGTGACGTGCCGCATCGCCTGGCCGCGCAGGATCGGCCGGACGAATTTGGTCGGCAATTCCTCCCAGGCCCCGGCGGTATCGAAAAGGTTCATCGACGGCGCCCCGGGCTGGCCGCCTGCGACCCCGAACGGCCGGTGATCGCGCCGGTCGGATCGCAACTGGAAGGTCGCCCGTTCACCGAGATACCGGAGCTGGCGCAGCACCGACATCCCGCCGCGCCATTTCCCCGGCCCGCCGCTGTCGGCAACCAGCTCATAGCGCTCGACCCGGATCGGCGCGGTGTTTTCGACCACCTCGATCGGCGCATTGCCCACGTTCAGCGCCGGATTGGCCGCGCCGTCGATGCCCTCGCGCGCCAACCCGCCGCCCCACGCGCCCATCACCGCCTCGCGAAACTGGGAGTAGGCGCCATCCCCATCGTACCCCGCGATGCTGTAGCTGGTGGTGCCCCCTTCGCCCGGTGCGCGCACCCGGTGCGGCACGGCGTCCGCCAAAGCGCCCATCAGGGCATCGACGACGCGGATTCCGGTGACGCCACGCGCGGCGCAGGCGGCCGGCGGGCGCGGGTTCACGACGGAGCCCAACTCGGCAATCACTGCGATCGGCCGGAAGAAACCCGCGCTATTCGGCACGTCCGCTTCCATGATCGTGCGGACGGCGAAATAGATGGCCGATTTTACGAACGACAAGGTTGCGTTGATCGCCCCGTCCACCTGCGACGACGTGCCGGCGAAGTCGACGGTCAAGGTGTCGCCCTCGACCTCCAGCGCCACCGCAATCTTGACGGGCACGCCGAAATTGATCCCGTCATCGTCGAGATAGTCGATAAATCGATAGATCCCGTCGGGAATGTCCGTGATCGCGGCGCGGGCGGCGCGTTCGCTGTAATCCAGCAATTCGCCGAAATACCGCTCGAGTTCCTCGACGCCGTAGCGTTCGGCGATTTCGATCATGCCGCGCTCGCAGGTCCGGCAGGCGGCAAGCTGGGCCTGGATATCACCCAGGATCACTTCGGGCTGGCGCACGTTCAGCGCGATCATGTCCATCAGCGTGCGGTTGACGCGGTCGCCCTCATAGAGCTTCAGGGGCGGGATCCTCAGCCCTTCCTGATAGATCTCCGTCGAATCCGCCGCGCTCGACCCCGGCACCCGTCCGCCCATGTCGTTGTGATGCGCCACAAGAACGGCGTATCCCAGCAGGTGATCGCCGACAAAGACCGGCCGGAACATGAAAATATCGGGCAGATGCATGCCGCCGTGATAGGGGTCGTTGAGGATCACCACGTCGCCTTGCCCGAGGTCGTCGGGATAGGCGGCAATCACCGCGTCCATGGCGTCGGGTATGGAGCCCAGATGCAGCGGCACGCTGAGCCCTTGCGCGATCATCCTTCCCTGGCGGTCGCAGAAGGCGCTCGACAGGTCCATGGTATCCTTCATGATCGACGAATAGGCGATCCGGATGACGGTCAGCACCATCTCGTCGACCACGGAGCCGACCGCGTTTTTGATCAGTTCGAGCCGAACGGGATTGTAGGACATCGCTATGGGCAATCGATGAAGGGCGAATGTACGGTCGGGAACCGCATCAGCATAGAAGCTGAGCGAACACACGCAAACCATCGCCACCGGGCCGGTCGGCTGATACGGTATTGGACATGGCCAACACCGGCGGCACCGCCTCTTGGATTGATGGTCCCGCCGTCAACCGTCCACAATCGTTGAACAGTCGAAAGCACAGGATCGCCGATGCCCCGAGTCCGTGAAATCGATCTCTCCACCTTGCCGAAAGCGATCCGCAACACCTTGAGAATTCGCCAGGAAGCGGTCGGCGGCGATCCCACCTGGCAGTTGGTGATGGCGCATCGGCCGCGCCAGCTTGGCCATGTGCTGGATCTGATGGACAGTTTCGCGGCGGACGGCGTGGTGCCCCGGCGCCTGCGCGAGCTGGCGGTCGTAACCGTTTCCAAGGCAAATGAATGCGCCCATTGCGTCGGCCGGCATTCAGTGCGCCTCAACGATGCGGGCATGTCCTATGCGACGATCGACCGCTTGCTCGATCCCGAATGTCCCGGGCTCGATCGGGAGGAACGCCTGGTTCGCGATTACGCCCTGGCGGTGACCCGCGACGCCAATGGGATTCGCGATGCGCTGTTCGACGAGTTGCACGCCGCCTTCGATGAAGAGGTGCTCGTCGAATTGACCCTGTTGATTACGATTGCCGGGTTTTTCAACGCCTTTAACAACGCCCTGCAAGTGCCGCTGGACGCGCCCCACGGTGCACTGCAGCAACGGAAACGTGCCGGAGAAAGCACTGACGCCTCCGCAGAATAGAGCCGGCTAATGGGCTGAAGCGCTATTCCGCCGCCATTTCCAGACTGTCGAGCCCGCCGAGCCGGGTGAACCGCGATTGCGCCGGCAGGTACCAATCCATCTTGCCCGGACCGAGCCGCTGGCTGTGCTCGTCGTCGAGCCAGAGCCGCAACAGCTTGCGCCGCTGGTTAGGGCCGTCCTTGTAGGCAGTGCGCGAGTGCAGCACGAGGAAATTGTTGACGAATTGCAGGTCGCCCTTGCGCAATTCCATCGACAGGGCCAGTTCGGGCCGGGTGATCACCGAATCGAAATAGTCGAGCGCAGCCTTTTCCTGCGGCGTGATGACGATGCCCTCGGCCTCGCAGAAATTAATCGACGGCCGGGCATAGGCCATGTGGAACAGGTCGTTGTAGAAGCTGAACACCGGCGTCCGGTACGGCGTGACGACCGGATCGTCCGGATCGCGCTGGTTGCGCAGATGATGATGAAAGCCCCGATGCAGGATATCGAGATATTCCGGGTGCTCCCGGACGATCTCATTATACGTGGTCGGCCCGCTGAGCAGCATGCTCAACCCGCCTTCGACGGCGGTTTCCTGGCACAGCAGGGTGACCGTATTGGTGCCGTCATTGTGGAAGTTGAGGTAGGCGGAGCTGTGATAGCCCCGCATCTGCTCGTCATAGGCTTTGCCCTTGTCGGTCACCTCGAGCAGGTATTCGCCCTCGCGGTTCTGCAAGGTAATGGTGCCGAAATGGGAGCAAAGCCCGCAATAGGCGGCTTGCAGCGTCACCTCGTCGAATTCGTCGACCGGAAATTCCGACAGGACGGCAAAGCCATAATCGGCTTCGAGATCGCGGTACAGTGCATCGATCAGCGGTTTGGTTTTCTCGAGCGGGAAATCGGCGGCCCGGATGTCCGTCGGCACGATGCTCCGGCGCAGCACCTCCTTGGCCGCATCGGCGATTTCCGCGATCATCGCCCCTTCGAGCGGCCGCGCCCAGGAGCGCTCGCCCTTGAAATCCGCCGGCGTCCAGGCGGTCGAATCCTGGATAAGCTGCCCAGGCGTTACTTTCGGAAGGGTCAATTTCTGCGCGGTCGGCATGACGATTGCCTCTCCGGTAAATTGTGAAATGGATCAGGCAGCAATGTTAGTCCGTCCGCCGGATACAGTCACCGCCCGACGAAATTGGGCTTGCGTTTTTCCATGAAGGCACGCCGGCCTTCCACATAGTCCTCGCTGTCGAAGCATCCGTCATAGAGCTGCTGACACAGGTCGAGATCCTGGTTTTCCGGATCCTTGACGATCTCGCCAACGATCTTTTTTACCGATTTGACCGTCAGCGGCGCATTCCCGGCGATCGTCTCGGCGTAATCGCGGACATAGGCCTCCAAATCGGCCGCGGGCAGAACCCGGTTGGCGAGGCGCATCTGGCGCGCTTCCTCGGCGTTGAAGCGGCGCGCGGTGTAGAAGATTTCCTTGGCGGCCGACGGCCCGACCAGATCGACCAGCTTGCGAATGTGTTGGTAGCTGTAGCCGAGGCCGAGCTTCGCTGCGGGAACGCCGAATTGGGCGTCCTCGGAACAAATTCGCATGTCGCAGCAAATGGCGATGCCGGTGCCGCCGCCGATACAATAGCCCCGGACCATCGCGATGGTGGGTTTTGCGGACTCGTTCAACGTGTCGTAGCCGCGGGTCACCGAATCGCCATAGGCCTTGATTGCATCCTGCGATGCCCGCTCATCCTCGAATTTGGAAATATCCGCACCGGCGACGAACGCCTTGTCGCCCGCGCCCTTGAGAACGATCACGCGCACATCGTCATCGGCGTTGAACGCCTCGACCGCATCGGCAAGACCTTCCCACATCTCCTTTGAAACCGCGTTATGTTTCGCCGGATTGTTGAAGGTGATCCAGCCGATCGCGCCTTCCTTCTCGGCGATCAGTTTGTCGCTGCTCATGTTTTGCTCCTTGGCGTCATAGTGCCTGAAAATCGGGTATGCGATGGCCGCTCGGCTTCGTCATCAACTGACGTCAGATGACGTTGCGTTCGCGGAACGCCGCAATCTGTTCCGGTGAGTAACCCAGATCGCGCATCACTTCGTCCGAATGCTCGCCGCGCTCCGGCGGCGCGACCGCAAACGTGCTCGGCGTGCGGCTCAGCTTGACCGCCTGCGCCACCAGCTCGATATCGCCGATCACCGGATGGTGCACCGATTGCGCCGCTTCCAGATGCTTGACCTGGGGATCGGCGAACACCTGATCGATCGAATAGATCGGCCCGGCGGGTACCCCGGCCTCGTTCAACATCTCGATCCAGGTCGCGCTGTCCTTGGTGCGGGTGAAGTCGTTGATTTCCGCGTTCAGCGCATCCCGGTTTTCCGACCGCGCCGGCGCGGTCTTGTAGTTCGGGTTCTCGAGCAGGTGTTCCATGCCAGCGGCCTTGCAGAAACGTTCCCAGATCGCGCCGCCGGCCACCGCCAGATTGATATGGCCGTCGCTGGTCTCGAACACGCCGGTCGGAATGCTGGTCGGATGGTTGTTGCCCGCTTGCTGCGCGACCTCTTGCGACATGGTCCAGCGCGCCGCCTGGAAATCGAGCATGAAGATTTGCGCCAGCAGCAACGAACTGTTCACCCATTGACCCTTGCCCGATTCCTCGCGTTCCAGCAGGGCGACCATAATGCCATGGGCGCACAACAGACCGGCGCAGAGATCGGCGATCGGAATGCCGACCCGGACAGGCCCCTGGCCGGGCAGGCCGGTGATCGACATCAGCCCGCCCATGCCCTGGGCGATCTGATCGAATCCCGGACGGCCGGCATATGGACCGTCCTGGCCAAAGCCCGAGATGCTGCCGAGGATGATGCGCGGATTGACCGCGGCCAGCGATTCGTAGTCGATGCCGAGCCGGTTCTTCACGTCTGGGCGGTAGTTCTCGACCACCACATCCGCACTCGCCACGAGTTTCTTGAAGATCTCCAAGCCTTCCGGATCCTTCAGATTAAGCGTGATCGCCCGCTTGTTGCGATGCAGGTTCTGGAAATCAGGTCCATGCCGATTGCCGCCCAACGCCTCGGCCGCATCGAGCGCTTCCGGCAATTCGATCTTGATGACGTTGGCGCCCCAATCCGCCAGCTGGCGTACGCAGGTCGGGCCCGACCGGACGCGGGTCAAGTCGAGAACCGTAAAACGGGACAAGGCGGACGATGCGGGTTTGTGCGGCATGGCGGCTTTCCTTGAATGACATCGATGCACCGGTCATTGATCGCGCCGGCGGCATTGCGGCGCAATTCTTATCATTCGGGCGATGCCGTGGCTAGGCGAACCGCGCGCGTTGGAGGAGGGACAGCCGGTTGCACCTTCCCATGGGATATGCTGCACTGAACCGCAGCCGTGACACCGCATACCATCCTGGCCGGCCGGGATCGCGGTAGAACAAAAAAAGGGGCGGGGCCTGTATGGAGTACTTTCTCCAGCAGCTCATCAACGGCGTCACGCTCGGCGCCATCTATGGTCTGATCGCCATCGGCTATACGATGGTTTACGGCATCATCGGCATGATCAATTTCGCCCATGGCGAGATTTTCATGATCGGCGCCTTCATCTCCCTGATCGCATTCTTGCTGCTGGCGGCCCTTGGGGTGACCTGGATTCCGCTGGCGCTGCTGCTCGTCCTGCTGGTGGCGATGCTGTTTACCGCGGTCTATGGCTGGACGGTCGAGCGGCTGGCCTATCGGCCGCTGCGGGGATCGTTCCGCCTTGCCCCGCTGATTTCGGCGATCGGCATGTCGATCTTCCTGCAAAACTATGTGCAAATCCTGCAAGGCGCGCGGGTCAAACCGCTGCAGCCGGTGGTCCAGGGCGGCTTCGAAGTCATGCAGCGCGACGGCTTCACGGTTTCGCTCAGCTATATGCAAATCAGCATCATCGTCGTCACGCTGGTGCTGATGACGGCATTTTCCCTGATGATCACGCGCACATCGCTGGGCCGCGCACAGCGCGCCTGCGAGCAGGATCGCGGCATGGCCGCCCTGTTGGGCATCAATGTCGACCGGACGATTTCGCTGACCTTCGTGAGCGGCGCCGCGCTCGCCGCGGTCGCGGGGCTGATGTTCGTCCTGTATTACGGCGTCATCGATTTCTATATCGGCTTCCTCGCCGGCATCAAGGCGTTCACGGCAGCCGTTCTCGGCGGCATCGGTTCCTTGCCGGGGGCCATGCTCGGCGGTTTGTTGATCGGGCTGATCGAGACATTCTGGTCGGCCTATTTCACCGTTGAATACAAGGATGTGGCTGCCTTTGTTATCCTGGTTCTTGTGCTGATTTTCCGGCCGACCGGGCTGCTCGGCAAGCCGGAAATCGAGAAGGTCTAGGAAGATGGCGGTCGAGACGAGCGACACCGCGCCGCCGCCATCGGGTCTCGATGTGACGTCGATCCTGAAAGACGCGGGCATAACGGCACTGATCGCCTTCGCGCTCACTATTCCGCTGTTTGGCTTCCGTCTGGTCAGCCTCGGCACGGGGCAGGGGATCGGGCTCGAGCAGCGCTGGGGCTTGGTCGCGATCTCGGTCGCGTCCGTATTCCTTGGGCGCATCGCGCTGACCGTGTGGCAGGAAAAGCGCCGCACCATGCCCCGGGAGGCGGCGTCGCACGGCTGGTCGATCAAACGCTATGCACGGCCGCTGCTCGCCGGCGGCGCCTATGCGCTCGCGGGGCTGGCATTCTGCTGGCCGTGGCTGCCCTTCGTCGACCGCTGGCTGCTGGACATGGCGATCCTCGTTTTGACCTATGTCATGTTGGGATGGGGCCTCAATATCGTTGTTGGTCTCGCGGGCCTGCTCGATCTCGGCTATGTCGCGTTTTACGCCGTAGGGGCCTACAGCTACGCCTTGCTGGCGCTCAATTTCGACCTGACGTTCTGGCAATGCCTGCCACTTGCGGGCGCGTTCGCAGCATTTTTCGGCATCGTTCTGGGATTTCCGGTCTTGCGGTTGCGGGGCGACTATCTGGCCATCGTTACGCTCGGCTTCGGCGAGATTATCCGCATCATCCTGCTGAACTGGTACGAGGTGACCAAGGGACCGGACGGGTTATCGGGGATTCCGCGGCCGAGCTTCTTCGGCCTGCCGTTCAAGCGCAATCCGCCGGACGGCGTGACATCGTTCCATCAGTTCTTCGGCCTGGAATACTCGTCGATCCAGCGGATCATTTTCTTGTACTACGTGATCCTGCTGCTTGCCCTGATCACCAATTTCTTCACCCTGCGGATCCGTAAATTGCCGGTAGGACGCGCCTGGGAAGCCTTGCGCGAGGATGAAATCGCCTGCCGGTCGCTCGGCATCAACGCCCGCAATACGAAGCTGACGGCGTTTTCCATCGGCGCCATGTTTGCCGGATTCGGCGGCTCCTTCTTCGCGACAAGGCAGGGCTTTATCAGCCCGGAAAGCTTCACCTTTATCGAATCGGCGATCATTCTCGCGATCGTCGTGCTGGGCGGCATGGGAAGCCAGTTCGGCATCGTGCTCGCGGCGGTATTCCTGATCGGTATGACCGAGTTCTTCCGCGAACTGGAGCATTTCCGGATGCTGGCCTTCGGCGCCGGGATGGTCGCGATCATGGTTTGGCGACCGCGCGGCTTGCTGGCACACCGCGATCCGACGATTCGGCTGAACGGCCCGCCGGGCGACGAGATCAAGGGGTCGTCGCCGTGACGGATCAATCCTGGGAAATCCCGAGCGGCGCGGCGGCGCTCCTGACAGTCGAACATCTGACCATGCGGTTCGGCGGTCTGGTCGCGGTGGACGATGTTTCCTTCGCGGCGGGCACCGGCGAAATCACTGCGATTATCGGGCCGAACGGGGCCGGCAAAACCACGGTCTTCAATTGCCTCACCGGCTTCTACAGTCCCAGCGTCGGCCGACTTCTGCTGCGCCGGGACGACCGGAATTTCCTGCTGGAACGCATGGAAGGCTACCGGATCGCGCAAAAGGCGGGGGTGGCGCGGACCTTTCAGAATATCCGCCTGTTCCCGCAAATGAGCGTGCTCGAGAACCTGCTGGTGGCGCAACATAACGTGTTGATGCGCGCGTCCGGGATGACCGTATTGGGCTTGCTCGGCTTTGCGAGCTACCGCCGCGCCGAACGCGCCGCCGTCGAGAAAGCGCGCTATTGGCTGGATCAGGTGGGGTTGACCGCGCTCGCCGATATCGATGCCGGGAATCTGCCGTACGGCGCCCAACGCAAACTGGAGATCGCGCGCGCCATGTGCACCGGGCCCGCGCTGCTCTGCCTCGATGAGCCGGCGGCAGGTCTGAACCCGACAGAATCGCTCGAACTCAACGAACTGCTGCTGTTTATTCGCAACGAACACAAAATCGGCATCTTGCTGATCGAGCACGACATGAGCGTCGTGATGGGAATCTCCGACCACATCATCGTACTGGACTATGGCCGCAAGATTTCCGACGGAACGCCGGAGCATGTCCGCAACGATCCGACCGTAATCCGGGCGTATCTGGGAGAGGATGAAGACGAAGAATTGCCGCCGGAAGTCATGGCGGACCTGGCGATCAATGGAGAGGGGGACGCGCCGGCCACGTGATGGCGGCGCGCTCGCGACTCGGATCATGAACCTGTTGACCATCTCCGGCATCCACACCTTCTACGGCAATATCGAGGCCCTGCGCGGCGTCGATTTGACCATTCCCGAGGGCGAAATCGTGACGCTGATCGGCGCGAACGGCGCCGGGAAATCGACGCTGTTGATGAGCATTTGCGGCGCGCCGCAAGCGGCGCAGGGGCAGATCGTCTTCGATGGCCGGGACATTACCCGCAGCCCGACCCATGAAATCGTCCGCCGGGGGATTGCCCACGCGCCCGAGGGCCGGCGCATCTTTCCGCGCATGTCGGTGCTGGAAAACCTGCAGATGGGCGCGGTCACGGCCGATCCCGAAAATTTCGACGCCGATATCGAACTCGCCTTCGAGATGTTCCCGATTTTGCGGCAACGGCAGGGTCAGCGCGGCGGCACGCTCTCGGGCGGCGAGCAGCAAATGCTGGCGATCGCCCGCGCGTTGATGGCGCGGCCCCGGCTCCTGCTGTTGGACGAGCCATCGCTCGGCTTGGCGCCGATGGTGGTGAAACAGATTTTCGACGTGATTCGGGACATCAATAAAACGCAGTCCATGACCATATTTCTGGTTGAGCAAAACGCGTATCATGCATTGAAGCTGGCCGGTCGCGCCTATGTTATGGTGAACGGGCAAATCACCTTGCAAGGAACCGGCGCGGAACTCCTCGCCAACCCGGAAGTGCGGGCCGCGTACCTCGAAGGCGGTCACTGATATGGCATCCCCGACGCACAGGAGAATCGACCATTTTTGATTGGGCGCTCTTTGTCGGCATTACCTTGGGGTTGTTCGGTTTTCCGGCCTTCGCAACGGGGCAGGCGCTGGCCGCCACCTGGCGCCCGGCCGGGTGGGTCGTGGTCTACTGCCTGATGCTGGGCATGGCCGACCGGTTCATCGTCTGGTCCCTGTTTCAGGCCGATTTGCTGTCAATTGGCGGCTTCCTGATCGACGGCGCCGCATTGGTCGCCATCGGGCTGGCGGCGTATGGCGTGACCCGGGCGCGCAAAATGGTCTCGCAATATCCCTGGCTCTATGAAAACAAAGGGCTGTTTGGCTGGCGTCGAATCGACGGCGCCTGACGAAGGCCGGGATTCCTCCATAAAATCGCCGTAATATTCCAGATATTTGAGAAAGCGATTGATGCCTAGCGGCGCGATGCTAGACTCGTTTCACCTGCCGTAATCGGAGCGCACCGGCAGCCATGATATCTTCAGTCCCAATCACTCCAGTGTCAGGAGAATCCTCAAAATGCGTAAATTGCTAGTTGCCGCAGCGATTGTCGGTCTCGCGTTCAGCGCGACCGCGGCGAATGCCGACCTCAAGATTGCGGTTGTCGGTCCGATGACCGGGCAGTATGCGTCCTTCGGCGCACAGATGAAGGCCGGCGCCGAACAAGCTGTCGCGGATATCAATGCCAAGGGTGGCGTGATGGGCCAAAAGATCGAATTGCTCGTCGGCGACGACGCCTGCGACCCGAAACAGGCGGTTGCGGTTGCCAATCAGATGGTTGGCAAGGGCGTCGTCCTGATTGCTGGCCATTTCTGTTCCGGCTCCTCGATCCCGGCGTCCAAGGTTTACGAGGAAGAGGGCGTCCTGCAGATTTCGCCGGCGTCGACCAATCCGAAATTGACCGAAGAAGGCGGCGACAACGTCTTCCGCGTCTGCGGACGGGACGACCAACAGGGCGATATCGCCGGTAAGTTTCTCGCCAAACACTTCAAGGGTAAGAAAATCGCCGTCGTGCACGATAAGACCGCCTATGGCAAAGGCCTTGCCGACGAGACGGTGAAGTCTCTCAAGCGCCAGGGCGTGAAGAACGCCATGTACGAAGCCTACACCGCGGGCGAGAAGGATTATTCCGCGCTGGTCTCCAAGCTGAAGGGCTCCGCCATCGACGTGCTGTATGTCGGCGGCTACCACACCGAAGCCGGGCTCATGGTCCGCCAGATGCGGGGGCAGGGAATGAAAACCCGCCTGGTGTCCGGCGACGCGCTGGTCACCAACGAATACTGGGATATCACGGGCAAGGCCGGCGAGGGAACGCTGATGACATTCAGCCCGGATCCGCGCAAGAATCCCGCAGCCTCGGGCGTCGTCAAGAAGTTCCGCGCGAAGAACATCGAGCCGGAAGGCTATGTGCTCTATACCTACGGTGCTATTCAGGCTTGGCAGGCGGCCGTCGAGAAGGCCAAGGGAACCAAACTCAACAGCGTCATCAAGAACCTGCGGGCGATGAAGTTCAACACGGTGCTCGGCACGATCGGTTTCGACAAGAAGGGCGACGTCACCGCCCCAGGCTACGTAATGTATGAATGGAAAAACGGCAAATACGACTACTTCAAAAATTAGCCCGATGATTTGCCACGGCCCGGTCCGGCGGCGTACGCCGGGCCGGGTTTCTGCACTTTTGGGGGGGGATTTCATGCCTCGCATCGAGGCCGTTTTTCTGGCCGCGGCGCTCCTGTTTTCGCTCGGCGGTCACGACGCCCATGCGCAAGCGGCAGCCGCGACGACGAATGCCGCGGCGCCCAGCGAAACGGCGGATGCGCCGTCGGCAGTCGATGCAGACGAGGCATTTCAGAAGTGGCTCGACGCATTGCGAATCGAAGCCCGCGCCAAGGGCGTGTCGCAGGCGACGTTGGACACCGCGTTGCGCGACGTGACCCTGATCGAAAAGGTCATCAAGCTCGACCGGCGGCAGCCGGAATTTACCCAGACTTTCTGGCGATATCTCGATCTCCGCGTCAATGACAAACGGATTTCGCGCGGCAAGGAACTGCTCAAGAAACATCGCAAACTGCTGAATTCCGTTTGGAAAAAATACGGCGTCCAGCCGCGCTTTCTCGTGGCGTTTTGGGGGCTGGAAAGCAATTTCGGCGATCATTTCGGCGGATACCCCGTGGTCCAGGCGCTGGTAACGCTGGCCTATGACCCGCGGCGGGCCCGATTCTTCCGCGTGCAGCTTATCGAGGCGCTGCAGATCCTGGATCGCGGCGATATTTCGCCGGATCAGATGAAAGGATCCTGGGCCGGCGCCATGGGGCACCTGCAGTTCATCCCATCGACCTTCGTCCGCTATGCGATCGACGAGGACGGGGACGGCCGCCGCGACATCTGGAACAGCCTGCCGGATGTATTCGCCTCGGCCGCCAACTATCTCTCCAAGATCGGCTGGAAGAATCGCCGGTCCTGGGGCCGGGAAGTCCGCTTGCCCAAGAATTTCAACTACGATTTGGCCTCGCTCGATATCCGCAAGCCGCTTGGCGCCTGGCAAAAACTCGGCGTGCGCCGCATCGACGGGCGCAACCTGCCGGCGGTGGCGATCGACGGGGCAATTGTGCTGCCGGCCGGGCACAAGGGACCCGCATTCCTGGTATACGACAATTTCTACCGAATCCTGAATTGGAACCGGTCCGTTCTCTATGCACTGGCGGTCGGCCACCTTGCGGACCGCTATGCGGGTATCGGCCCGCTGCAAGGGAAACGGCCCGCCACGGAGACACCCTTGAGCCGGGATATGATCAAGGAAATGCAGGATCTCCTCGGCGCGCAAGGCTATCAGGTCGGAACACCCGATGGCGTTGTCGGGCCGCTCACCCGATCGGCAATTCGGGCGTTCCAGAAAACCAGGAATTTGCCGGCGGACGGCTTTCCCAGCGCCGACCTCCTGGATCAGCTCCGGGGCGGGTAACCTTCCGATTGCGGTAATGGAACTCAATGGATATAAACTGCAAATTGACCCAACATAAAGTGGTTATGACGAAAGACACCCACAACAAGATGCGGTACGAGCCCTATCGGCGGGTCGGCGGCGCGATGCTCATCTCATTCGCAATCGCGATTGGCGGTTGCGCGGAAACCGAATTCCTGGCGGGCTCCGTCAAGCAAATGTCCAGCGACCCCGCGAAGGGCCGCTACAAGGTCGGCTCGCCGTATGAAGTGGGCGGTCAATGGTACACGCCGAAAGTCGACTATCGCTATGACGAAACCGGCGTTGCCTCCTGGTACGGCAAGGACTTTCACAGCAAGCCGACGGCGAACGGCGAAATCTACGACATGCACGCGGTGAGCGCCGCCCACAAGACCTTGCCGCTGCCGAGCATGGTGCGGGTAACGAATTTGGGCAATGGCCGCGTCATCAATGTCCGAGTGAACGACCGCGGCCCCTTCAGTTCGGGACGGATCATCGATCTGTCGCGCAAGGGCGCAGAATTGTTGGGATTTGTTCAGCAAGGAACGGCGCTCGTCCGGGTCGAAATCCTGCCGCGGGAAAGCCAGCGGCTTGCGGCCGGCCTGACCGGCGCGCCGACGCGCGTTGCCGACAAGCATCCTGTCCCTAAGACCGCGCCCCGGGTGGTGGTTACCAGCCAGCGTCTGGAAGCCCCGCCGGGCATTCGCCAGGTGCAGCCGCCGACGCCCAATCACACGGTCGTCGCCATTGCGAAGCCGACGCCGCCGGTGGAGCGCACGCCGGCGGAACTGGCGAAGGTCGACGGGCAGGTCATGACCGTGCCGCTCGAAAAAGACCCGCAGGTATTCGTTCAGGCCGGTGCTTTTTCAGAATTTGCCAATGCCCATCGGGTCAAGACCAGACTGCAGACACTGGCGCCGACCACGATTAGGCAGATCGAGACCGCAGAAGCCCGGCTGTTCCGGGTCCGGCTGGGCCCGGTTGCCTCCATCGACGCTGCCGATCATCTGCTGGCGCGCGTCGTGGCGTCGGGCGTGCCGCTGGCACGCATCGTGGTCGATTGACCGCGGCAAAAGGATTTCCCAAATTTTGGCCACAATCGCCCCTCATGTATCGCCCGCGACAGTCGTCACGCACGATTAGGCTTTTGGCCAGGATATTCATGGGAAGGTTGAGGGAAGGGTAGGAATGCGTTTCAAGATCAAGCATATTTTGCTGATTGTTGGCACGATCATCGGGATCGCGCCGACCGCTATTACGGCGGCGGCGTTTCAGACCAACGCAAAGCAAGTCATCATCGTCGACTACGATACCGGAACCGAATTGTTCGCCAAGAATGCGGACGAATTGATGGAACCGGCGTCCATGACAAAATTGATGACCGTCTACCTTTTGTTCGAGCAGTTGAAGAACGGCAACATGTCGCTCGAAGATACGTTGCCGGTCAGCAAGAAGGCCTGGAAGAAGCCCGGATCGAAAATGTTCATCGAGGTCGGCAA